>DAIDKH010000076.1 GCA_027450145.1 Chthonomonadaceae bacterium | reverse complement strand
GTGTATGCCGCAGATCCCGCCGCGCATGCGTCCTGGATGGCGGTCATGAGGCCTTGTCCGGCAGCACGCTGTGACGCGATCTGTTGGGGTGTGAACGTGGGTGACATCGGAAGGTTCCGCTTGTAGCTCTCGTGTTTCCGCGCCCACAATTCCATCGGGTTCCACGACTTCTGAGCGCACACCTTCTTCCCTTGAAGCAACAGCAAGCCTACAACAACCAAACGCAACCCAAAACCTTTCATTCAACTAACTCCTGCAAACGCTCGTTCGTTGCCCTGTACCACCCTGCATGCTGCTGCTGGACCAATCGCGCTTACATCCGTAATTATGGCTAAACTGGGTAGAATTCCAGATAGCTTGAGAAACATGAGCCATTCCTCTGTCCTGAGTTTACTGGTAATGCAGACCCAGTGGCGGAGAACATTTCGCGCGGCGAGGCGATCGTCTGGAGATCCATATTGAAATTCAGTCCGGTTACAATTAGGGGTGGCTTAACAATTACACGACCCGTCATAAGTGCCGCAGGCTGCGTAGGCTGGGGAGATGTGTTGCGGGACCTAATCTCCCCAACCGCACTGGGAGCAATTGTAACCCCCACAGTAACAATCTCAGAGCGGATTGGCTCAACCGGAAGCAGAACTGCGGAGACACCCGCAGGTTTGCTCTACAACACCGGACTACCGAACCCTGGCATGACACGATTTCTTGATGAGGTTCTGCCTTTACTTGCGCAGTACGGCGCACCAATCATCGTTTCACTTGCGGCGAGCAATCCGCAAGACTGGTCCGCACTGGCGGCAGCACTAGAGGACTCACCGGACGTTGCGGCGCTCGAAGCGAATCTCTGTGGGCTTCCGCAGGCGAACGGTTCAACGGATAGCCCAACGCTACAGGAATATTTGGTAACTGCCGTTCGTTCAATCCGCAGGGCATGCAGTAAAAGCCTGCTCGTCAAGCTGCCGCCAGACCATTTCAACACTGCCGATTTGTGCCGTAAAGCCGAATTGGAAGGTGCCGATGCCATTGTGACTGGTCAAAGCCTTCGGGCGGCATCTATGCGGTGGTCTGGGGACCAACCCAGTCTCCGCTTTGGTGAGGAGGGCGGCAGATATAGCGGACCAGCCATAAAACCAATAAGTCTGCTGCAAGCACAACTTGCCGCGGGAGCCAGCACGCTCCCGATAATTGCAGGTGGCGGAATCATGACCCCTCAGGATGCCATCGACTTTTTCGCCGCCGGTGCGGATGTCATTGCGGTAGGAACCTTGTGTTTGGTAAGTCCCAATGCAATTAACACATTGAACGATGAGGTCGCAGCAATCTTGCAAAAAATTCCTGGGGATGACTTCCGTGCTCTTTGCTTAACTAAACGCCCCCGTGCCGCTGGTTAAACGGCCGGGGGCATAGATTATTGTCGACTCAAACGGTTGCACTAACGGGCTAGAGTTTGCCAGCCAGTAGACGTTGTATGTCATTCACCATTACGAGCACCATTAGAAGCAGAATTACCGACAGACCGAACATGTTGGCGTACTGCATCTCTCGCGCCGACAGCCTCCGTTTGCGTATGAATTCCAACGCTAACAGAAGTAAATGCCCGCCATCAAGAATGGGGATTGGAAACAGGTTAATCACGCCCAGGCTGATACTGAGGCTGGCACCTAAAATCAACAGTGTTGCAATTCCTTGCTGACGAGCCATGCTCACGTAACTTGCTATCGCAATGGGACCGCCAACTGCCTCTTTGACGTGCTTGCTGAATATGGTAGTAACCATACTCTCAACATCCTTGGCAATAGAAACCGTGCCCATTTTAATGGACATGAGTGGCGGGTACTTTTGGTAAGTCATCACCAAAAAGGGCACAAACCCTAGGCGCCCCTCAGTAACCGTTGTCACGCGACCATTCACCAACTGATCCGGTACTTTCGCAGCGTACGGGGTAGCAACGACGTTAATTTGTTGACTTCCACGAAGTAAAACTAGATGCAGCGGCGTTCCAATACTGTGGTGAATGATGTGAACCAGCTTCGGGCCGTCGGCTGCATTAATAACTTGGTTGTCAACCTTGATAATTCTGTCCCCGGCCCTCAACCCAGCCTTATCAGCAGGTGAACCTTTTAGCACCATTTGAACCTGATTCTGAACGCTGGGATTTGGTAGCCCCATCGTGAATCCGATTGTACAGAATAGCAGATAACCGAACAAGATGGACGCTAGTGGCCCAGCGAAAATGACAAAAGCCCGCTGTATTAGCGGCTTGTTGAAGAATGCTTGAGGATCGTTGGCACGGGCACGCGCCTTGGCATCCTCGGCAATATCGCCGGTTTCCTCCACAATGGCATCAGAAGGATCCATGCCGGCGATCATAACGAAGCCACCCAACGGGATGCTTCTTATGTTGTACTCGGTCCCGTTTCTTACACCTAGCCTAACAAGGCGTTTACCAAAAAACACCGAGAAGTCGTCCACGCGCATGCCGCATATTCGGGCGGCAATAAAATGCCCCCACTCATGGGCTACGACCAGAACGGTAAGAATAAGGAGGAAATCCACCGCAGATTTTAATGTACCAATATTCGGATGGAAGTGAAGCAACGCGAATGCCCCTTTCCGGACGCACCGGGAGGTCTATTAATGTGGTGACCTATAAGCTCTCTACGAACTTTCGTGCCCACTTATCGGCCGCAATTACATTCTCTAGTGTCGGTTCCAGAGGGTCGTGTTCTTTAATGGCCTTTCGGACCCTAACCGCCATCTCAAGAAACGGGATCTGGTTATTCAGGAACATTGCCACCGCGGCCTCGTTAGCAGCGTTCATCACTGCCGGAGCCGTTTTGCCAATTTTGACTGCTTCTTCTGCAATCTTCAAGGCTGGAAACCGCTCATGGTCCGGTGCCTCAAAGGTCAACGAAGTGAAATCTGTGAGGTTCATGCGTGGCAGTTCGGTATTCAGGCGCTCCGGATATACCAGGGCATACTGAATAGGCAAACGCATATCCGGCAAGCCCAGTTGCGCCAGGGTAGAGCCGTCGGTAAGCCGGACCATTGAATGGATGATTGACTGTGGATGAACAACTACCTCCACGGCTTCTACTGGCACATCGAACAACCAGCGTGCCTCAATGACCTCCAGTGCCTTATTCATAAGCGTTGCGGAGTTAATGGTGACAAGTCCGCCCATGTTCCAAGTAGGATGACGAAGCGCCTGCTGTGGCGTGACGGACTCCATGTCGCGTAACGACATCTTTCGAAACGGACCACCAGAAGCCGTAAGGAAAATACGCTCCAGACTATGCGGCGGCGCCCCTTGCAGGCATTGAAAAATGGCTGAATGCTCACTGTCTATCGGCAGAATCTGGCACCCATTGGCTCGTGCCAGCGCCATCGTGGCCTCGCCAGCCGCCACTAGAACTTCCTTGCTTGCTAGCGCTATGTCCTTACCTGCACCAAGAGCAGCATGGGTGGGTGCAATGCCAATAGCGCCTGCTACTGAAACGATGATAAGATCTGCGTCGTCCAGCTGCGCAATCGTGCACATCCCGTCGACACCTGTAAGTAACCGAGCACTAGACCCAACTTTGAGTAATTCGTTACGCATCTGCGGTTCGCGCGAGGCGTCCGCTACGCACACGTTTTCTACGTGGTACCGGGCTGCTTGCTCCGCAAGCAGTTCCACATTACTGTTGGCAGCGATTGCAATTACCTTGAATCTGTCATGAAGTCGTTCAACGACATCCAGCACCTGTGTACCGATGGAGCCAGTGCTGCCAAGAATCACCAGATTTTTCAGGATATTGCCTCCTCAACCACAGTGCCAAATTTGCGAGTGCGACGTTGAAAATCAGCAATTGCGCGTACTAAATTACTGGGGTCAAAATCTGGCCAACATACAGGGGTCACATAAATTTCGCTGTAAGCGGTCTCCCACAGAAGAAAATTACTTAGGCGCAATTCACCGGCGGTCCGTATAAGAAGATCCGGGTCGGGCAGATCAGGCGAATAGAGGTGATCGTGTATAAGATTCTCGTTCACGTCCTCGGCACGTAGCTCACCATTTTCAACGGCCTTGCAAATTGTCCTCACCGCGTCCACAACCTCGGCCCGGCCGCCATAGTTGATTGCCAGGTTAAAGATGAGGCCGGGAAGGTGCTTAGTCCTGTGGGATGCAGCCTGCAGCTCTTCGCGGAGGTCCTCCGGTAATTCCGCGAGCCTTCCCGACACTCTTACTCGGATACCCGTCTGAATGAGCTCCTCTATTTCAGCACGCATTGCCTCCAACATGAGTGTCATCAGTCCGCCGACCTCATCACCCGATCGGCGCCAATTCTCCGTGGAGAATGCGTAAACTGTCAGGCACGTAAGTCCCAGGCGATTACTCTCATAAACGATCTGTTTAAGAGTATGGTAGCCCTGTGTGTGCCCTAGCAGGCGGTTCTTGCCCTTGGAGGTTGCCCAACGGCCGTTACCATCCATAATGATGGCCACGTGCGCTGGCATTTTTGCTGGATCCAACCCCTTGCTGCTGATGTAGGCGTTGACATCGCACGCAGCACATTCCAAATTCAGACCTCCATCAACTCGGCGTCTTTAGCACGAGTGGCTTCATCCACAAGCGCAATGTACTTGTCTACGAGCTTCTGGATCTGATCCATACCTCGTCTCTCGTCATCTTCGGAGATTTCACTAGACTTGCGACTTGCCTGAAGTTTTTTGTGAGCCTCCTGGCGCACCGTACGCAGGGACACCCGGCCATGTTCTGCCTTCTGGCTAACCTGCTTAATCAGCTCCTTGCGCCGCTGTTCGTTAAGTGGTGGGATGTTGAGGCGAATGGCAACTCCATCATTGTTCGGATTGATCCCAATGTCAGATTTAAGGATTGCCTTTTCCAAAACATTTAGCAGTGAGCGATCAAACGGTGCAATGTGAAGCTGCCGAGGTTCAGGTACGGTAACAGTGGCCACCTGATTTAGCGGCAGCTGGGATCCATAGGCATCCACCTTTATATGTTCCACCAGGCCAGGATGCGCTCGGCCGGTACGGATTTGAGCAAACTCCTGTTTAGTGGCTTCCAATGCCTTGCGCAACTTCTCTTCAGTCTCTTTTAAAAGTTCGGGGATCATGGTAAAAACTCCTGAGGCTACATGTAGCGGGCCCGGTCAGTCACCTGTCGCGCTTGAAACAAGCGTACCAATGTGCTCCCCAGCCACTACGCGCCGAATGTTACCTGGCTGGGCAATATCAAATACGACGATGGGAATGTCATACTCCCGGCAAAACGTAAATGCCGTTTGATCCATAACACGCAAATTGTTAGAAATGCATGTATCAAAGGTTATCTGCGTGAACCGCTTGGCATCGCTAAACTTCCGCGGATCGCGGTCGTAGATACCGTCTACGTTTGTAGCCTTGAGTACGGCTCCTGCCAAAAGCTCGTTGGCTCTCAGTGCGGCTGCGCTATCCGTGGTAAAAAACGGATTGCCCGTTCCACCAGCCAGCACCACGATGCGCCCCTTTTCCAGGTGGCGAATAGCACGTCGTCGAATAAAAGGCTCGGCTACCTCGCTCATGTTCAGCGCGCTCATTACCCTGGTTGGAACGCCCTGTTTCTCCAGTGCGTCCTGTAGGGCCATACTGTTTATTACAGTGCCAAGCATCCCCATGTAATCTGCAGCGGCACGTTCCATACCAGCTTCGGCGGCTCGTTCGCCACGTACGATATTGCCTGCACCAATTACAACGGCAATTTCTACCCCCGTGGCATGCGCTGCAACAATTTCAGTGGCGATAGAGCGAATGGTGGCGTAATTCAAACCAGCGCGCGGGGCATCGGTGGGCGAGGATGTGTGGTCTACCGCGAAAGCTTCACCCGAGAGCTTAAGCAGTACTCGATTCCAGCGGACATTGGGAGCACTAGCATTCACACGGCTGGCGGCCGAAGCCGCCGCCGTGCCAGAAGAGCTCGCGACCGCCTGATGGTCGGAGCTGTCACTCATTCTGCTGCCGCCTCAACAGCGGATCCAGATTCTGTCGCCTCACCAACCTCGTACCTTACGAACTGGCGAAGTTTAAATCCAGCCTCTTTAAGGTACTGCTCAACCGTCTTCTTAGGATCGCGCAGATATCCTTGCTCCAGCAGGACGACTTCCTCATAGAATGCTTTCAGGCGCCCCTGAGCAATCTTCTCGATGGCCGCCTCTGGTTTTCCCTCATTGCGAGCGGTCTCTCGAGCGATAGCCAGCTCCTGCTCCACCTTCGCAGCTGGGACGTCTTCGCGAGTGGCATAGTGAGGCTTTCCAGCGGCCACCTGCATAGCAATCTCTTTACCAGCAGTGCGAGCCTCTGGGGATGCCGCGGCCGCAGCGTCCGGCGCCTCCAGCTCCACCAGCACACCGATTCGGTCGTTGGCAGGTACGTGCACATAGGTTGCCAGCACTCCACGATCATCGGTAGAAATAAGCTCAAAACGGCGAAAAACAATTCTCTCGCGCAGTTTGGTGAAAACGTCATGCAGTTTTTCCTGCATCGTCTGCGAGGAATCTGCGTGGTAAGACTGCCCCAGGACAACATCCACGGTACCACCCTTCTGGTGGGCAACCTGATGCGCTAGCTGGCTGGCAAGCAGCTTAAAATCCTCATTGCGCGCCACGAAGTCTGTTTCGGAATTAAGTTCTATAATGGCGGCGTCGCGTGAGTCCACAACAGCGACTGCGATAACACCTTCTGCTGCAACCCTGTCACCACGGTCACTTAGCTTGGCGCCAAGTTTTTTGCGAATGTATACAATTGCCTCATCGACATCACCACTGGTCTCGACGAGTGCCTCCTTACACAACATCATTGCCGCTCCGGTGCGCTCGCGAAGCGACTTCACCATTGCGGCCGTTATCTCGGCCATTTGCGGGTTCCTTCCAACATATGGGGCTTCTTCACCCGTTCAACAGAGTGAAACGAAGCCCCTCATTTCCGTCATTTACTTTGATATAAGGAAATTACTCCTCAACGGCTACCGATTGTGCCATTGCGGCGTATTCATCTTCAACACCCGGGCTAACCACACTGTCCGAAGCCTCAAACTCAGGAACCACAGGAGCATTTTCGGCATCCACATCCGGCTTATCCGGTGTTTCCTCTTCGGTGACGCCCAGCGCCTCTTCAGCGGCATCCCATTCGGCCTGCTTAATCTCGGCAATGGCATCAGCCAGCTTGCCTGTAATCAGCTTAATAGCGCGAATTGCGTCGTCGTTACCGGGAATTACATAATCCGCCTTATCGGGATCGCAGTTCGTATCTACGAGGGCAACCACCGGAATTTGCAGGCGATGCGCTTCGGCTAGTCCAATATGCTCACGCTTGCAGTCAACAACTATTAGGCAGTCTGGCAACTTCTCCATGGTCTTAATGCCACCCAGGTACCGCTCCAGCTTATCGCGCTCTTCCAAAAGAAGCATCGCTTCCTTCTTGGTGAGCCTGTCCAGCGTGCCATTAGTCTGCATGTCATTTATCTCCTGCAGACGTTTCACGCGGTCGCGAATGGTGCGGAAATTAGTAAGCATTCCACCCAGCCAGCGCTGATTGATGTAGTACTGTCGGCACCGGGTTGCAGATTCGGCGATCGCATCCTGAGCCTGCTTCTTGGTACCAACGAACAGAACAGACCCGCCATCTGCCACGATCTCTTGCACAAATCGCTGCGCATCATCAAAAAGCTTGAGGGTCTGGTGAAGGTCTACGATGTAGATTCCGTTGCGCGCGCCGTAGATGTAGCGCTTCATTTTGGGGTTCCAGAGGCGGGTGGGATGGCCAAAATGGACACCTGCCTCCAGCAGTTCTTTCATAGAAAGTGAAGCCAATGATTTTCTCCAGGGTTTTTTTGTGGATAGCGGAGATTCCGCTTCCATTCCTCCCGGTGCTTCTGTTTCGCGCGTTGACAAGGCAATGCCTCACACCCTACGCGCAAATCCACACCGGTGCGTATTCTGCAGGCACAATTCCACCTGCATACAACATCCTTATTATACCAGTGAGTACGCCATTCAAGCAAATTGGCTTCCCGCCCGCCGGTCACAGCCCGCGTGGAGGATTCGAGCGCCTCGCAATCATCCTCTGCACGCCGCAGCCAGATGCACTGGAGGTCTATATTTCGCCTGCGCGCAAACACGCTGCATAATGCCCTGGTTCGTGCTCTCGCAAATCCGGAACCGTTTCGCGGCACATAGCCACTGCAAACCTGCACCGCGCAGCGTATGGACACCCTGCTCCTTCAATTGGCTGGATCTCAATAGCAGGCGGTGTCGGCGGCGTGCGATCCGGATCGGGTATCGGAATAGCCTCTAAAAGGGCACGGGTATATGGGTGGAGTGGGGCCGAGTAGATCGAGTCGCTATCCGCCAGTTCTACAATGCGACCGAGAAACATAACTGCAACACGGTCTGAAATATGGCGAACAACCGCCAGATCATGCGCAACGAAAAGCATAGTGAGGCTTAACGAGTTTTGCAGCTGAAGTAAAAGGTTGAGGACTTGAGCCTGCACCGATACATCCAGCGCAGATACCGGCTCATCGGCGGCAATGAAGGTGGGGCCGGCAGCAAGGGCGCGTGCGATACCTATGCGCTGGCGCTGACCGCCTGAAAACTGATGAGGGTAGCGGTTGGATATACTGGGTGCCAATCCAACTAATTCCAGCAGTCTGGCGGTCTCGGTAGTGCGGTCAACCACGTTGGTAATACCGGCGAGGTCCAGCCCTTCACCAATGAGCCTGGAAACTGTTAAACGGGGGTTGAGCGAGCTGTAGGGATCCTGAAAGACCATTTGCGCCTTGCGCCTGAACGCTAACAGTTCATCCCTTCCCATGGAGGTAAGCGACTTGCCTTCAAATTGCACCGTTCCGCTCGTAGGTTCAATAAGCCGCAGAGCCAATCTTGCAAAGGTGGACTTACCTGAACCACTCTCGCCGACCAAACCAAGTGTCTCACCCCGATAAATATCGAGTGAAACATTATTCACGGCATATACCGAGTGCGATTGTCGTCCAAAAAGACCAGTGCGTTGAGAGAACGTGCGAGACAGATGCCGCATGCTCATTAGCACGTTGTTGGTATCGGACAATTTGAATTACCTGGCCCCGGTTTAAATTAGAATGAGTCTACCAGCAATTTAGCAAAACACCTTTGCAACCCAACACCTATTAACCGTTGATTTCGTCACCATTGAGTATGTTTGACAGCGATAACGATCTACCACATCTCAGGATTGCTGCCCTGATGCGCCCACCGCAACAGATCCACTTCAGCAAGAGCATCAGCCCGCATCTTATACCTTTCAAACGCCTCCGGTGTGAAAAACTCCTTCCAGTACTCACTTGATCCGCTGTAGAAGAAACCACGGGCATCCTTCCAGACTCCTTTTTCAGCATCGGGCGCGATGCGGGCAGCGTTCTCGCGCATGTTCTCAAACTTTGCGGCCTGTACCAGGCTGGGCCACAGCTTTTCAGGTACCTCAATCTGCAGTGCAGAAGCAAGCCGACGCATTTCCCCCTCCAGGTCTGCCTTCATAGCCGCGTAGTGCATTATGAAGACGTTACCTAGCTCGCGGTGTTTGAAGGCCTGTTGATAGTGGTGAAGAGTTCCACGTAGCGTCGATAGCTTTTCCACGAGTGGCGTCTCATCTTCAGCCCACTGCCAGAACCACTCCTCGGTGGTCGATGGGGTCTTGGGTTCGCTCGCTGCCTCGTCCTTTTCCTCGGGCTCAGGCTCTTTAGACGCCACGCCTGTAGCCGCTGCAACCATCGACCGGAAGGCTTCATGATTCATATTGTCTATGTGGTGCGTTAACGAGATAATTGCATCCCGAGGGTCACGCCCCACGCAAACGTACGTGGCCTTTGGATTGATAGGCAACCCGTCTAGTGGCGTATGTGTTTTGATAAACCGTCTATGTTGCTGAGCGCCGAGTAAGTCATAAACCTCCTGCTCGGTTCGCACTTGCATGTCTAGCCAGGGCGAATACTGCGACAAAGGCTTCTCAAGCTCAGTAGTCTGAAAGATAAGGAGGGCACAGATCATTTGCGTCCATGTAGTGCCGCATTTAGCGGGAGTACAGATGACGATATCCCCGTCACGAAACTCAAAGTTGTTCCATCGCGCGCTATCGAATAGCGAGTTATGGTATCTCGGACGCTGATCATTCATGGTTGGCCTCCTGAAAAATGTAAACAACCGCGCACCAAGGAAAACTCAAACGCAATTACACCACACAAAAGGCGAGCAATTATCTAAAATAATCAATTGCATTATTAAATCTAACGGTCAATAAATCCTGCACTACCATAGTATGCTCATTTGGTGCAAACGGGAGTCTTAAATACACACCACACGCGCTGCGGTCCGACGAGCACAAGTAGAATTATTCATCATCGACAACTGCCGTCCAATTACATGCCGACCGAGCATGACGCGCTCCGCAAACAATGATTAAATAAACGGTGAGCGGCTCGGTGCATAAGGCGCGAGGTTCGGGTCTTGGCGAATGTGCCACAATAATATCACGCTACTATTACAAACAGGAATACCGCATAAATGACCACCCCTTCGGATGAGACAAATCACGATTATAGGTCGACACTGAATCTACCGTTAAGCGACAAGGACAGCAATGCCTTTCCGCAGCGCGGCAGCCTGCCGACACGCGAACCCTTATGGCAGCAGCGTTGGGAAGAGATGGATCTCTATCACCGCTCACTCGATCGAACGTCGTCTTTAGGCACCTGGGTACTTCATGATGGTCCACCCTATTCAAACGGTAACATCCATTTAGGTCATGCATTAAACAAGACCGCCAAGGATATCGCGATAAGGTACCACTCGATGCTGGGCTACAATGCGCCGTATGTACCTGGTTTCGACAATCACGGAATGCCAATAGAAAACGCTGTAGCAAGAGAGTTTCGTGAAGCCAAAAGGTCACCAGAAAGGGTAGACCTGCGTAAGGCATGCCGCGAATATGCAGCAAAATGGGTAGAGGTGCAATCAACCCAGTTCAAGCGTTTGGGTATTCGTGGCGACTGGGAACATCCGTATCTTACGATGAGCAGCCAGTTGGAAGCTCGTATCGTGGAGGTGTTTGGAGAGCTTGCCAGTCACGGTTTTATCTACCGTGGGCTTAAGCCTGTATTGTGGTGCGGCGTTTGCGAAACCGCATTAGCAGACGCCGAGGTGGAATACGAACAGCACACATCCAACTCCATCTACGTACGGTTTCCGCTGCACCTCGACGAGAAAGGCATATTTTCGGGAGCTGTTCCAGCTTACGCGATAATCTGGACCACGACTCCCTGGACAATGCCCGCCAACCTTGCTCTTGCAGTCCACCCAGACGCAGATTACCAGGTAGTTCGGTGCCTGCAGAACGGTGAGGAAGCCGACTACCTACTTGCGGCTCCCTTGCGGGAGTCGGTCCTAGCGGCGGCTCATCTTACTGAAATACAGGTCATGCGTACCGTCCGTGGTGCGGACTTGCAGGGCGTGGTCTTCAGCCACCCACTGTTTCACCGCACATCCCCTGTACTTCCCGCGCCCTACGTAACAATGGATGCAGGAACTGGCATTGTCCATACTGCCCCGGGTCACGGCAAGGAAGACTTCGAAACCGGTATGAAATTTGGGCTTGAGGTGCTGAATCCGGTGGGGCCAGACGGTCGTTACACAGCACAGGCAGGGTCGTTTGACGGTATGCAATTTGAGGGGTTGCGGGTTATCGCCGACCCTGAAAAGCCAAACCGTGACTCGGCAGCCAATGGTGTTATGCTGAAGGCGCTTCGGGCCAGTGGTCACTTACTTGCTGCCGAAAAGTTTGAGCACTCCTATCCTCATTGCTGGCGCTGTCATAGCCCGCTCATATTCCGGGCGACAATTCAGTGGTTTATGAACATTGATCATATTGGGTTTCGTGAAAAGGCGCTCTCTGCCATCCAAACGGTTACCTGGCACCCTCGCGAAGCCATTAACCGCATATCGAGCATGGTGAGCAGTCGACCCGACTGGTGTATAAGCCGCCAACGAAGCTGGGGGGTAGGGATTCCTGCTTTCTACTGCCAGGCATGCGGTGAAGCTGTAGTTACACCAGAGTCGGTTGCTGCCGTGGCCGATCTTACTCGGCGTGAGACGGGCGACGCCTGGTACGTCAGGACTCCCGCGGAAATACTGCCTGAGGGCTTTGCCTGCCCGCACTGCTCGGCTGGAGTTGATCAGCTTCGCAAGGAGACCGATGTCCTAGACGTATGGTTCGATTCCGGATCAACCAACAGAGCGGTTCTGGAAGGTGAGGAGTGGCCGGAACTGCACTGGCCCGCGGATGTATATCTGGAGGGTGGCGATCAACACCGTGGATGGTTCAATTCGTCCCTCATGATAGCTGTAGCAACCCGTGGGTCGGCGCCATACAAGAATGTGGTTACAAATGGCTGGACTCTGGACGAGAACGGCGAGGCCATGCACAAAAGCAAGGGCAATACGGTAGATCCCCTCGCAGTGATTAACCAGTATGGCGCGGACGTCGTGAGATGGTGGGTTGCATCCCAGGATTTCATGGCCGAGACAAAGTGCGGGAACAACCTGCTGAAGCAGGTCGGTGATATGTACCGAAGGGTACGCAATACATTCCGCTTCATGATCAACAACCTTGCCGATTTCAACGTTAAGACCGATGCGATAGCCACTAATGAGTTGCTCGAAATGGATGCATGGGTGCTGCAACGACTAAATCAGTTGATCGCGGAATGTAGGACAGCCTATGACAACTATCACTATCATCATGTCTACCAGGCGGTACTCAACTTCTGCTCTGTAGACCTCTCCTCATTCTATCTGGATGTACTGAAGGATCGACTGTACGCATCGGCAAGACAATCACCCGAGCGGCGAAGTGCACAAACGGCCCTGTGGAACCTGTGCAACGCAATGGCGAGGTTACTCGCGCCCATTCTGGTGCACACCGCGGAAGAGGTGTGGGACCATCTCGATGTACCTGATTCCGCCGGCTCGGTTCACCTTGCCGATATGCCTAGCGCGGTTGAGTCCGATCAGCCACTCCTGGACAGGTGGCATAAACTTCGCGAACTGCGAGATACCTGCAACCGAGCACTGGAGGAGGCACGCAAGACCGGTGAAGCAGGTAATCCACTGGAGAGCTGCCTTGTGATTCGTCCAGACGCTGCCATACTACCCATCATCAATCAATATGCCGAGAATCTGGACTCCATATTGTTAGTGTCCCAGGTAATTCTTCAACCCGCTGGCGATGTGCTGGAAGTATCAGTACAGGCGGCAGAGGGGAAGCGATGTGAGCGATGCTGGCTGGTGCGGCGCGACGTAGGAACCCGTGCCAACCACCCGTCGCTTTGCGGTCGTTGTACCGACGCACTGGAGCAGTAGATGGAGATATACTCGTTTCCGCTGGGGCCGATGGACAACAACACGTACCTGATAATCGACGAGGAGACCCGGCAGGCTGCGCTAATTGATCCGTCATTTGAGAGCGAATCGATCATTGATGATGTACGAAAAAGGCACTGCACAGTGGCCTATATCCTGAACACGCATGCACATTTCGATCATGTAATTGGCAACGCGTTCTGGGCAAGGCACACCGGCGCGCCTATTGCGCTGCATCCACTCGATATTCCTTTACTTGAGACCCTTCCATTTCAGGCTGAAAGATATGGCTTTGAGGCCGAGGCATCACCCATGCCATCTGTGCTGCTGCAGCACAATACTATCTTTCGTCTGGGTAAAACAGAACTGCAGGTGAAACACACTCCTGGGCACGCGCCAGGACACGTTGTGTTTGTTGCCAAAGAAGCAGTGATATGCGGGGACTGCCTGTTTAAGGGCTCAATTGGTAGAACCGACTTGCCTGGTGGTGATCTGCCGCAGCTGCTTAAAAGTATTGGCGATCACCTCCTCGTCCTACCAGATGCTATGCGCGTATTGCCCGGCCATGGCCCCTCGACTTCCATTGGCGCAGAGCGTCGAAATAATCCCTTCCTTCGATCGCTAACCGAGACGGGCCAATGAGAGTGGAAGCTAACGTTGCATTGAAGGAGTGGGCAGCGATCTGCACGGCCCTTTCAAATGGAACCCAGGTACTGCTCATACGCAAAGGGGGATTGCGAGAAGAGGGTGGTGTATTCCGGGTAGAGGCGGAACAGTTCTTTCTTCTGCCTACATTCGAACATCAAAAGAGTGAGTTAGTGATGCCTCAGTACCAGCCGCTTCTCGCCAGTATTCCCATACCGCCGAATGATAAGGTGACGCTCACAGGTTTTGGTGTTGCCCACAAGTTTTATCGTGCGCAAAACGAGGAGCAGGTGCGCGCACTTTCTGCATTTCACATTGGCAATGAGAACTACGTTCAACAACGTTTTGACTACAACCCCTACGACCCACTTACTCTTTTGGTAGTACGTGCTTACAGCCTGCCACGACCAATAGAGATGCCGTATACCAAGGCATTCGGCGGTTGCCGTAGCTGGATTGACATGGGCGTTAACCTGACTGTCGAAGGTGCCCAACCAGCGCTTCCAGACGACGAATTTCAGCGCCGGTGCCAAGCAATCGACGTAGTCATGCGAACCACGAACTAGCCGAAGGGGTCGCTCAGCGAATCTCTCGTCGAATGAACCTCGGCGCAGGCCGCAGACAATAGCTTGTTGCTCAACAACTCGCCCTGTTGCAAAAGGTATCCGGGTCAACGCCACTTTGTTAAAATCGTTGTGCCTGTTGTCAATCCACGCGACCGCCATTGCCGAAACGATAACCAGAACGTACATGCAGCAGCAAGCTAGCTCAGGTGGCTATGGTGCCGTCACGGACACAGCCCGGATCAAGGTCAGTTTTCCTAAACCTTCCAAATCCCATTCACGGCATGCCCTAAATCTTCACCTAGATAAGCCAAGCTAGTTTCTGCATCCGCATGCCCCTGCACCGCAGCGTGACTATACCATCGCAGTGCTTCCGCAGAATCCTTCGCGGTCCCAACACCGTATTCACAGAACTCGCCAAGTCTAAACTGCGCTTCCACGTACCCTTGTTCCGCCGCCCTGCGGTACCAAGCCACTGCTTTCTTGTAATCCTGCACAACACCTAAGCTGTATTCGTAGCATTCGCCTAGCTGAAAATGGGAGTACACCTGATCTTGATCCGCATGCGCGTTCCGTTGCCACGTAGCCATATGGTAACATTCTGCCGCCTGGGCGGCATCTTCGACGACGCCTTTGCCGTTTGCATAACACAAACCAAGATGACGTAACGCATGGCTGTCACCCCGATCACCGGCCATGCGGTACCACGCCACGGCCTGCGCATAATCCTGCACAACGCCTTGGCCGTTTCCGTAGAAAAAGCCTAGGTTGCACTGCGCCCACGAGTGCCCCTGGTCTGCAGCCTTACGGTACCACGCCACAGCCTGCGCGTAATCCTGCCCAACACCTAAGCCGAATTCGTAGCAAAAGCCTAGGTTACCCTGCGCCCGCGAGTGCCCCTGGTCTGCAGCCTTGCGGTACCACGCCACTGCCTGCCCGTAATCCTGCGCAACCCCTCGGCCGTTTTCGTAGCACACACCAAGGTTGCACTGGCTCCTCGCGTTCCCCTGCGCTGCAGCCTTGCGGTACCACGCTACAGCACGCGCGTAATCCTGCGCAACCCCTCGGCCGTGTGCGTAGTAAAAGCCTAGGTTGCACCTGGCCTGCGCGTGGCCCTGCTCTGCAGCCTGGTTAATCCAAAAGACAGCCATCCTTTCATCATAGTTTGGGTTGGACCGGTAAAACCCTGCGAGGCTAACCTGCGAGGCTACATCGCCGTCGACAGCCAATTTTCGCATTTCCCGAACTTCCGCTGGTTCTGATGCCTGGCCCTGATCGCGTCGATACATGGCAGCGACAACAGCTATCCACGAGTCAATTGCCCACGCGGCCACACCTCGTTCAGTGCCAAACACATCAACCATTCGGCTCACCAACCGACCGCGAGTAAGTTCGGAGACACTATCCGCGCGATTTCGAACAAGTTCGCGTACTACACCAGTCCGAACGGCGATTACCAGCACGTTTCGCTCTAGGGGGTACGCGCCGCGGCAGTAGTCGTTGAGCAGGTTGCCCAACCTCTTGTCGTCGTTACAAAGGCTCGAGTCCTGCAACACCAGCGCGTAGAGCACCACACCGGCAAGATCACTGGGTTGCAGGTTGCCCGACGTTCCATCCATCTCGATTCCCCTCTATCCTATCTTAGCCTGAACGCAAAGATGCACAATTGTCCAATCAGCCCTGTACACAATAACTAAACCGGATATTTCCCTCCAAAACAGACGATTTGGCGGGTACGCCGGCTTACGGTCGTTTTTCCGGCTGCGCTGAAGCGCATCTTGAGAATAAATAGGAGGCTGCTTTCGTCATCGCGCACCGGCTCGTTAGTGCGACGCGAAGCAGTATTTCATTTGCTGTCATTTCTTCGTGAGCCATTTGAGTAGATTGAACCCGCGCCGTTTTAGACGGGCAAGC
The DNA here is from genome assembly GCA_027450145.1 of Chthonomonadaceae bacterium. Taxonomy (GTDB): domain Bacteria; phylum Armatimonadota; class Chthonomonadetes; order Chthonomonadales; family Chthonomonadaceae; genus JAJZFK01. The sequence goes on along the minus strand of DAIDKH010000076.1, from coordinate 251 downwards.
GCAGCGGAAGCCTCCGGGATACCCTGGGCGGCAGCTTTCTCGTACCAAACTACAGCCTGTGCATTGTCTTCCGCAACTCCTCGGCCCTTTTCAAAGCACGCGCCGAGATTATATTGCGCCCACGCGTTCCCCTGCTCTACAGCCTTTCTGTACCACGCCACTGCCTGCGCGTAATCCTGCGCAACGCCTTGCCCGTTTTCGTAACACTCGCCAAGATTATATTGCGCCCACGCGTTCCCCTGCTCTGCAGC
>DAIDKH010000075.1 GCA_027450145.1 Chthonomonadaceae bacterium | reverse complement strand
AGGCAACAGGCATTTTTCAATATTGGAGCGGACACAAGCTGCATGCAGAGCAGTTCGCTTGTAAATACCTGGCTGATTAGGATCTGCACCGCTCTGCAGCAGGGCTGTTACGCTCTCCAGGCTGCCAAAGTAAACCATAACCCGCAGCGGCGTGTACGAACTCATGCAAATTGTGTTAGCATCGGCACCGTGTTGAAGCAGGAGTTTTAATGCGTCAATATTCGCCGCCCTGGCAGCAAAAAACAGTGCAGTATTACCGTCAGCATTTTTGCTGTTGATATCTGCACCAGCCTGAATCAACCGCTCGATCGCATAGAGGTTATTAGCGGCAGCAGCGACCATCAGCGGCTTACTGCCTCGCTGCATGGGGGCACCAGTTGGCAGTCGCAAATTTCCGAATATAGCCGCACGTTGACTATTCAACGCTGTTTCCAGACGGGTGTCACTCGGATACGAACGAGCATCGTAATCGATGCCTGCATTTAGGAGAACATCCACTATTCTCTCACGGTCACTTGACACGTAACCCACAGCGTAGTGCAGCGCATTATGTCCATTCACCGTTGTTGAATTGATGTCGAGGCCGCACTGTATCAGGCTGTCGACTCTGTGTGTATCTCCAACAGCTATTGCAGCAAGCATGTGTGAAATATGGGGACTACTGTACTGCTGATCCTCAGGCAGTGTGATCACCCCTATGAGATCCAGTTGCGCTGGAGTGCAAAAGGTGGTATCTGCGCCCTTCGCGATCAGGAGGCGCACCATATCATACATATCTTGATTCAAGGCGAGCATGAGTGGGGTATTACCCTTCTGGTCTCGTGCATCTATCTGCACGCCATGCTCGAAAAGTGCAATTGCTATTCGCTTTTGTAGTGATGGACCGGCAATTACGTTGTCATAGTTCGGGTATAGTATCTCATTGGAAAAAGTGCCCGTAATTCCGAAGTAAACAATTCCCTGGTAGCATAGCTCATGCAAAGCATTTGGCCTATAGTAATCAGTTGTATTTGGGTCGGCACCCGCATTCAACAAAATTTCTGCAGCATCGTAAGACAGACACTTTATGACGCGTTGCAGTGGAGTCCAGATTTTATCATCCTCTACGTTTGTATCTGCACCATACGAGAGGAGCGTTTTCACAATATCAAGATGTAACCGTCCGGCGGCATGGCTTAGAGCAGTACCGCCGCTGGAATCCTTCCGGTTTACGTCCGCACCCTGCTGCAAAAGCAGGTTAACTCCCCAATTATTTCCACTAGCAGCGGCAAACATGAGGGGTGTCTGTCCGGTACGATTGGTTGTATCGTCGGCTTTTGTTGGAGCATCAAACGCAATGCCATGGTCTAAAAGTAACAGGGCAATATTCTTTACTTCCTGGTTTGCATAGGCACGCCATGAAATACAGTGCATGGCATTAGTACCGTCATAATCTACCTCATGCAGGTCTGCTCCATGCACCACGAGCAATCTAAACCCTGCCTCCCAGCCACAGCTCACGGCAAAAAGAAAGGCGGTAATTTCATGGTATTTGTGATTGTCATCAACAGGATCGAGCACATTTAAGGGCACGCTTTTCTCCAAAGCATCTGTTAACTTCTGTTCGTCCTCTTCACGAATCGCGTCAAATAGCTGTTTGGCAAGCTGCTCGTCTGGTTCCATAGTTATCTCCAAAAGGTAGGTGTGGCTTCTTTACGTATTATATTCAAACCTATAATAGGAAGCCGTATTATACCGCTCCAAACCCTCGTGTAAACCTTGAAATATTGTTGAACCAGCAGACAAGTAAAGCGGCCGCTGCGCTGCGCACCGCCAATTTCTACCCGCAACCACCAACCAGCCGCGCCATCTGCAATCCCTCCTTTAACGAGCACAACGAGTGCCCGGAGGAGGGGTTGCCGTGTCGCACTGCCGGGGGGAGAGGTTAAGCACCGAGAGCGGTATCGCAAAGCTGGTGAAGAACATCGGGGGCGAGACGCCGCCCGCTCCCAGGGCAGACCGCTGCGCTGCGCACCGCCGCAACTACAAAGCAGTCCCGCCATCTGCACTCCCTCCTTCAACATGCACATCGATTGCCTGCAAGAGCGGTGGCGGCGCGAGCGGCCGCGGAGGAGTCTCTACCCACCACCAATGCGGCCGCTGCGCTGCTACAAGAGAAGCTGCTTGATAATTGACTGCTGGTGTACCGTGCAAAGACTGGGGTCGGCACCTAGCTGCAGTAAGACTTTCGCCAGAGAGTAAAAATCGTTACGAAGCGCCGAACTCAGTGGCGTATTACGCCTACCACCAACATTCAGGTCTGCTCCATGGCTTGCCAGTAGTTTAACAAACTGAAAGCGCAGCTCAAAGGCTTCACTATTCTCATCATCAGAAAGCGGTGTAGCGCCTTCGGGCAAAAGGCTTTTTTCAATATTCGCACGGGCACAGGCAGCATGCAGAGCGCTTAACATTTGCCAGTTTAGGAGATTAGGATCTGCCCCGCTCTGCAGCAGGGCTGTGACGCCCTCCAGGCTGCCAAGGAGGACCATAACCCGCAGTGGAGTGTACGACCCCATGCATTTTGTGTTAGCATCGGCACCGTGCTGAAGTAGGAGTTTTAATGCCTCAATGTTCGCCGCCCTGGCAGCATAAAACAGTGCAGTGTTACCATCAATGTTGCGTCGGTTGATGTCTGATCCAGTCATTATTAGCCGTTCAACTGCAACAAGATTATTATTTGCGGCAGCGACCATCAGGGAGGTGCTGCCTCTTTGCAGCCACTTGGCGGCCGAATTCAAACTCGATCTCGAATATGAAACGATATCGTACTCTATACCTGCGACCAGAAGGGCGTCCACTATCTTTGCATTTTCATCGGACACGTAGCCCACCGCGTAGTGCAGCGCATTATGTCCGTTCACGGTTTTTGTGTTGATATCGAAACCGCTCTGTATCAGTATATCAACCCTGTTTTTGTCGCCAGCAGATATCGCGGAGAGCATGTGAGACAGATGGGGTCGATTCCGCTGCTGATCTTCAGGCAATGTAATCAATTCTATCTGCTCCAGCTGCGCCGGAGAGCAAAGAGCGGTATCGGCTCCCTTCTCGATCAGGAGGCGCACCATATCATACATATCTTCATTTACCGCGAGCATTAGTGGAGTATTACCCTTGTGGTCTTTGGCGTCTAGTTGTACACCCTGCTTAATGAGCGCATTTGCTAGCCGAATTTGAAACGTAGGTGTGGCAATTATGCTGTCGTACGAGGGGCGAAGAATATCGTTGACACTGAAGCTTATGCCAAGGTAAAGATTAAATGTGCCCTGCCTACATAACACATGCAGAGCATTTTGATTTATAGAGTCGCATAAATTTGGATCGGCACCCGCATCCAGCAAAATGACTGCAGCTTCATAGGACAGATACTCTATCACATTTTGCAGCGGAGAGCACAATCCATTATCTACGTTGTTAAGTTCTGCGCCGAAGGAAAGGAGCGTTTTCACAATATCAAGATGAAAGTTGTAGATCGCGTGGCAAAGAGCATTGCCTCCACTTGTATCTTTGCGGTTTACCTCCGCACCCCGCTGTAAAAGCAGATTAACAATCCAGATGCTTCCTGAATTAGCTGCCTTCATGAGTGGAGTCTCACCAAGACGTGAGCCCGCGTCGTCCGGCAGTGTCGCTTTATCAAATGCAATTCCGTGCTCAAATAGAAACAGTGCAATCTTCCGATGCTGTTGGTTTGGGTAAGATTGCCACGCAAGATAGTGCATTGCATTAGCGCCATCATTATCTGTTTCATGCACGTCTGCGCCATATTCCGCTAGCAATCTGCACCCTGCCTCCCAGCCCTGACCCGCCGCAAACAAAAAAGGGGTAATGCCATGGTATGCATGATTGCCGTCCTCAGGATCGAGCACATCCAATGCCACGCCGATCGTCAAAACATCCATTAACTTCTGTTCGTCCTCTTCACGAAGCGCACCGAATATCTGTTTAGCAAGTTGCTGTTCTAATTCCATAGTTGACTCCAAAAAGCTAGGTAAGGCTTCTTGTCCTGTTTCACAACGAAACAATACAAAGAAGCCATACCATTTAATTTCAAAGCTTATTTCAATATCTGCCGTATTACTGAATTTGCCCCTTTGATTAAATTCAAAAAGCAAACACTGGCGCAAGAACATAACATTCGGGGCAAAGAACCACCACCCCAACAGCAATCACACCAACTCCAACCATTGCCAAGCCTGTGCCTACTTCCCCTGGGTCTATCACGGGCAACCACGGCACAGCCGGCCTGTAATCCGGGCCATAATTTGCCAAAGGATCGTGGCACGTTTCTGGTTTATCGGTTGGCGGCTTCTCGCCGGGACACTCCATCCTATCCCATACTCGCGCACAATTTTCTAATTGCCTCATGCGGTCGCCAATGTCCTGATCATGACTTCCGTCCAATCCTCTACCTGTGCCGTCAGAATTGAACAGATGACGGAAAACCAATAGTCGCAGACAAAACATCTTTAGTGCGATAACGTCGCAATTGTCCGTGCTCTTACATGAAGGAATATCTCCGCACGGATGGCTGTAGTCAGGTTCATGTCCACCACCTTTATATGCCAATCCTGAGCAGTCCAGTCCGTTGACCGGATTATTTTCCACGTAGCTGTATATGTTTACGCCGCCGCCAAAACCTATGGGATCCCTGTTGAGGAACGTGCCGCTCTGTGGATCGTAATACCTGTGGTCTAGGTAGACCAGTCCGGTTTCAGTATCGGTGTAATACCCTTCCTGGCCCCTATAACCAAATGGATCTGTATTGTTGTCGTTGCTGGTTCGGCTGCCAAATGCATTGAAATCATCAGAAGATACAACTTGACCGGCACTGTTAATCCGCTGAGCTACGTCGCCTGTAAGGTCGAACGTATATAACACGCTGCCAGCAGATGTGTGGCGTGATGTTAGTCCAAGTGTGCCGCAGGTGTTTACAGCAGCAACATTGCCCGCACTGTCTAACTCACAAACCGGAAAATCGCCATCATACAGATAGTAGGTTTTGCCGGCAGCAGTCTGCTTCCATGCACGCAGCCCAATAGCGGTGTAACCGGCGCTCATGGCGGTACCGTATGACGTCATCTGATTATCAGCATCCCAACTGCACCCGACGCCATGGTACGTAGTTGGGTTGCCATTAGGATCATAGATGTTGGCAGTATTCTGGTTATTGCCGTTGAAGGCGTTCAACTCTCCTTTGAATGACACTGCATTTCCTGCAGTATCGTAGCTGAAAGAGTTTGTATACCCGCCATCGCTTGTGCTCTGCTCCTGTTTCAACTGATCTCTTGCGTCATATTGATACGTAGTCTCCCCACTGTATATGGGTGCTGAGGGCACGTTAGACGTATCACCATTGAGGTTGCCTACGGCATCGTACGAGCCGTGACTGAAAGAGGAGAGAAGATTGTTGTTGGAAACAAGGTTGTTTGAGAGACCTGTTACCCGGCACAATGGGTCGAGGGTATAAGTCGTATTGAATACACCGTCAGAATTCTGTGTTAGCAGCCAATTGTTTACAGAATACGTCCAGGAAAACGTCTCGTTATACGGGTTCGTTACGCTTGTTTGCCGCTCTGCTCCATCATAGTTGTAATTGAAAGCTCCAGCAGGAGTATCCATTGTATCGCGCGTACCATCCGGATTGTAGGAATAGGAGATAGTCGCGGCGGGCAGCCCGGTATAGGTGGTCGTGCTGGAGAGTAGTGCATTCCTATCATCGTAGCTTTTGCTCTGAGTTCCCGTAGAATCTGTAAGCGACACAAGCCTGCCATATGAGTCATAGCTTAGAGACTCATCCAGGGCGGGAGATGTTGGATACGAAACCTCTGTTAACTTATTGTCCGGATCGTTATAGGTATAGTCGGTTTCAATGCCTCGAGCATCTACAACCTTTAGCAGATTACCATCCGGATCGTACGACACGCATTGGAACTGCTTTCCGTCGGGATAGGTCATGCTTGCCAGATGCCCTGCTGCATTGTAAGCGTACGCGGTGGTGTGTCCATTTCCATCTGTGATGCTGATCGTTCGATAATACGCATCGTAGCCATGAGTAAACGGCTCCGTGCTGCCGCTTTCTCCCAGCTCCTCGCCTTCTTTGCCATAGGTGTAGAGGACCTGTCTTTGCATATTACCGCTTTCGTCGTATTCGTTAACAGCCATAACAGGCCCACCTGGATAGAGATAGGTAGTAGTTTCCTCAGACCTTCCTGTTCCTGTTTCCCCAGTTGCCGGGTAGATTGTTGCAATTGGTTTATCTGCAACATCATACGTGTAATCCGTCTCAATGCCGGCAGCATCTATACTGGCAATAGTATTGTCGCGAGCATCGTAACGGGTGTGTATCGTATGATTTAGATTGTCTGTAACTGTGAGCGCCTCATCCAGCGCCTCCGGCTGACTGTAGTTTCCATCCTGAGTATAGCCATAGGTGGCAGTTAATGTTGGAGAAGTGTTGTTGCCGGGTGAAGTTACCGTCAACAGATTGCCAAGAGCAGTATACGTATAATTTGTTGTAACTGTCTGGCCGCTGCCTGCGGTTCCTGGAAGCGGAGTGCTTTCACTTTTCAGCAGCCCGCTTGGCTCATAATAGGTAAAAGATGTGGGTGTCTTGCCTCCTTCCTGATATTGTGCAAGTTCGCCAAGTGCAAAATTCGCATAGGAATACGAGTACGAAGTTACTGTTCCATAAGGGTTAGTCTTATTAATGGTATGACCATATTGATCGTAGGAATAGTACCAGGTTCCTTTTGCTCCGCCGGATGCCTCGCCGTTTGCGTCCTCAACTACGGAAGGAGCGTACGGATCGTTAGGGTCGCCATATGTACATGCTATTAGAAGATTCTGATTGGTGCCATCTGTGCTGGTTGTGGCGCTCATGTTGTTATCAAAGCCGGCCGTATAGCTGTACGCCACTATTCCCTGCGAATTCGCAATTGAGACTTTTGTGTGATTGGCGTCAACCTGGGTGAATGTCGTCACATTACCGTTAGCATCCGTTATGGTGTTTACATAATCGGTGTAGGGTATGTAGGAGATTGAGGCAGTTGAGGTACCGGTCCCCGTTGGAGAGGGCACGGTTATACCTGTTAGAAACGGCACCTCTTCATTTCCCTCACCGTTCAGTACATCCGAGTAACCGTATACATATCTGTCCGCAGGGCTCGGTGTTCCTGTTGTTACAATTTGCGAGACGTGATCCAGCTCCTGATAGGATGGCAGACCACTCACATTCACCGTGTTGTAGGTGCCTACGTTGTAGTATACGCTTCTGTTGTACCTATCGGTAATGGATGTGATGTCGCCAACGGCATCCCGCTGAACAGTGAGAAGGGCTGCTCCCCTACTATCGTAGAAGCCTGTGATTACGGGCAGGCCGCCATAGGCATTTGAGTATTGCAGCGAGATAGAGTTGCCTACATCGTCGCTTATTCCTGTAAGAGAGTACCAACCAGTCCCACTAGACTGCGTATAATCCGTTGGATCCACCGGTGTAAGGATCCATTTAGACCTGTTCGGCAAAGTGACAAGAAAATAATCCGTACCTGTTGCAGTATTATAGTTCCAAGCTGCTAGTACGTCCGCACCAGCGGTAACCGTGCAGGGAATAGAGGGGTGCGCAGCTGACGGCGGCGTACTGCTTGTTGGCGTTAGCTGTATTCTTGAGCCGTTTGGATAGACGATATAGATATTGGTGGAAGTGCCAACCGATGTATTGGGTGCAAATGAGCCTGTTCCGCCGCCACCAGGTGGTGGGAGGGGGACGGACTGAACCAGAACTGAGATGTTATAGCTTTGTGACCAGCCGACTCCGTAGTCTATATATTCATAGGTACCGTTAGACCGTGGTGCACGAAGGCTGTCATAAATTCGGGACCAAGTTACAGACGGCCCGATGGGATTGTACACTTTAAGGTCGGTTAGCGGGCCATACTCCTCTTCACCAGTTGCGAGGTTTACCGGGTCTGCCTGAACCGGCCCGTGTTTTGAAGGTGAAGGCGTGTATTTAGGGCAGCATTTGTACGCTGGACATTTCTGTCCCTCCAGTTTGCCACCGCAGCCAAGTGATCCTGCAGGGGCAACATAGAGCTTAACATGCACTCCAAAGATGTTAACATGAGGAACAATTCCTGCTTCCAGCACGGATGAAGCAAGCTGAACTCCCTGCCGCCCAACGGATGCTATTTCTTTGTCAGCACCGCTGCCGGGAGTCGTAAACACCGCGTAGAGCCCTGGATCGACCATGCGCCACTGTTTCCATGTAAGGTGCACAACTCCACCTGGCCATGGCCCGCAGTCTGAGCAGATGTAGTCCACTCCACTCTTATCTGCTTGAGTTACCGCTATAAAATGATCATGTTCGACATAGGCGAGTGCCGGCTTGGGAAGTTCACACAGCCCTCTATCGTCGGCTGTTACCGCCCGGGCATGTACTCCAATCCGCTCAGCCGCGTGAAGCACGTCAGCCAGTGTGCTCCCCTCCCCTGTAACCCGGCAAATTTTTGCGAGATAGGCCTTATCGCACTCTTTGTGCCTGGCCTTTAGCCATACTGCCAGCGCAGAAGCACCGCAGAAAGGATCTAGCTTTGGTGGCTCCGGTATTCCATGGTCGCTGTGCTCGGTGTGATATCCTGCACATGCCGCTGCGTAACGTTCCATGAGCGATACAGACCGGTGAGATAAGCCTGCAAAACCGCTATGCTGCAATCGCGCAAACGCTTCTGCAGAGGCCTCGTACGCGCCAAACCGGTACCGGGCGAGCGCGCCATCCCAGGCTGCGAGTCCGCGCACAGGAGACGTACCGGCAGCACCTGCGAATGCTCGCTTAAAATACGGCAGCGCAGCTTCCGGGTGCTCTTCCGCTCCAAAGAGTGCCTCGCCATAATGGAGAAGGGCTAATGGGGTGGCACGCCGTGTATTCGCTGCAGCTTTTAGCACTGCAAATTGTGTGCGGGTTATGGCTACAGCGGGTCTTCCAACCTCGTCAAGCAGCGACAGATCTGGTTTAATTGCATAGTGTCGTCGCCGTGGAACCGCAGAATAGCGTGATATATGGTACCGGATGGTATGCCACGCCGCATCGTTTGCAGGCATAAGGATCCGCTTATTGAATTTGTTGCTGCCGTTAACACTTATTGGACGGGGGGGGGGAGCGGCTCTGATGCTATCACTGGCGTTGGGATCAATATGCCCAAATAGCTAAAGGAGCATATTGCAGCGGCGAAACGCCGTTTCCCAGAATAAGACAGTTTGCCTAACGGTTTCATGTGTATAATTATCCTCAGATCTGTGAATAGACAAGTGGTAATGAAGGCCGCACCCAACGCGGCATTACGGCAGATTTACTGGTAACTGTTCGTCTGCCGATGATGGATCAAACACATTTAACGAAACGTACTTTCTATGCGTATCAGCGTTCACCGTGCCCTGCATATACAATTTGTGAGCACCCCCTTAGTTAACGAGTGGCAATAGGCACATTTATCAACGGAGCAATTGAAAAACAGGCACAGGCACCTGCAAAAAAGACCGCTCAAACAACTTGGCCAAACGTTGATTAACAATCATTATTAGGTTTTTCAGCAAATCTACTAAGTGATTATATCAACTCCGTTCATGGCTGTCAAGTCCATAATTTTATTTTTTGCCGCATGCTTATAAATTTCTCGATCATGCATAATCACCGATGTAGCGCCTCCTCACTCGTCGTCACCTCGGTATGCTTCCTACCATCCTCAAGGTGACTGATATACCTACTCGCAACTCAGCCGCGCCATACGCACCACCAACCTGCTCATGTGCCATCGGGGGCGAGACGCCGCCCGCTCCCAGGGCAGAGCGCAACGCCATTTTGTCGGTGCAACCACCATCCGCCCGCGCCATCTGCACCCCTCGCTCAAGCAGCGTAACGACTGCCCGGGAGAGGGGCACCGCGTTAGCGTCGAGTAGAGCGGAGATGTCTCCGCCGTGAGCGTCATCCCAACACTAGTGATGTACATCGAAGGCGAGACGCCGCCCGCTCCCAGGCTAGGGCGCACCGCCATTTTCTTAGCACAACTACAAAGCAGTCCCGCCATCTGCACTCCCTCCTTCAACGAGCGCAGCGAGTGCCCGGAGGAGGGGTCGACGCGAAAGCGTCGGGGGAGGAGTCTCTGCGCAGTCAGCGCAAAGCTGGTGAAGAACATCGGGGGCGAGACGCCCCCGCTCCCAGGGCAGACCGCTGCGCTGTGCAACGCCCCAACTACAAAGCAGTCCCGCCATCTGCACTCCCTCCTTCAACGAGCACATCGATTGCCTGCAAGAGCGGTGGCGGCGCGAGCGGCCCGGGAGGAGTCTCTGCCCACCACCAAAGCGGCCGCTGCGCTGCGCACCGCCAAATAGCTGGTCAATGATCGAGTTTACCGGTACAATATTGGCATGACTACTGAAAACTCAAATCCGTCATACGCCGGTGATCTCCCTGACCGATCGTTAGGACGAAAGCGGAATGTAACCCTCAAGGACGTCGCCGCGCACGCCGGTGTGAGCAAAATGACAGTCTCTATGATTTTGGGTGGGGGATCACAAAGTGACAGGTTCTCGCAAGAAACCCGGCTGAAGGTCCAAAACTCCGCCCGTATGCTGAAGTATCATCCCAGTGCGGTAGCCCAGGCGCTAACACGACGGAGAATGAATACAGTAGGTATCGTGCTCTCGCAGCAGTTCACATCACTGCTGGACGATCCATATATTTGCGGTCTGCTAGATGGCGCGATGGCTGTAAATGCTGCTAGAGGGCAGAACACCACGGTATTCACTGCACACGTTTGGCATGACGCTGAACGAAGCGTACCGCTGTTTTGCGACGGTCGCACTGATGGACTTATAATGATCTCACCCGCGATTGATTCAGACGTGGTGCAGTCCCTGCTAGATGCCGAGGTACCATTTGTGCTGGTTCATAATGAGGATCCGGATCCTCGAGCAGCGAGCGTGAGCATAGATAACAAAACGGCCATGAAGGCGCTGGTTACTCACGTTTTAGAACACGGCCATACTCGACTTGCATTTTTGGGTGGTTTTCCACAGAGCAGAAGCGCTACTGACCGTTATGCAGGCTACTGTGAGGCGCACGCACTATTGCATATACCTATTAATCCACAGCTCGTCTCCTCACTTGGCTACCACTATGATGTAGGCGTTAGCGAAACCCGAAGGTTGATGGCGATGCCGCGCGAAGCGGCCCCTACGGCCCTCATCTGTGGGTGCGATAAGACTGCACTTGGCGCTGCAAAGGTTTTGAAGGAACTTGGTTTCCGGATACCCCAAGATGTCTCAATCACGGGGTTCGATGATATACCAGATGCCGCACTGCTGGCACCCGGACTCACTACTGTCCGCCTGCCTATGAAACAGATGGGTGAAACCGCCGCTAATCTTCTTCTGGAGCAGATAGATCGGCAGGAATGGACAGGGCGCAGGGAAATATTGCCTACCGAACTAGTATTGCGCGGTACTGTCGGGCCGCCGTCAGGAAAATGACCACGCATATGAGGACGACGATCGCGAGGCAGACCGTAAACCGAGCCAAATGTTGTTCTAGGTAACATACACCCGCGCCGAATATCACCAACAAGCCCCATCCCCCGCTGGTGCGGGCGACATAGTGCAGAAGTACAATGCGCCTTACTTCCTGTAATTCGGCAGCGAAATGCGATGATTATCAAGAGAGCCACGTTTCTGCGCGACGCGCCCGTTCAAAATACCAATGGAAAATAATGGCACCTGCCCTATTGACATCCTTATTCAAAGGTGATAAAATTGATTTGTTGTACCGGTACAACAACCCATTCAAGACCTAAGTGATGGCGTGCAGCCCAAAACAAACCCTTGTAGCCTAGTTTCATGGAGACACGGAAAATCATTGTGGAAACGAGGCATTCTCGGCCCGCGCATCTGGACCGCCCACTTGAAGGGTGGCACCTAATACTCGCCTGCTGGGTATGACGACAAGCAGATTACGATGGGTGCACGCCGAACTGTAAGCCAGGACCACCTGCTGCACCGGAGTGGATGGCCCGACGCCGTGGTCAGTGCCGTTCAGTGGAAGTATCGAAATGGTGAAGCCGCTACTCATTGGCGTCTCCGATCGGGCCATAGCAGAGAATCAAACATACACTTCCGTGGCAAACGCTCTGTGCGCCCGCTAGAAGAGAATCATTCATGCACCTACGCACTCTATCCAATACCGGGCTAATCACATTTGTGGCCGTCTGTACCTGTTCGTTATCTGTGATGGCGCAAGCGCCAGTCGCTAGGCGAACCGGTACGGACGACTCTATACGCTTTGGTTCCCACAGGTCGGAGCAGAGTCACGAGTTTGCTAACCGTTTTGACGGTAGCAAGATTGTCGCGGGTGCCCAGCAACTCAAAGCGCGCATACTGCTTGCACCAGCTACGACGAATTGGCACGGCGGCGCGGTCTCCTTTACACTTGCAGTCAACCCTCACGAGCAGAACTACTTCACGGTGAAACTGTGGGGCGGTGAGGCCACTCATGATCGATTAATACTCTACTGCAACAACCAGCAGGTGGGGTACATGCACCTGGGCGACATAGACATTCTGGACGCGAACACACTCAATATGCAGCCGCCCTGCCCTGGCAGGTTCTACTACGAGACAACACCGTTGCCGTTTGCACTTACGCACAACCAACGATCGGTACGCCTGCAAATCCGGGCAACCGGCGAGGTGTGGGACTATGGAACGTATTTTGCGCAGTTTCAGAAGCCTATGAGGGTAGCCTCCCGTGCAATTTATGCTGCGTACACTGGCACCAATGGCTATTTCGCGCCAATGCATCCGCCTGTTGCTACGCTGCCCCCGCGCGAAGATGTCGTGCAGCAGCCCTTTGTTCCCGCCGTCCTGAAGCGTGTTGAAGATCGTGTCAATCACGAAGTAACAAACGAGCTCAAGCAGGTGCATCCCCTCAACCAGATGCAGATGGAGTTCCTGGCCAGAGCATATCACGTTCCCTACACCGGCGCGTACCACAACCCAGCCGTAATTGCAGCGGTCGTTCGTGGTATAGACAAACTCTATGAGGACTGGCTCAATAGCCCTGCCCTGTTACAGAGCGATCCCTCTACACCAAATCCTGGCTGGTTTACCTTTGGCCCCGCAGGTAACGCAGTTTGGCAAGTTTATCCACAGATTAGAAGCGCTCTTGCAAACCTAATACCCGGCCCCAATGGAAGGCTTACCAGACGGAGGGATGCTTGGGCCGCAATGTTCAAGGCATCGGTAGACTGGTCCCGTGAGCACAGACGGCAATATACCAACCAGTCGATGATCGTGGATTTAAACACCGCCTTGGCCAACCGCGCTCTTCAAGTCCTCATGCCAACCATGGCGCTGCCACGGAAGCAGATTCTAGGCTACGTCTATCAGTCACTGGGTATTATTCCCTGGCTGGGGAGTGACACACCTACAGGACCTTCTGCGCCTCTTGGCAGACACTATTTCGAACTAACACGACAGCACCTTACCAAGGAATTAGGCTACGTAGGATATTATGGTGAGGTGCTCGATTGGGCGACACAACTTCTTAACGCCACTAGATCGTCCTTACATGGGCCCGGCGATTCAGAGGTGCTTAAAGCGGTAGTGCAAATTGCCCACGCGAGAGCGATCTTTAGGTACCCCGACAGGTTCTCGGCTCATCAATCAGTGATGAGGCTCGAAGGTGTAATTGGTTGGCGCGATGAGGACCACTTCCCAGGAGATATTACCTACGCGGAGAGAGTTACCTGGGATGGAAGCGCACTCTTCACGGCAGCCGCAACCTTAGACACCCGGCTGGTGGGATACGTTCAGCAGATGTTTGAGGATCACGAATTCGTTCCGGCTGTATTGACACAAATGAGACAAAACAACAGCCTTCGTGTTACAGCGGGACTATTGGATCTGCCTCTGCAGTACAATACAATCAGCAAACAACCATCATCGTCATTCAGGCTACCCATGTCGTCGACTATCCACAACCTGGTATGGGCGGACCCTCAAGATGGAGTGGTCGCGGTTAAGTATAACTACACCATTTTATATGCCTCACTCTACTGGCGCGCACGGAACGCAGTCAATTTCCTTGCGAGAGTACATGAAATCACGCCCACGTGCGACAGAATAGCGGTCGTTCACGAAGATGAGAGCTTTACTCCTAGTGGAATGACCTTCACTCGCCCCGACAACATTATAGGCGTAGCGTCCTCGGGTGTTAGATATCCTGGCAAAACGCACCTCGCAGAAGCGGGCAATGTTTTGCCAATTGCACGCATCCCGGCGGGTGAGATATTCCACCCCGGGGAGGAGAGCCCTTATGCAGGACGAGCACTTCTTTACGTTCTACATTATGGGCCCTTTGTGATAGCGATGAATGCCGCACAGAAGCAGACCTTTTCAGTTTCCCTGCCCCATTGCCTTCATGGATATGTGGTTGTGAATACAGGGAAACACCTCTCGCCAACTGTGACTCATTTAGCTATAGCGCCTTCTCACACGGTAGTCTTACTCGCCCAACGTTAGCATCTAGTTTTCGAGATTCTGAAGGCGTTTTATCTAGTGTCAAGCATGCCAGCACAAGATTTAGGTTATAAAAGATAGCAGAGGCATGCTACCCTCATATCGTGGCGAATCTTTTCCATATACCCGGGTAAGTAATTTCGTCGCAGCTTGAGTAAAATATGGGTAGGTAGGCACTTACCAGACATTGCACGAGTTGGAGTATCCAGCATCAACAAATAGTGCAACAACCGTACCAGGAGACTTATCTGCATGGCAACAGTCACTCACCTTAACACATTGGAGGGTCGTCGTTATCCGGCGGGCCGGCGAACGCGCAACCTGGTGGGTGGCAGTGCCCCCATTCAGGCCCATAATTTCTGCATGGGTTTTGTCGAGCTAGACCCTAGTGGCGGGCAGGTCCCCTGGCATAACCATGATCAAGAAGAAGTCTATTTCCTCCTGAGCGGTGAAGCAGAGCTTTGCCTTGGCAACGAGATCTCAATGGTAGCGGCCGGCCAGGCTGTCTATATACCCTCCGGTGTATTTCATCAGCTAACCAACAAGTCCTCAAGTACAGTTGAAATGATCTACTGTTACGGCCCTGCCGGTGACGTCGCCCATTGGCGACAAGAGCTTGACGGCACCCTGCCGCGGGCAGGTATAGAAGCGCCGTCACTACCTGCAGGTGCCGCTGAGCAACGCCTCTAGAGGCAAACGAAATAACTGCACACCCCACTCACCACTAAAGGAACGAGACTTTCAGATAATGGCGAGAGACACACTTAACAGTTCAGTCACAAGCATCGGCGTGATCATGAATGGCGTAACCGGTCGAATGGGTACCAACCAGCACCTGCTACGCTCTATCATGGCAATCCGCCAGCAAGGTGGATTAAGGGTATCGGCTACCCATACCGTTATGCCAGACCCAATCCTTGTGGGCCGAAACGAGGCGAAGCTCGAAGCACTCGCCCACCGTGCCGGTGTAGACCGGTGGACGACCTCGCTCGCCAAAGCACTCGACGACCCGTTCAATACGATATACTTCGACGCACAGCTTACACAACTTCGATCGTCTGCGGTCCTACAAGCAATAGAGGCTGGTAAGCACATCTACTGCGAAAAACCTACTGGTGTGAACACCGCCGAGGCCTACGAGTTATACACTCGCGCTAAGGCTCGCGGAGTTTGCCAGGGAGTAGTACAAGACAAGCTGTTTCTGCCGGGCCTACTTAAACTAAAGTGGCTGATAGATTCCGGGTTCTTTGGAAGAATTCTCTCGATCCGTGGCGAATTCGGCTATTGGGTCTTTACGGGACACGACCAAATTTCTGCGCAGCGCCCGTCATGGAATTATCGAAAAGACGATGGCGGCGGGATCATTGTGGACATGTTATGTCACTGGCGCTACGTTCTGGATAACCTTTTTGGATCCGTAAGATCTGTAGTTTGCATGGGTGCGACGCATGTACCGGAGCGAGTGGATGAGAACGGTACTCCGTACCGGTGTACTGCCGACGATTCTGCCTACGCAATTTTCCAGTTGGATGGTGGTATGGTAGCGCAGTTCAACTCCTCGTGGACTGTGCGAGTACGACGGGACGATCTTCTCACACTGCAAGTTGACGGCACTAATGGGAGTGCGGTCGCCGGCCTACGTGATTGTGTGATGCAGCCGTATGCCGCAACACCACGCCCCGTGTGGAATCCTGATCAGGACAGCCCCATTGACTTTGCCAAAAATTGGATGACGGTTCCAACCAACCAGATTTTTGACAATGGGTTCAAGACTCAGTGGGAGCTATTTCTTCAGCACATTAGCACTGGATCACCTTTTCCGTACGACCTTCGCGAAGGGGCCAAGGGGGTACAATTAGCCGAGCTAGGCTTGCAATCATGGTCGGAACGGCGTTGGGTTGACGTACCGGAATTGGAAAGATAAAATGCCCATACCAATGAAGCACCATATAGAAAATGGAAACCGACGCACTCTAGAAAACGCGTTCGATTACGCAATGCAGCAAGTTGACAATCAAGTCAGCAAGTACGCACAGGATTACTATCCGATGTACACCGTCGGAGGGGTATTTGGTAAAGACATTACCCGGTGGACACACTGGTGCGACGGGTTTTTTCCGGGTCTAATGTTCATCTTTGCTTCACGAAACAAGAGCGACCTATGGCTTGAGCGAGCTGTGGCGCGGTCTCTTCCACTTGAAGTGCGTCAATATGACCGTTCCGTACACGATTTAGGATTTTTATTTCTCTCGACCTATGCACGTTGGATTGAGTTGGGCGGACCTCCACAGCAGATAAATCCCGTACTGCAGCAGGCAGGACGCACCATGGCCATGAGGTTTATGGCGAATGGTCAGTACCTTCGATCCTTTGTTGAACCTTCGTCAACATTTATCGATATCATGATGAACGTTGGCGTTGTCTTTCGAGCTGCCCGCGATCTGAGTGACGAGCATATGCTTGCCATTGCACATCAGCATTGTCGAACGACGCGGCGCACGTTGGTTCGTGGGGACGGATCAACTGCACACGAGGCTCTATTCAATTTAGAAACAGGTGAATGTAAGCGCCAATCCACACAACAGGGATATAGAGCGGACTCCTGTTGGAGTCGGGGTTTGGCATGGTCCATGTACGGATTTACGCGCTCGTACCGACAAAGCGGACAACCAGAATACCTGGAAATTGCGAAGATGAATGCCAGCTACTGGATTGACCAATGCCCGGCGGATGGAATAGCCCCCTGGGATTTTGATGCGCCGTTAACTGGCGAACTTGGCAGATCGCAGGTAGACACATCCGCTTCAGCTATTGCCGCAGCAGCCCTAATCGACTTGGCTGCATGCGTCGGAGATCCGTTGCTAGCCACAGTCTACTCTCAGTTTGCCATCAACACCTTGTGTAGTCTCGCGTCCAAATACCTTGGTCGTTTTACGCCAGGCTTCGAGGGTATTCTCACCGGTGGAGTTTATCATATTCATAAGCGCTTGGGAGTTCATGAGGCCGTAATGTTTGGCGAGTACTTTTTTGTTGAGGCTCTTGACAAGGCATTAGCGCTGCTCGACACGCCTCTAGCCCCTCCGTCCGTGCAACCGTACCCGGAAGACACATTGCCAGACAGTTTTAAACGCTGGCACGACGGACCGCTTCCTGAAACGTCATCACCTACGGGAGATGTAACTGCATGACTTCTAGACCTGTAGCAATTGTAACGGGGGCGGGAAGAGGTATAGGTAGAGGAATTGCCATATCCCTCGCCGAACTTGAGTACTTCGTTGTCATCAACTATACCAAAAACCAGGACGCGGCGCAGGAGTGCCTGGAACTTGTCCGAAATGCAGGTGGCGACGGAATAGTTGTATGTGCAGATATATCACTGGCGCAAGACAGAAAAGCGCTGGTGCAGGAGTCTTTGGCGGTAGCGAATCGAGTCGATTTGTTGGTCAATAATGCAGGGGTAGCTCCCGA
>DAIDKH010000074.1 GCA_027450145.1 Chthonomonadaceae bacterium | reverse complement strand
AAATCGGCCGCTGTCTGCGTACCAGTACGCAGCCGCACATCCTACAAGTGGGAAAAAGCCAAGAAATGGCGAGCCTTGCTCTGGGCCTGTACCGTACCACAAAAAGACCATTGCGATTATAGCAATCCAAGATGCCGCTATGGGAGCGATACCCATCATAAGTACAGTTTCGCGCTTGTTGATAGCCGCCCAGGCAACAGTTGGTGCAGCAATGCCCGCCATAATACCGAAAAGATCGCCCTGCGTCCCCAGTACGAATGAACCAAGCGCCATGCCAGCGGCAGCAATGAGGTTCACACCAAGATAAAACCATATTAGTGTCGCGGTGCCCCACGAACGCTCGAGGCTTGCCAGACACCACATGGCCCACAAGGCGCCGAACAGCAAGTTAATTGGGTCAACACTAAATAGAGACCATGTGATCAATGTCCATGGACGATGCAATAACGCCGGTGAATGGAACATCATGGCAATCGCAATAAAACGACCGCCAAATGAATAAACCAGGAATGCAAGCACGTTAATTGCGATAATGACTATTGTCGCTGGGCTACCCGAGGAATTGAAATACCTGCTGGTCTGGCGTTGAAAGTTCGTCATGTGCGCGATCCTTGAAAATCCATGGACATTTCCTTGCCCCGATAATTACCGGGGAATAACTCATTATACTATTCTGTTATCGGCGAGTACGCCCGTTGCGCTCAGTCCGTGCGGGTGATGAACAATGGAAAAGGACTGCGGGGCTGTACAACACGCCAGACACCGGCACACGAGTTCAGAAAAGCAGTTGTGCGATGTGACAAAAATGCGACTGGTTTTACCAATTTGCCTGCATCAATCGACTGGCAGACAATTAACTTTCGCGAACTACCGGCAAGCCCGTAGCTGAAGTCAACGGGCGTTTAGGTTGGTTTCGATGCTCTGCAATACGAGCCGCATTTGTTCGATATCCTCTATCGAGACATTTTGAAACGCAATCTGCTGCACCTGTTGCCACACTCGCCTAACAAGTGGCGCCACTGTCCGTCCCTGATCAGTAAGCAACAGGTGAACCTGACGCCTGTCGCTGGGGTCACGCTCGCGCACAGCAAGCCCTGCACGCTGAAGGTCGTCTACCAGGGCTGTAAGCGATGAGTTATCAATTTCGCAACGTCTGGCGAGTTCCGTGAGCGTGAGGCGATCCTGTTCCTCAAGCTGCAACAGAACATTCGCAGAGCCATGCAGGAGTTGGGGGCAGCCGCAGTCGGTCATTGCCGACTGGGCGCGACGTCTAAATGCTGCCTGCACCGACCTAAACTGGCGATAGAGCGGATCTGTAGCTATCAACGAGTGCGGTGGGGCAGGCCAGTTGCTTAGACAGTGGGTATTTAGTTCATGTTCTAAATTGTCCACGACGATTCAGCACCAATGGTGGTAACCGTGATACCCAGGCCCCGAAGGTAGTTCATACCCGCCGCGAGATCGTCACTTGTACCCTGTATCTCTAGAGCGAGCATTCCACCGGTGTGGCTATCAATATTTGCTCGGCGAATATTGGGGATAAGCCGGTAATCTGTCACAAGGTGGTAGATGATGGGGTCACGAACGACCTCCAGAGGGTAATCGAGTTGTACGCGCAGCGTTTCAATATCAGCCATTTGCTTTATCTCCTTTAAGATTAATCCAGGCGCGGAGAGTCTCTGCCACACTCCAAGCCTGGGCGGGACAGCCATTGGGGCGATGCGGTGCATCGCCGTCAAAAACTTCTGCAATAGAGCCAATTCCGAAGGTAGTGAGTTGCGAGTGCAGCTGCTCAAGCATGGCCAAACTCGCTGAAGCGTCTCCCGTTACCGCGGCGGCTGCCTCTGCGAACGAGCCTAGAAGCCAGGGCCACACCGTGCCCTGATGGTATGCTCCGTCTCGCTGCAGCGGAGAACCTGCATAACGAGGCTGGTAAGAACTATCGCGAGGTGAGAGCGTCCGCAGGCCACAGGGCGTAAGCAGTTCCGCAGTCACCACATTCACAATTTGGGCGGCGGCGGAGTGATTGCTGGGTACCGGTGCGAACGGCAGGCTAAGTGCGAAAACCTGGTTAGGCCGTATGGACGCGTCGTTACCTCCATCGGGACAGTCGATGACATCGTAAAGGCCCTTGCCGTCATCACGAACAAACTTGGCCAAGAAGCTATCTGCTGTTGCCGCAGCAAGTTCACGGTATTTTTGGGCCGCACTTTCGTTCTTTAACACATCTGCCAAGTTTGCCATTACGCAAAGAGCATTGTGCCACAGCGCATTAATCTCAACAGGTTTGCCTATGCGTGGGGTTACAACCCAATCTCCAACCTTGGCGTCCATCCAGGTCAACTGAACGCCGTGTTCGCCCGCATAGAGCAGGTTATCTGCAGGATCGACATGGATGTTATGGCGCGTTCCTTGCTGGTGCGCCTTTACAATGGATTCGAGCAGCGGCCACATCTGCGCTGCCAGGTCGGGGGCTTTGCCTGTGCAGTGGGTAAGCCAAATTGCATTGAACATCCAGAGAGTAGCGTCGACGGTGTTGTACTCTGGTGTATCGCCGTAATCCGGAAAGCGATTGGGGATCATTCCGCCATCGGCTGCTCGTGCAAACGATGAGAGTATCTCCACTGCCGAGTCAACTTCGCCGTTCACCAGACATATTCCGGGCAGGGCAATCATGGTGTCTCTGCCCCAGTCGCCAAACCAGGGATAACCAGCCATGATAGTGGTGCGTTTGTGCGGCACCTTGATCAGGAAATCTGCTCCTGCCAAACAGAGCTGTTGAGAGAACGTGTCCTTGGCTGGAGAGTGCGCTAGCAGTTCCACCACGCGGTCACTCGAATTCAGGGCCTTGTTGACGGTGTCGAGCGGTACAGCGTTCCCTGCAGATGCGGTTATTACTACCGGTTGGGTGGGCGCTAAAGGAAGTGCTAACTGGCCTGGGCAGTAGAGATCCTCACAACTGTCGAGGCCGCGATCTGCTTCCCAGGTATGGAGAAAATTGTAATACCATTCAGGCGCAGGATTCCAGTCTAGTCCTGGTGCAGGAGTACCCTGGCACAGTACTTCCAGCGTAAGGGCAGTGGGCAAAGCAGTAACGTTTTGAATTGGAGGCATTGTAAATGCAAGGCGACCGTCTTTATATGTCACGGGCAGGAGAGTGCTGCATGCTTTCATGTGCGAGTGGAAATCACGCCAAGCCAACAGCGGGTTAATGAGAAGGCGTGCGCTCGCTCCCTTAGGCAACGACAATAACGAGTACTCCACGCAAACTGCGTTGAGGCCCTGTGGCATCGCCACACGCTTGGAAAATGAGACCCCTGCGCACGGCTCCCACTTCCACTGTGGATCGGGGCGGGACGACCAATCGGTTAGAAGGTGGTTACCTTGAGGGTACATTGCCCCGGGATAGATGTTGCAGCTAAGAGGAAACTGCTGCGTACTGCCGCCTGGCAGAGTAATCTCAATCACTTCCTCAAGCTTCGATAACAGCAGCGCCCGGCCAAGAGGTGCATTCAGTGCAGCTGTGAGTAATCCGTGATACCTGCGAGTATTAGCACCGGCCACTGTGCCGCTAGCGAATGCGCCCGCGCCATTTGTAACTAACCACTCACGCCGCAGCGCAGAACCATCTGCGCGAAGTACGCCTGCGTCAAGTTGTATGGCGAGTGCTGAAATATCTTCTAACTGTTGCGACAAAAGGACAAACTCCTTGGATAGATTCCAATCAATAGATTAAACAAAACTAATCTCGTAACCTGCGTTGATATTCTGAACACCTGGGGTGTAGATTAAGTTTAATCTGCAGGCTACTCTTCGGGCTCTTCAACGTCAGCTGCATGTGGGGGTGCAGAATTGAGCCGTTCGACCAGCGCAATAAGTCGTGAACTGGCTACGGAATTAGCTACGAGCAGGTTACAACCGGCTGGTAATACGTAACCTTTGAGATCTGCGACGACGCCATGGGAGACATGCCCGATAACCTTACCATCTGGACACAAGTGGCGAATCTTGGTTGTGAGATCCGCTGCAGCCGAAAAGTCGTTCGTGTATGGACCATAGTTTATGACAACGAGAGACTGTGGATCGACCTCACACAGTGTCTCTTCTGCTGGATTTGCGATTTTTATAGAATATCCAGCAGCTCGCAACTGAGCCGCGGTTCGACTTGCTGTCATGAGGTTTCCATCAACAACGACGGCTTCCATAGGTAATTCCTGTCTCAAAGTTTGTGACCTTCCTCAACCTGAACTGCATCTCTCCAGAACTGCTGAACACGGGGCCACTTGCTTGCCCGTGATGCGGGTGGCAGGAACTTCACGAATTGCTGCCCATATCCCCGT
The DNA here is from genome assembly GCA_027450145.1 of Chthonomonadaceae bacterium. Lineage (GTDB taxonomy): Bacteria > Armatimonadota > Chthonomonadetes > Chthonomonadales > Chthonomonadaceae > JAJZFK01. The sequence goes on along the minus strand of DAIDKH010000074.1, from coordinate 14,021 downwards.
GTCAACAGTCTGGTATCGAGTATGCAGACGATACCCCTATCACTCTTGGTTCGTATGAGCCTTCCAAATCCCTGCTTAAGTCGAATGAGAGCGTTAGGAACAGCATATTCCTGAAACCAGTCACCACCGGCATCAACGATTGCTTGCGTACGTGCCTGAGTTACGGGAGAGTCTGGTACGGCAAAGGGGATCCTGTCTATGATGACACAGCTCAAGGCGTCTCCTCGTACGTCTACACCCTCCCAAAAAGTCTGAACACCGAGCAGAACTCCATTACCACTCTGCCTAAAATCATCCAGAAGACGTCCTGGTGGTGAGTCACCTTGCTTAAAGAGGGGATTGGCAATCTCCTCTGCCAGCATCTGTGCTACAGTATCGAGCATCTTGCGGCTGGTGAATAATACAAACGTTCGGCCGTTGGTGAGCGTGACTAAGCGGACGATTTCATCCAAAACCGAGCGGATATAGCCTTCATTGGGTGTCTTCGGTGGCTCCGAAAGATGTGCCGGAACGTACAGCATTGCGTTCTGTTTGTAATTAAACGGACTGCCCAACACACAGTCCGTCGTCTCACATGTAATCCCTAGGCGTGACTTTACGTAGTGAAAGCCCTCTGCATCGGCAAGTGTTGCGGAGATGAGCGAAACGCTGCCGGAGCCGCTACATATTGCATCGGAGTTCCACAACGACGACTGCAATTTGTCTCCAATCGAAATTGGCGTTAACGAAAGTGTCGCCCTGTGTGCAGATTCCCGCCTGCTAGTGGAATTGACCGAGCCCCATCTTACAAATTCCTCATCGGTTGATGCAAATATCTGTTGGAGCTCCTGCAGCGCCTTTGACGTTAGTTTGGCCAGGCCCTCCAGAACCTCACGTTTTGGCTCGTCCTTCTTTGCGATCTGTTGCAACTCATTCTGCAGGGCGTTAAGAGCATTGCAAGTGGCAGCAACCTGCGTATTGAACTCATCGGTTTGGTCCTTGAGCGCCTCGGAGAGCTTAAATTCTTGACGACCCGTTGTGAACATAGGTTGAAACAGTTCGCGATTTAGGTACTCGAGGGCGTCGAGGCGCTCCTCGTCAATCTCTTCAACCTTGATACGTTTCACCTTGTCGATTAGGAGCTTAAGCCGATTGGATGAGAACTCTACACCAAACGATTTTGTAGCCACTGCCTCCAGATGATGTGCTTCGTCAATCACTGCATGCTGATAGGGTGGAATAACGACCCCGAATTCCTCTGGTCCTCGCAGTGCAAGATCACTTAAGAAGAGGGCGTGATTCACCACGATTAGTCGACTTTCGTTAGCAACTCGGCGCGCATTGTAGTACGGGCAGGCGCTGTAGAACGAACACTCGGATCCTCGACATGTCTCAGGTGTCGAGGTGATTTCGTGGGGCATGGGGAAATTAAATGGCAAGTCAGCTAGATCACCGGAGCAATTAGGCGTGTTAGCCCATTTACGAACGCGTGCAAACAGAGGGTCGGATGAGAGCAGAAGATCGCTAGTTCCATTGTGGAGGGCAAGAGGACAGACATAGTTTCCGCGCCCCTTTAAAACGCGTGGCTTCACCTGATCACTTGCGCCAGGAATAAGACTGAGCGCGAGGGGTATATCTTTTTCAATGAGCTGAGACTGCAGCCCTAACGTGTGGGTAGTTACTACCGTTACTTCGGCATTTTCGTTCAACGCCCGCCTAATGGCAGGAACAAGGTAAGCCAGACTTTTCCCAACGCCTGTTCCGGCTTCTACCAGACAGATTTTGCCGTTGATCATGTTACTCTCTATTGTTTCAGCAGCAGTAACCTGTTCGTGTCGGACTTCATACCCATCGAGCAATTGGGAGAGAGGGCCATCGGCGGCAAAAATACTAGCAATAGTCGAGCTAATTGCCGATCCGTTAATCGTACTTTTCAAATCATCCTCATCGTTGCCGACTGTTGTAGTTTGCGCGGTTTGCCCTGTTGAATTTCAAGTGTACCCAATAGAGGTTATGCTATACTCGATTTACAAACTTGACAGTGGGAGTATGTTTTGCAATGTTGAACGCATCTGAAGAGCTTCGTCTGCAGGAGATGGACTCCATATTTCTGACGCACTACGGTCGAGCAGCCGAGGTTGTTTTGAGAGCTCCTGGCAGAGTGAACCTCATTGGCGAGCACACAGATTACAACGATGGGTATGTTCTGCCGGCCGCTATCGAGCGCTCTATGTTGATAGCCTGCTCGCCGCGCACAGATGGCAAAGTGCAAGCGTTTGCCATGAACTACAACTATTCTACGTTATTTAGCATTGAAGGAGTGCAGCCGACCTCTGATACGCGCGAGCGTTGGTCGAATTACCTGCGCGCGATGGCATGGGTAATGAGGCGCCAGGGAATTGAATTTACCGGTGCCGATTGTGTTATTCAGGGAGACGTGCCTTTAGGGAGCGGTCTCTCGTCGTCCGCTGCCATGTTGGTAGCCTCCGGCTTGATGTTCACTTCACTGGCGGGGGCAGTTATCGACCCTGTAAAACTTGCACTTCTTGCTCAACAAGCAGAGCGGGAGTTTGTTGGCGTAAACGTGGGAATAATGGACCAGTACATCTCTGCACTAGGTAAGGTGAACCACGCCCTGCTAATAGATACGCGCAGTCTTACCTACAAGGCAGTGCCTCTACCCGAAACCGGTGTATCAATGGTTATTGCAGATACCAATAAAAAGCGGGGCCTTGTCGACTCCGAGTACAACACTCGGCGTTCGGAGTGTGAGCAGGCCGTTGCGATTTTGAAGAACGTTTACCCCGGCATCACTGCACTACGCGACGTAAGTGTTGAGCAGTTATTGGCGGCGGAAGACGAACTCCCAGATTCTGTGCGGCAACGGGCGCGTCATGTGGTCACTGAAAATCAACGCACCCTGGATATGGCCAGCGCTCTGGAGGCCGCGGATCTCAAACGGTGCGGTGAGCTGATGAACCAGTCGCACGAGAGTCTTGCGCACGATTATGCTGTGAGCTGTCGTGAACTGGATGAACTGGTGGCCGCTGCAAGAAGCATCTCCGGCGTCTATGGCGCGCGAATGACCGGGGCTGGATTTGGCGGGTGTACCATCAGCCTTGTTGCGGATAGTGCGTTGGAAGAATTTTCGGAGAAGGTACCTGCACTTTATCGCGAATCCACGGGCCTTGAGGCCGTACTTACAGTGACTCGCGCTGCGCAGGGTGCGGAGCGAATTCGCTAGCTGCCAATAGCCGTAGCCTGGTAACGAAGCGAGTTGCTTCAGATAATGCGTAGGTGTGTGGAAATACTCAACGGTTTACGGTGGCAAAGGTGTGCTAATGCGTGCGTTACTCCTTGGTGGGGTTTACCAACGACGGCAGCAAACGCCCGGCAAGGTGGTAACCGCAGCACGCTAAGCCCGCTCGTTCCAGGGTTCTGCGTGAGGCGTTGTTGTCGATATTGCATCGTGCGCACGGTATCCTGCCCATGTGCCAGCATTCTGAAGCCAGCTGCTGTACAAGGTAGCTACCAACGCCCTTACGGCGAAACTCGGGCACGACCTCCATGTAGATGTCGCTGTAGGGCGGATTGTAGTGATGCAGAATTCCGCCTTTCGCAGCGGTAACGCCATCCATATTCAAGAACCACTCGTTGTCGTCATGTGGATTGCGCTGTAAATCTGCTTCGGATAGGCTTAGGCCTGGATGATGGTTGTACTGGAAAAGCGCATTTTCCTGGGTGATTTCGCGGCAATATTCGTACAACAGCCCTAGCATGTGAGGCACGTTGCTTTGAGCGGCTAATTCCGTTGGGCCGGCACAGCGAACGAAGGCCTCAAACAACCTGTTCACTAAACTGCGATATACTGGTAGAACGTAAAATTCCGAAACCCTGCCAGGATAATGGCTATTCCATATTGCGCCATAACCTGCCACCTCGCCGTCTACCGTGATGTACCAACTATCTGCAAGGCCGCGGGCAACCATCGAATAGGCAATAACCTGGCAGTGACATTCGTGCTGGTAAAGATGGCGCATGCCTGCAACATCGGGCACCGCACATCTAGAAACAGCGATCGTTGTGTAGCCAAATTGCATGCGGCTTCTCCAAATCATCGCAATTAGAACTCGTTGCTGCTACCTTACCATATAACCATGCTGGAGGTGTTGTACAGATGCCAACATTTTGTGAAGCGATGGCGATTACCCCGCCGGATGATATGATGAGAGTCTATCATGATACGGAGTATGGTTTTCCTGTTGTAAATGACGATCAGCTGTTTGAACGCCTTATGCTTGAGGTAAATCAGGCGGGACTATCCTGGGCAATTGTTCTGAAGAAGAGAAATGGCTTTCGCGAGGCATTTCATTCTTACCAGGTGAATGCAGTGGCCGCGTACACCGAGAGCGACATTGAGCGCTTGCTGAACGACACAGGCATTATCCGAAATCGCCTGAAAATACTGGCGGCAATTGAGAACGCCCGTAGGGTGCAGGCAATTCAGCAGGAGATGGGATCATTCCATTTATGGCTACAGCAGCAGACCATTTCGACCATTGATGACTGGGTTAAACTCTTTCGCAAGAACTTCAAATTCACTGGCTTTGAGGTTGTCAACGAGTTCCTGATGTCTATTGGGCGCATTCCTGGTGCTCACGATGCAAACTGTCCTGTGAACGCCGCGATCGAGATTGCCCGCACGAGATCGGGGGCTTAGTTGGTGGTGTCGTCACCCGGGGGCCTGGTTTCAGCCTGGTGAAATTGTGAACGGGCGCGATCTTTTGCCTGTCTGAGGCGCGATAGTCCTGCTGGTTCGGGCTGTGACTCCGCCGGCGGTGCGGTGACGCTCTCACTGCTACTCTTGACCGGGATGGATGTGGTCGACGGAACCGCGCCGACTACACCATGTAATCGATTCTGTCGTGCGGGGAAGCTGATGCGTCTCGTTGCCACGTCCAACATGAAGCAGGCAAGCACCGCAACCAGTAGTTGGGATGTAATGGATTGTTCGCTGTGCGATGGCGACGGACGATCCTCGTAAACTGCCTGCGGTGAAACATTGTACGCGCCATTTGTAATACTAGAAACCTGCTGTAAGAGCTGCCTGCGCACGGAGAAGTGTCGGTACTCATCGGGATAGGCGATCGAAAGGCCAGCCTCTACACTCCCTGGGATCCGCCTTTGGTTTGATGTGAATGCCGTAACCATATAGGTGCCGTAACTCTCTATAGGAAACTCACCGCTGTACTTGCCCGGGGCTGTTTGCTGCATCGTCACGTGGAATGTTTTCGCGCCGAGAGGTGGCGACACATTTGCCACGATGTGCAGGTTGTTCATGTATGCGCCTGCGGGGCTAATTGCAGAGAGCTCTATTGCACCGAGAGAACCGCGACGAGAAACCTCAAGATGCAGCGACTGGGGTGGATTTGGCCGCATTATCCACCTAATGGTTTGTGCCCAGAATGTCGAATAGGATGGCCATTGCAGCCACAGACTTGCCCATTTGTTTTGGTCGTCCGACATAAACGCCAGTGAACGCCCCAATCCATACCGCTGCCAGGCATAGAGTGCGTTGTTGTTTCCACCCCCAGTATCCATAAGGTCAACCGTAGCAGTAGGTTTGGGCGTCGTAATGTTGTAGCCTAGGAGTGGTGGTACCGTTTTCCAGGGTATTCCGCGAAGGACCGTATCAGCAGCGGTTTCCCTGGGAATAGTGGGCTTAATTACAATAGGGGGCTGTGTGGTAGCTACAGCGTCCTTCAGCAGCAGATTCGGCAAGTCTTGTGGTCTGTCTGCGACGAATGAACTACCTCCGCCCATCCCCGCAATGTACTGTAAAAACTGTTGGCCCTGCAGATCCGCGCCGCTAGCGATGGTCGAAACAGTGATTCCCATTGAGGTTATCTGGTGAAGCAGCTTCGCCAGGTTCCCTTGGTCACCTTCAAAGATTGCATCTCCATCGCCAACAAAGATGATGTGCTTAATCGCCGCATTGGTGCCATTCAATACGCGCGCCGCCTCCAACAGGTAGGGATCGTACGTAGGCGGATCCCCCATATCCGTTAGGTTTTGCATGTGCGCCTCAATGGCACTCTGATTTGTGACATGCTGCATGGGAATTCTCCACCGGCCGGCAGCAGTGGCGTTTTCAGTTCCTCCAAATCCGAAGCCGTTACAGTCCAAAACGCCGATCTGATCAATAGGCTGCAACAGGCTCACCACGGATTTTGCTGCCTGAATGGAGATATTGACCGCGGACGGCATCTCAAGGTCTTCTATCACCAAGGCAACTGCGACAGACGGGATTTTTCGTTGAGCTTTTACGTCCATTGAGACTGGCAAAGCTGCTTCGATGGGTGTACCCTTGTAGCCACCTGCACCAAAGCTTGAACGGCCGCCCACCATTCCTAACCCTATTCCCAGATCCCGACACGCCACCTGCAGTGCGCGCATCTGCTTATCGGTAAGATCACTAGCTGGAACGTTACTCAGAAACACCGCGTCGTAGCCTTGCAGGGCCGCCGCACTCGCCGGCAAATCCGCTGGAGGTAGGTACTGAACGTCAATCCGATGCTGTTGCATTGTGGTTCGCAGCAATGGGGAGAGATTGGGGATATTCGCCACAAAGAGAACACGTGGTTTTCCCCTTACCCAAACGTAACCCAGGCCACGATTATTCTCCGTTAGGGTGTCCTGCGGCGCGTTCATTAGCAGCGCGTACCTATAGGCTCCAGCGTGGTGAATCGTCTGCTTTATTGCAATCGACGTGAGCCCCTCACGAAGGTCCACAATCTTGGGAAGACCGGCAGGATTGCCGTTACATAGTAGGGAGATAGTGGCTTTTTGCGCTACGGTAGATTGAACAACGGCACTCACCGTGAATGGTTCCCCGATCTTCACTGAGTGGGGAAGCGACAGCTCGCTTACCAGGGCCTCCGGATGAGCGGTGTCGCTCACGGGCACGGCGTCGACCTGAATGTTTGATGATGCGAGCTGATAGGCAGCCGCCAGGGCATTACCCCGGTTTTCATTCCCGTCCGAAATCAATACAATCCGTTTCGCGCCCTTGTGGCTTCTCAATAACGAACCGGCTTGTTGTAATGCTAGCTCAATGTTAGTACCTGAGGGATCAAGACTGGGGGGCATCGGGGCTGAAGCTGGGTTTGCAGTGAGCGGCTGCCCCTCGCTGGTGGTCGACCCGAAGTAGAGAATGCCTGATCGATCACCCGGGTGGCGTCGGGCATTAGCCGCTCGTATGAAGGCAAGCTCCTTGAGTTGGCCAGCCGATCCCTCAGAGCTGGATGCATCAGCCACGAAGATGACGTTAAGTGTGCGATTGGTCTGTACGAGCCGTACACCAGCTAGCAAGACGACAAGCAACAGCACAGTTACCAACCGAAGTACTAGCAGCCCTAACCGTCTGGCATGTGTAGGGCCGCTGGCGGACTGTCGGTGTACCCAGATAATCCACGCTGCCGCTGGCAACCCTAGGGTTAACCACCACGGATTCTCAATCGCTATCGGCATAACGGTGTTGCGCGAAGGACACTCATGGAATAAGCAGTACTTTTATTGAACCTACGCCGCTATGAACCATGTGAAATCCTTCAAGGTACCGCTCCAGCGGAAGAGTATGCGTAACGATGCCATCCACCTTGAGCAGCCCGCGGTTAAGGTAGTCAATTACCACACTATAGCAGCCTGGTCCTAGATGTGCGCCATATATGTTCAACTCCTTAGTGTCACCGATAATAGTCCAATCGGTCGTACTTGGCTCTTTCATGACAGAGAATTCGACGAAATTGCCACCTTTACACATGGAGTGCAGTCCCTGATTTACACCGTCTGGGTGACCCGTTGCCTCAATGTAGACGTCGCACCCATAGCCTCCCGTCATGTTTTTCAGTGCCTGGGGAATATCGGTATCCCGAGGGTTCAGAGTGACGTCTGCTCCTAGCGAACGGGCAAGTGCGAGACGCTCGGGGTTCGTGTCTACTGCCACGAGACAACCGGGATTTTTGAGACGCGCACAAGCCACCATTCCGAGCCCCAGCGTACCAACCCCGGCAATTACAGCGGTGTCGCCAAACTTAATCTGTGCACGGTCGACCGCATGCATTGAACAGGCGAGAGGCTCAATGAGCGCTGCCCTTTCAACAGGTAATTCGCTAGGAACCAGATAGTTGAGTGCGGCAGCCGGGAAGAGCATGTAATCTGCCATGCCCCCGTGCGTTGCCGTATGGAAGCCGTAGATATCATGTACGGTACACAGCCAGTACTTGCCAGATTTACAGTACCGGCAATCACCGCATGGTACGATCTGTTCAGATATTGCGCGATCACCTACCTGCAGTCCATACCTTTCCGCTGCTCCGGGGCCAAGGGCCTCTACGCGACCTATAAACTCATGGCCCGCTGTTACGGGCGTTTGCACGTAGCCAATCCGGTTGGAGTCGCCCCAAAACAGCGGCGCGCCTATGAAGCACTTCACGTCGCTGGCACATATGCCGCACGCTTCTACCTTAAGCAGTACCTCGCCGGGACCTGGTACGGGCACCGCGACTTCCTCTAGACGGTAGTCTTCAGGGGCATGGCATCGCACTGCCCTCATAGTACTAGTTTTTATGGCCGATGCACTCATGTGTGATCTCCCCCTGGTACTTGTATTAACGCTAATCGCATATCAATTATTCACTGTGGTGTCTACTCTATCCTGCAAAGCAATCTCAGCCGAGACAGCAAAACCTCCATGAAAGACCTGTAGAAATACGAGTTAAGCGCCGATAATCAGTCTCAGAAGCCCGAAACATGGCCGGTTTATTGCCGGTTTTTCGAATTATACAATTATTTGGTCCGGAGGCCGATCCTCTCATGCTGATAAAAGAATACGAAGCAGAGAATCTCAAAGAGTGCCTGCAGAAGGTGCGCGATGGGCTAGGGCCTGACGCAGTTATTCTCGAAACGCGTAAGGTGCGCAAAGGCGGAATGCTTGGTCTTGGTTCGCGGGAATTGGTGTGCGTAGTTGCCGCAACAGGTATCACTGTGAAAAGCGATAACTTGGCAGCACCGCTCCCTTCGCAGGTCACCACCGCAGCCAAGCCGGCGATGGCACCAGCTACAGCGTCAGTTGCGGCTCCGTCCGCCTCGGTAGTCAATCGCTCTGGCGCTGTGGCAAGCGCTGCAAGGGCTCTGTACGGCCGAGGTGGCAACGCAGCAACAAGTGCGCGAGCTGGCGGTGCCGCGGTTGCCGAGCGGCAGCCGCTTGCAGCGAACCAGGAAGCCCCCCGACCTGGTTTGCGTGAAGACCGTCCCGCCGATCAGCCGCCACCAGACAGATTCGCATTCCTGGAGCGCGCGATGCGAGAGATACGCGATAGCCTCACGGCGCTTCAACGCGAACAGCGCGAAGTTCACGAGCGTACCGTCTCTGCTGTAGTGTCTGCAGTGCAGCCGTCTGTTCAGTTGGATGGCGCTCCATCAGGACCATTGTATCCGTGTCATGAACTTTACGATCAGCTGCTGTCCGCCGGTGTTAATGAAACAGTGGCTCGCGATCTTATGGAAAACCTACCGGATGTGTCGGCCTGGAGCGATCCTGCTAGGCTTCCGCTCGCAGCTTCTGCACTGCGAGACCTTATATCGCGCCGTATTCCCGGCAGCGGACCAATACGCCTCACACCAAACAAACTGAAAGCTGTCGCACTTATAGGACCAACCGGCGTTGGCAAGACGACGACAATTGCGAAGTTAGCCGCCCACTATTCACTGGTGGAGAACAAAAAGGTTGCACTGCTTACAGTGGACACGTACAGAATTGCCGCTGTCGAGCAGTTGAAAACTTACAGCCAGATCCTGGATATTCCAGTGGCAGTGGCATACAGCCAAAGTGAGGTGATGCCTGCTATTGAACAGTTTGCGGACTATGACCTCATCCTTATCGATACGGCAGGACGAAGCCAGAAGAACATACTGCAGGTGGGTGAGCTAAAAAATCTGCTGGAAACGCTTCAGTGTGAAACGTTACTCGTGCTTTCTGCCTCAACAAAGGAACACGATATGCTAGAGGCTGTGAAGCGGTTTAGCGCGGCAAGGGTCGACAGGCTGATATTCAGCAAATTGGACGAGACCTCGTCTCATGGCAGCCTACTGAACGTAGCCGATCAATCTGGCATTCCACTGGCGTACATAACCACTGGCCAGAAAGTACCTGAGGACATTGAAGTGGCTACTGGTGACAGGCTCGCGGCTATGATCCTGCCTTAAGCTGCGGACAAGTACAAGCTGCCGACGATGCGGTGCCCCTGGCAATGAAGCCCCGGGTACCGCATTTCCTTTGCGTGCCAACAAATAACCAGGGACTTGGCGCAAGCCGAGCCGCCAACGGCGGGCTTACATCAGTGCAGTCTGCTTGGATTGCTGCATACCGGACCAAGTAGGGCCCTTTGCCATAGTCCTGCTTAACCATGGTCCTACTGGTGACGAAGGTGGCACTGACAACCGGAATTGCTTTGTCGCTGGAACGATGGTTTGGCTGTAGAATGGTAAGCGGGTAGCAATTCAAAATGTGAGGTTAGGGGAAGAGGTACTAACGCGCAACCCTGCTGCCAAAAGCGCTACGTTGGCGGCTCGTGACCCGCTAGGGCGTGGCAGGGTACTGCAACTGTACAGGCACTTGCGGCCGACCATTGTACTCAGGTTTAGTGACGGCGAGAAGCTTACCACTACCGCGGGGCACAGGTTCTTTGAGGCTGGTGTTGGTTTTGTGCCGGCAGGGCGCCTTGCCATAGGCTGCCAGATCATCACGCGCGCTGGCCCGCCACTGCGGCTGGAAGCGGAGCACGCAACTGGTAAGCTGCAGACTGTTTACAACTTCGAAGTGGGCGGTACGCACACCTACTTCGTCGGCAAAGCTGGGCTGTGGGTACATAATAACTGTGTCACCTACCCGCCAGACCCGTGGCAGAACGGCTATACAACGGGAGATTTACCGCCCGGTGAGTACCAGCGGTATGGTGGTATGGATGGAAGGTGGATTACAGGCCCGACCGTTGAACCTGGCGAAGTTTCACTACCGCCTGATAGCCCTGGCTGGGACAATCCCCCAACGCGGCTCCGCGTTATACGGCCGATTCCAGGAGTGAACAGCGGAATTGCCGCGCCCTGGAACGGATGGGGTACGGTCGATCCACCTGATTGTCCAGGCGGAGGTGTGCAATACGAATTACCAACAACCGTCCAGGAGCCTATTGACAACGGGTTTATTGAAGTGCTTTAGGTGGACACCGTTTGGGAGCGATAGATTTGCTATTGCCCCAAGGAGGTTTGAGGCGTGAACGGCGAACTTTATTCGTGCTCTAGCACTGTACTTGGCGATATTCCGGGCAGGAAATCCCCTGACGACGAAGTGAGAGTCTATTGGTTCAGAGTGGGGCCGCGGCCACTGGTAGTAGCCGATTACTGTAGTTGGATCGTGGACTATGACAAAATGGATGGCAATCTTCAGGCTTGGATGAGATGGGTTACCGACAGTTATTTCTCGAAGGCCGAAGTCGAAATGCTTGCCAGGTATGTAAAAAATTCGCTCAGGTGGCCTAGTGATTACAAAATCTACGGTGACACCGAAGGGAATCAATTTCACTATTGTTTTGATAAGGTGCGCGAGTCACAAACGTTTCCACCCACGTTGCACATCAAATTTATGGTGACTAGCACGCTGTCGGGTGACGTATGTATAGGGAAATACCGCCAATTTTATTATAGTGCTCACCACAAATGGATACGCCTAAATCAATATCCAGATTGTAACCTTCCTTTTCATGTCTGGGGTACGATTCGAATAAAATCGGATTAAAGGCATTGATCAAACTATACCGAGCCAAGTCCACCCTACCTGTGCTTCAGGTCGATGAGGTGAACGTAATCCATGATGTCGAGATAGCGTGGTTCTACGAGTCCCCACGTGCCGTTACATTACAGGAGCGGTTCCGCGCATTCACTTACCCTTCCAACGTTGCCATGGAGCCTGGTAGCGATGCTCGCCGGCGTTTAATTGACCAGATTTCCAACGGTCTTTTCGTTGAGGATGAACTGAATTTGTTCGTTGATTTCGTCTCGTTGGTGCTTAAGTGGCCAACAGAAGTAACAACTCACGTAATGGGTGATGCGGATTGTTATAAATACAATTTACTTCCGATTGCTGAACGAAAGCGACTAATTTATCTTGGAGATCATGGCCAATTTCTTAAGGGTAGTAACAGATACTACCTTCACTTCCTGCCGTACAAGCTGCCGGGCTATAACCTTCCATTCCTGGTTGCTGGGGAGGTGAAAGGGGTACGCGAGTGGGTCGGCGTCAGCCACCCTTACGAGTTTTCTGCCTACGATAACATCGTTGCACCAAAGATACCCTAGTCCGGCGAGACGTTAACGCGCAGCGGCAGCACGGCAACGCCTGTTCAGTTTGCGGGCACAAGCGGCTACCAGGCGGATGCGGCCACAGGGCTGATGCTGCTGGGCCACCGGTACTATGACGCGAGCGTGGGGAGGTTCCTTAGCAGCGACCCGGCGCAGGCAGGCAGCAACTGGTACGCCTACTGCGACAACAACCCGCTGGTCGGCGTCGACCCAACGGGGCTAATGCCGCCAATTGGATACGGTGATGATGATGAAGACATCGGTCTTGGCGTTGATCAACCTGACGATTATGAAACCAACGCGGACGACTTGGATCCCTATATGGGTGACGGTAACGCGTATGACCCACCGCAAAAGCAGAGACGGCGCACTGGAAGCAGTGGTAATAGCGGGGACCAATCACCGGAACAACGACAGCAAAACGGCACCTCTAACAAACAGCAAAACAACGAATTCAGGCGGGCCGTGCGGAAGGTTCTTGGACGCAATCCCACGCCGCCCGAATAGGGCAAGGCTAGGGTTGGCGTGCATGGCCGTCAATTGAAGACCAATCAAGGCGAGCGGGGATGCCTGCTATGGGACGATTTGGTTGACGCTATAGAAGATGTTTTTGGCGGCAGCTAATGAATTAGCATGCCTGTAGGTATCTCGGGCCGTCAATTCTTTGGCGGTCCGAGGCCTCAAAAGGTATGTAATGATACTCGCGTTTGCGGAATAGTGGTGGTCGCACATGACTAACAACACCATATTGACACAATGTGCCCCACCTAAATAATATGCTTCGAAGGAGTGTCTTGTGGCAGAATTACGCGGAATAATGGCTCATAAACAACCCATAAGATTGTTAATCGCCGTGTTACCATTTGGCCACGAAGCTGATTACCTTGTGCAACTAATGCTGGGTGAAACCGAGGTTGTATCAACGTTTGTGTCACTCAAAATGGCTATTTTGGGCCACACAGACTTCTTTTATTTGGCCAATGGCTTCATTCATTCATCGAAATTAATAGGTGATCGGAGTGAAATAATCTTTCGATCAAGAAATTCACCCATTGAATGGGAGCCCTTACCAATGTGTGTTGAATTACCGTGCGATAGGGTTTCCTTTTGGTTGCGGTGCAATTCTCTGGAGAAGCGCGGGGCTAAAGTAGATACTCTTCGAGTAACTGTTAACATATTGGACGAGGATTGTACTCGCCAACAAGAAGCTGCAGGTAGTAACTACCCCTGGCTATTTAGGATGATTGAATTCGAATGCTCGTTTAGCGAAGCGGAAGCATTCGGCAAAACTCTCCATGATGAACTAACCTCCGCATTAATTACTCGACGCGAACATGGTGCTCCTGCGGCATGTGACGAATTCGAGGATCCTTCAGGTTATTATGAGCCAGGGTAACAGGCAACAAACAAGGCGATATACCAAGGCGTATCATTTTGTTGCCGTCTATTGGGGGGCGCGGCGGCGCACTTACCGGTGAGCTGTACGCAGGGGCATCGGCAGGCAGTCCGCTGCTGCAAAACGGCGAGGGCACCTACACGCCAGGTGTAAGCCAGCACGGCACGGGCGGCAGCGCCTATTTCGCAGCGGATGCGCTGGGCAGTACGCGCGGCATAACTGGCAGCAC
>DAIDKH010000073.1 GCA_027450145.1 Chthonomonadaceae bacterium | reverse complement strand
GAGGGAGGAGTCTCTGCCTTCCGCGCATTTAGTCCACACAGTGGACTTTTGCGTGTCAGCACGGGGTTTCAACCCCGTAGCGCACGGCATCGTGGGAGGAGTCTCTGAGAGCAAGATGCCGCGACAAGCACGCCGTGTTTCCAGACAAACTTCAACTACTGACCAGACTTCTCGGCTACTGATTTAACAGCTAATTCGTCCACTAAATACATCAATGTCCCCGGAATAAAACTAGCCCTAAATATGGAAAACTCCAGGACATTGCCCTGGAGTTTGATAAAAATCTGTTTGACTAGGAATTATTAGGACGCCTGCCTCATCTCCCCGTCAGTTATCAACGTGGGATCAACTTTCTTCGTAACGGTTTCTTCCTCAATAATGCACTTCTTAACCCCGGGATTCGAGGGAATCTCGTACATTATGTTGAGCATGACTTCCTCAATTATTGTGCGAAGGGCGCGGGCTCCAGTGCTTCGTTCCATTGCCTCGTGCGCAATTGCTTTAAGGGCATCATCAGTAAAGACAAGTTCCACACCATCGTACTCGAAAAAGCGGCTGTACTGCTTGACCAGTGCATTCTTCGGCTCAATAAGGATGCGGGTGAGGGCCTCTTCGTCTAAGGAGTCCAATGTCGTCACCACCGGGAGGCGACCAATGAATTCGGGTATGAGGCCGAACTTTAGAAGGTCTTCCGGCATGACATGCTGAAAGAGAGTCCCGCGCGACGATACTCTTTCCTGTTTTGTTGCTACATGGGCGCGAATACCCATTGTTCTGTGATTTACGCGTCGTTCAATGATATCGGTGAGACCTTCGAACGCTCCACCACAGATAAACAGAATATTACTGGTATCAATCTGGACGTATTCCTGCTGAGGGTGCTTGCGGCCGCCCTGAGGTGGGACATTCGCTACCGTCCCTTCCAGAATCTTGAGAAGTGCCTGTTGCACTCCCTCCCCGCTAACATCCCGCGTTATCGAAGGATTCTCGCTCTTGCGGCTAATCTTGTCGATTTCATCAATGTAGATAATCCCGCGTTGAGCTGCCTTCACAGACTGATCCAAGCCGCCGTTGGGGTTCCCGGATTCTGCGGACTGCAGCAGTTTCAAGAGAATGTTCTCAACATCCTCGCCAACGTACCCTGCCTCAGTAAGAGATGTTGCGTCGGCAATGGCAAATGGAACCTTAAGAATGCGCGCCAAGGTTTGGGCCAACAGCGTCTTACCGCTGCCCGTGGGGCCAATGAGCAGAATGTTACTCTTTTGAAGTTCTACATCATTACTTGGTGAGTTCACCCGCTTGTAATGGTTGTAAACAGCAACAGAGAGACTGCGCTTAGCCCGCTCCTGCCCTACCACATATTGACTAAGTATTCTGTAGATTTCTTTGGGCTTAGGAATGGCGCTCCAACCAGCAGGCCCTGTAATCTGGGTCCGTTCGCTATCCGGAACTTCACTACGAATAATATCGTTGCACAGGTCAACGCACTCTAGGCACACACCCCCGTGCATACCTAAAATGAGCTTTTTAACCTGCTCACGCGTTTTACCGCATAGCACACAGCGTCCGTCTATACGATCAAATCTACTGGACAACGGTTCTCTCCTCCGAAGCGAGGTTAGATTATCGGCTGCCTTTATCGAGCACCTTGTCGATTATTCCATATTCCATCGATTCCTGCGCAGACATAAAATAGTCACGATCCATATCGCGTTTTATTTTCTCGGCAGGCTGATTGGTATGATGCGTAAGGATCTGACTAAGGGTGTCTTGCATACGCACCATTTCCCGCAACATAATCTCTGCGTCCTGAACCTTACCACCGTAGCCACCCGCTACGGAGTGGATCATGATTCGTGCATTCGGCAAAGCGTATCGCTTTCCTGCAGCGCCACCTGCAAGAAGAACAGCAGCCATCGACGCTGCCATCCCTACACATATTGTAGCCACGTCACATCGCACCATCTGCATCACATCGTACATCGCCAACCCTGCTGTTACACTTCCGCCCGGGCTGTTGATGTAAAATTCAATGTCGGCGTCCGGATCTTCCCGCTCTAGAAATAACATCTCAGCAATCACCAGGTTGGCGATATGATCGTCTACTTCTTCGCCGATGAAGATAATTCGATCTTTAAGTAGCCGCGAGTAGATGTCATACGCGCGTTCACCGCGAGCGCTCTGTTCTACAACCATCGGGATGACGTTTCGCGGTGATTTAATGATGTTGCTATCCATAGTTACTCCTGGGAAGCAGTTTCCGTTTCGTCCTGCTCTGTTTCTTTTACAGGCTCCGCCGACGTTTCAGTTTCACCTGCCTGAGAAAACTCATTGGCAAGCTCAATCTCCGTGTCCTCGGGGTTGGGCAGGTCATCTACCTGTTTGTCCAAAATGGTATTGTTTGCAAAGAGAAAATCGTGCAGCCGCCGTTGAACTAGCGCATTAGCAAGCTGAATTCTTCGCCGAGTGTCCACAATGAACTCATCGTATTGATCATCGGTTATAGTTCCTGCCGACAACAGCTTCTCAAATTCCGCGTTCACTTCGGATTCGCTGGGCTGCAAGTTCTCCTGAACGGAAATATCGCGGAGAGCAAGCAGAGCGGCGATGCGGACGGCTGCTGCTTTGAGGCTCTGCTCCTGATGGCTCTCTGGGGTGAGGCCATTCACTTCCAGGAATTGCGCGTAACTCACATTCTGCTTGCGTAATTCCTGAGCGAGGTTGCGGAATTCATCCTGGACCTCATCACGCACAAGCACTTCGGGGAAATTGATGGTGGAATTATTAATTATCTGGGCGATAAGCTGCTGTTCCGCGAGTTGGTCGGATAGCTCCTTGTTCTGCTCGCGCAGCTTGGCAGCCTCCAGCTCACGCATCTCGGCGAGCGTCTCAGCTCCCGTTACAGACATGGCAAAATCATCGTCGAGGGGCGGCAGAACGCGTGCCCTGATTGCTGTTACTTTAACTGTGAACGTCGCAGTTTTGCCGCGCCGATCCTCCTCCTGATAATCCTCTGGGAAGGTGAGGGTAAATGTACGCTCCTCGCCAACAGTCATTCCCATAATCGCCTCGTCAAACCCAGGAATGTTGTTTCCGAGTCTGATCAACTGGCGTCGTACGGGCTGATCATCAGGTTCTTCACCCTCAAAGATCACCTTGTTCTCGGCAGAGAGCTGATCGCCTGGTTCCACACCACGATCAGTAACGACTTCCAGCTTCGCACTGCGTTCACGAAGTGACTCTAGATGCTTATCGATAACCTCATCCGTAACTTCCATCACCGGACGCGTTACGGTCAAACCTGTGTACTGCCCTAATGCCACTTCCGGCTCAAGCGGTACTACCGCGCGATAAGTAAAAGGCTCATTGTCGTTAATTTCCGGCGTTCCATCCAACTCCGGGTCTCTGCCGCGCAAAGGCGTAATGCTCTGCTCCGAGAGCGCGTCCTGAAACGTTTCGCGAATGAGACGCTCCATAGCCTGCTGCTTAACACGGCTCTTATCTACGTAGCGCTCGACCAGGGCACGCGGTGCCTTGCCAGGACGAAATCCGGGTACATTGGTGAAACGGCTAAACTGCCGATATGTACTTTCAAAAGTACGGGAAACCTGCTCCTGATCGATCTCAACATTTAATATCACGGTACAGGGAGAGGATTGCTCGACGGTTACCTGCATAAGGGCCAGACATCCTTTCACGCGCCCAAATACCACAACAGGCGAGCGCGCATTCCGAGGGTATAGTAAACACTGAAGGATACATCATGCACTTAACTGATGTCAAGTTATAAGAATTACTTCATCCAAACTCTACAAAAGCTATCATTTGAGATATTTATCGTACACTCTTTTCACCCAATTATCATACTGTGAAGACCTAATGGTGCGACGACACTGAATCCGATACAATGTGGTCAACTGCAGCAGGTCATCCACCAGAACACCGACGTGCAGTGTCAGTGCTCCGGACCTGATCTTGGGTGTGCCGAATCGTAAACCTTTAAAACCCGCTCGCGACTAACATGCGTGTAGATCTGGGTCGTCTCTAAGCTGGAGTGCCCTAATAGCTCTTGGACAGCTCTTAGATCCGCACCATTGTCTAGTAGATGGGTCGCAAACGAATGGCGTAGAACGTGCGGTGTCACTTTCAAGGTCTGTGAGGCACTCAACATGTACTTGTCAAAGATGCGGCGAATTCCTCGATCAGAGAGACGTTGGCCATATTTGTTAAGAAATAGAGCTCCATCGTCGTGGCGACTAGACTTTGCGCGCAAAGCTGGTCTACCCGCCAACAAATAGGCGTCAATGGCCTCCACGGCCTCGTCGCCTATCATCGCAAGCCGTTCCTTATCACCTTTGCCCTGTCGCACTCGTACATCATAATTTTCGAGGTCGATGTCGTCGATATTTAGCGCCTGAGCCTCACCGGCGCGCACACCGCTGGCGTACAACAATTCGAGCAGAGCTTTATCGCGCATGCCATCCGGTACGGTTGTGTCTGGCGCCGCAAGGAGAGAGGCCACTTCATCCGTGCGTAAAACTTTCGGAAGTCGCCCCTCCCGCCTCGGTGTGTGAACCCCGGCAGTGGGATCTACGGTTACAAGATCGCAGCTAACACACCAACGGTAGAACGCCCTAATCGCGGCGATTTTTCGTGCAGTGGATGAACGCCGGTAACCCTGGTGGTAGAGGTAGGAAATGAAGGCTCGTATTGCCGCTCTGGCCGGTGCACCGTGCGTGACACTGGTTACATCGGCATTGGTTTCGGCCTGGTACTGAAGGAACTGGAACACATCGTTGCGGTACGCTTTCACGGTGTGTGAAGAGTCGTTCTTAGTGGTTTTCAAAAAAGCGGCAAATGAATCCAGTGCGGAATCTACTTCGGCAGGGAGGCCGATGCAATTATCATGCTCGGCCGCTTCCCTGCTAGAAGTGTCGTCGATCATCAGGCATTAGGCTCATCGTAAGGCACAAGCACCAGATCGGAGTCAACATCAGCCTCAATTGCTATTGGAGCAGCCGCGACCGCTTTAGGTGCATCGTAGCCCGGCAATTCTCGCGGCTCAGCAGGCGGCCCATCATAGGCTTCTACATCCGCATTGTTGAGCAGCAGGGTGTACCGTAAGCGAAATATCTTCTCGGCTTCTGTAAGGCGGTTTTTGGCATCCTCCGATAGGCCGTCCATCCATCGTGTTCGCATAGCCTCCTGCACCCCGGTGTGCCGGTCTCGGATGGCTGTGGGAAGTGCCTCAAGGTCAATTTCTACACCAACCTGCCCAGTACTATACACTTTCTGTATGGTACCGGTTAGCCCGCGCATGTATTCGTACAGCGAGCCAGATTTAGTATCTTCTGGCGTTAACTCGCGATTAGTAACCCGCACACGCTGACCCTCTGTAAGCAATGGCGCAACAGTCATAATCTCTCCTCTAAATCTCGCTAATCGTTTAAATCGGCTCCGACCTCAGACATGCCCTATTTTGAGGTGGATGGCTGAACCGCTTCGTTCTGCACAATGTGCACAATGGTCTTAAGGTCCCAGGTGCGGTTCATCCAAGTTATGCGACCTTCCACAGTATAGTTACCGGGTTGGGTAGACGCAGGCAAGCGAAATTTAACGTGCGAAACCGAAGTGTTGTCCTTACCGTAAACGACGACGCTTCGCACCCTGCCGCCATCCAACACCCAATCTGACGGGTACTTGGTCAGTTCAAGATTACCCCTGAAATGGTCAGGAACAGCACTGAAAATTGTAACCCTCACATCCAGGTTGGTGGTACCAACAATTACAAGCGGATCGGGTGAGGAGCTCATCTGCGGATGAATTGGTTCCACAACAGCAAAGGATGCGGAGGCAGAGACCTGCTTACCAGAGGCTAGTTTGACTGTGACACCCAGTGTATACGAGCCTACCGGCAAACTGGGCGGAATAAGCGTTTTATAGCCGAGTTTCAGCCTTCCCGTGGGCGGAATATTAGGAACAACCACATGCTCGATCGTGTCGACCGGATTAGTCGATCTAGGATGCCCCTCCCATTTCACAGAACGCACGGGTACAGGAATGTCCGTTTGGTTTAGCAACTCCAAGGTAGCAAAGAGCTTTTGGCCGTCAATCACAGTTCTATCACTGAGTTCCAGGTGCGGATTAATTCCCGCCGCCGACTCCACCTGGGAGTCGACTAGAATTGCGTCTAGAAGGAGGTGCGGTTCATAGGGCTCAGTTGGCACATACGTGGTAGGCGCAATGGGCGGTAGAAAATCTACACGCAATCCAATTTGGGTTGATGGCTGTAACACAAGGCTGCCCATATTACGGGGAACCGCAATTTCTGTTATTTGTCCGCCAGAAGTATTACTTGAGACCGCCTGAACCGCACTGGTATCAAGTGCCTGGGTAGACCAAAACGGAGCGTTCTTGTTGCTTGTCGCGTCCAGTAGCCGCGCAACAATAGGTGGGCGTGCACCGTTTGTTGCCGTGCCCACCACCAATTCGAGGTTGTCGGCACCTCGCAACCATCCATCATCGTTGGCGTCGATATCTACCAGAAGAGTGGATGGCTGATCAGTTTTGGCGGCGATGTAGAGGTAGTTCGGATCCCAGTTACAGTAAATCGTACCCTGAATTTTGCCATCCGAAACTGTGTAGAAGGGCGTCCATTCACCATCGTGGAGTGTGCCATCAAGCGTGGGAGTTGACCTTGGCCGCTGGATGTTCACCGGGTAGGATGGCCGTATGCGCAATGCTGCGGAGGAGCCTGGTTCAATGGTAGGAATGGGCGTTATCTGCGGCCCACCGTTCGTTACCGGTGTGCCTCCCGCAGGTACAGGCGCAACCGGTGCAGGCACCACGGGCGCGGGTGTTACTGGCGCTGGCGCACTTGGCGTTGAGGGCGACGGTGATGCAGGTGAGATGCCAGGTAATGGCGTTACCGGTGCTGGGGAAACCGGGGGTGCTTGGGCTAGAACGGCTGCAGCCCCCAGTGTTGTCATTGCTACAGTAAACCAGGAAACTAGCGACCGCCCATTCACACGCACATCCATGGTCATTTTAATTGAAATCCTCCTACATTCGTTATTTAATCTTACCCCCAAATTGCCCAGGAAACTAACCAGTATGCCCGTGCCAATGGGTCCAATGAGCATCTGTGCGAATGTCAACACATGCACCGGACGAAGCCTTTCGCGACCACTCACACCACATTGACCTATATGCGCGCAGGTTTGACCTTGAACTTGCCCAGGATATACCAGTTGCCCTCGCGAACCAGGTTGGTAACTGCAAGCTGAATAGCTGCATGATTTCCATTTGCAGTATCGATGATCGCGACGGCAAGGCGATAATCGCCCGGAGCGACCGTGCATTTAAGCGACGTTTTATATTGGAACACCGAATGGCCCACCCATCGTGACAGATGTGCATTGCGAACAATGCCAATTATTCGCGGTCCGGGATTCGTGTTATCAAAAAGGGCATATGCTAACTTGTATTTGTGGTTCCACTGCGGTGTAGAATTTGGTAACTCGCCAACCCCAGCATTTTTCCAGGCTGAGGACACTTCAAATGGCTCTCCGCGTTTTACTGTTGAGGGAAACACTATTTTTAGAGGATAGAACCTATATCCGGCATACTTTGTAAATCGTGCTATCTGTGATTTGGGAAAGAGCTGCCAATTTCCTGGGAAATTTAAGGTGTTGGCGTGGCTGCGAATTGCCTGATCGGTAGCCCACACTAAATCGTCGTGGAAGCTCTTAATTCCCTTGGCCGACTCCGCTGCCTGATCCGCAGGTGTCCAGTCACCATAACATAGCTCCCCAAACAACGGGCTGGCCGGAAACATCACGCTATCGTACGTCTGAATGTTTTCATGACTGTACCAATGACTACCCAGCCCATCGCGACGGAATAGATAGCCGTATTTGTCATGGGCGATAGTCATATCCGTATCGCCAGTCATTTGTGAGAACTCGGAGAACACATTGGTTAACAGGAGTACGTGTTTGAAAGCTACACTGTATAGCGAGCAAATCCAGTCATAAGTACGATCGAGTTCATTTGCCGGCAGCCACAGGTGATGAACTTCTCCCCACCATCCCAAACCATTGCCATCGATGAAATCAACCTTGGCTGGATCATCAAATTCCCGACCAAATGCTCGAACGAACCGGGCAAATTGTGTTTGAAAAACCGGGTCGTCGTAGTTAGGCGTCCACAAAGCGCGTGCCTTGCCATCGTAACCATGGGTAACCCGAATATGGCCCTTTGCCCCGAGATCTCGCACCCATTGGGGCGTCGCTTGTGCACTAAAATTATGGCTGCTTACTATGACGCGAAACGCCAGGTGAAAGCCATGAGCCAGGATTTGACGAATGTACTCTTTAAATTGAGGATCGTCGTTCCACGCGTAGTGCCCTGGCTCTGGTTCGAGGCGTGCCCAACTGTCGCGCCAGTACCATATGTGGCACAAACTTAGTTGCTGCTCGTTCTGTTTCCACCAACTTGCAGGAAACGGCCGGTCGTAAGTATTATAGTAGACCCAGCCCATTGCAGGATTATGCAAAACCGAAGTGGTATCCTTGGATCCTTGCACCACCACAGTTTTCGATGCCGCGGGTGGGTCGGCCGCCACACTCCGTGATGCAGCACTCACGAGTGAGCAGACTGCACCAAATGCTGCAAAGGCTACGCGGCAAAGTTGCAGCCTGTGTTTGTACACTAACGGGCTTAGGGGCAAGTTACCTTGACGACATATTAGTTTCAACTGCTCGTCTCCATCAACTCTGCGGTGTAGCGCACACCAAGATATAAAATGCCGCAGATCACTTTTTGTGGCGCAACCTGCGGAACAGTCAGCCACCACCTACTTAAGTACGCTCATGTGAATTGTCTATTTCAATGCTAGCCATCTTTTCAGTCGTATTTGATCGCCCACGATCATCGGAATTGCGTTCTGCGGACGGTCGATCTCCTCTGCATCCTAATGACACCTAAATTTCATAAGCCTTTACGGAAGGCATGTTTGGCAGCCGCGCAATAAGTGGATGAATTGCATTTAAAATGTCTCATACAATAAATACCCTTCAGAAAGCGTTCATGCAGTAACTCACTCCCCGCCGGCCGATATAATGTGTATATAAGGAGGTTTTTGGCGTGCACGAGGCATTGGTGGATCTTTTAGACGCACTAGCCCTGTTTTGTGGTATGTCGGTACCTGACCGCGGTCCGAGGTATCTCAGACTAGCGGCTCGCCGATTAACCAGTCCATTAACGCCAGTAAGGGAAAACGCCTTCATCATTCTTGCCAGCCGACCTGTTCAAGCGAAACCAATTCTTCAATCCACTGTGCGATTTGCAACCAATCAACGCCGGGCTGTAGCGGCATGCCTCGCTCTCAACAACATTGATAGCTCTGCAGCAGCCGATCTTTTGCAACAGATAGCAGCAAACGGGCATTTACAGCAGAGTGTGCATCGCAGACATTTTCGTGCCGCTCTAAAACAGCTTGTGGGGCCACAGCACTATCTACGCGAGGCTCGGGAGGCGCTCCGACGCCTCGAACGTAAGCCTGAAAGCTTTCGTTCTATCGCACAATTCGTCCACGCCTTAGATGTGCTCATGCTGATTGAACAGCCTGCAGACATGGAATTGTGCAGGGATGCTATGTTAGTACGGCACGTGGGTGGTGAAAACCTATCGGTCATCCGTAACACAGCATTCGAGGCGGCACAAGCCAACGAGGAGCATATCTGCCAGGTACGATTAGCTGCTGGCGATTGGCTGGTTAAGAATTGCGATGCGGATACAGCCCTGGGTGTGATGTTGAACGCGCTGAAACATCCCAACCCAGCCGTGCAACTTACAGCAATCTACAGCCTGCAAAAGCTAAACGACGATAGGGCTATTGAACCGCTTACAGCATTGGCATTAAGACCTACCTGCGCGGTAAGCAAAGATGCTGAAATTCTGGCCAATCGACTTGCAATTAAACTACCAGACGGCTTCGCGCTGCTACGCAGCTCACAGAGGCACGATATCAGCCCTGGGCATCTAGTCAGGCTGCATATCCCAATCGACCCGTGCGAGCACAACCCACATTTAGTCAAAATCGAGCGTGAATAGTAGCTTACTCTATGTCGTAATACACGCAGTGTATTACAATCGAAGCGGCACTGGCGGTCCTGTTTCTTATGTGCCAATCAATATATTTATTTCGTCCAAAACAGCATGGGCAGCTTGGCAGCTGGATTTCGCACGCAAATGAAGACCGTTCATTCAATGAAATGAAATTAGCAAAACATCTTCAGGTAAATGGGTGAGGGCACAGCTGTAAAACCCTCACCCGGTAGGTTACCTAACGATGAGCACAGAACTGTTCGAATGATGGGCGACGGTGTCGGAAACCGAACCGATCAAAAGCGACTTGAATGGCCCAAGTCCGCGTGAACCCAGCACAACGATATCCGCCCCAATTTTCTCCGCATACTGAGTTATTGCCTGCGCGGGATGACCCGATACTCGCTCCATGTGACATTCTTGGTTTGATGCAGCGGCTTTAAATCCGCATTCGATGCTCTCGTACACCTTGTTGTCGAAGTCCTCTGCCTCCGCAGTAGAACTGCTCGGCCGATTGCGTGAGGGCACTAAGACGTGGACACCGTACAACTCGGCGCTAGCGGCCTTTGCTATGTCCGACGCCATAGCGGTCGCCTTATGAGCACATTCGGACCCATCCGTTGCCACCAACACAACTTTTATGGCGTCAGAGGGATTTCTAACCACTAAAACGGGCCGACTGGCCTGATGCATCACACCGTCTGCCACACTACCCAACAGGACGGCCTGCCAACCGCCAGAGCCACGGCTGCCAACCACGATCATATCAACGTTTTCCTGTATCGCGCGATCGAGGATCTGCTGTACAGGATGGCCTACGGCGTGAAGTATCTTATAATTGACGCCCGAATCCTTCAGAATCCCACCAGCAATCTTTTCGACCTGCTCGCGCTCTGCCGCCACCATCTCTGTAAACGCACCCTGTCCAATTGCCCACTCCCATGCGCCCATTTCAGCTGGCGCGGGATACGAAGTATCAAACACATGCAGGACCAAAACCCTGGCATGTAAGGCTTTCCCTAAATTAATCGCCATCTTTACAGCCTGAACCGCGTGGTTGGAGCAGTCTGTAGCAACCAATATTGTGGACACCATCATCGGCCTCCAATCTAACTCTATCTTATCAAAGCTTCGACCTATCGAAATCTGAACGATTTAGCTGTATCTTTGCACACACCGGGCAATAATGCATTTCGTGATTGTCTTTTAAAAGAAAGAGCCAGCCAGCGGCACGGGGAGAACGCCCGCTGTCACCCAACATTGGGCGCAGCGCCACTGGTATACACGTATGCGCAGTACAATTGTCGCCATCACAAAAAATATAATGACCGCGCTCTGCCAGGCTCATATTATCTCCCATAACAATTGTGATTAGAGTGATTCCCTAACACCTGAATTGTAACATTATGGGAGAATTAGTACATCCGCATATTGGCGGATTGTGTTAGCATTATTGCTCGGTATTTAGTCCCCTTCTAGTCGCCCAAACCGCGGCCTGAACTCTATCGGAAACACCAAGTTTTCCGATGATATGCTCTACATGGGTTTTAACTGTACTCTCAGCAACAAACAGCAGTGAGGCTATATCTCTATTGGAAAGCCCCGTGGCAACCAACTTAAGCACCTCCTGCTCTCGCTCCGTTAGCGGCTGTATAAGGTCATCGGCACTGGATGTCTCGACGGCGACCGACCGTAACGACCGAACCAGCTCCTGAGCAGAAAGTAACATTTCGCCTGCGGCTACCGCCCTTATCGCCTTTAAGAACTCGTCGCGCTCAATGCCCTTAAGCAAGTAACCCGCCGCGCCACCTGCTACTGCCCGAGCCATGTATGTAGGGTTATCGTAAGTCGTCAACATGACAACTATCACCCCGGGGAAGCGCTGTTTCAATGCTACGAGCGCATCCAATCCGTCGCCGCCTGCCATTCGGATATCTAATAATACGAGATCGGGTTTGCAAACAGCGGCCTCTTCAAGAGCTTCCCTCCCGCTCGCAGCCTCGCCCACAACATCGAATTCTGTAGATTCAAGCATGCTAACTACGCCACCACGCCAAATGGCGTGGTCATCTACAAGTAGAACACGAACCTTGCGATTTAGCACTGCATCTTCGGCATAAGTCATGCCTCAAAATCCTCCTGCGCCGGAATTCCCGGAAACGTTGCTTTCACTATGGTGCCGCGTGTAGGTGCACTGTCAATTGCATAATCACCACCCATGAGGCTCGTGCGCTCAATCATGGATTGAAGTCCTACATGGGCGTAGTCACCCGTCTTTTCATCAACGACAAATCCACACCCCCAATCCCGCACCTCAAGTGAGATGCGCGGATGGGCGTTGGTATCGTCTTCCTCTTGAAGCAGAAGCACCCTAACACGTGAGGCTTTTGCGTGCTTTCTTGCGTTGGTTAGAGCTTCCTGTGCAACACGATAAATAGCGGTCTCCAAAACCTTGGCGTATCGCTGGCCTGCAATATTGTGCATAAAGTCCAGCTCTATCCATCCTGCCCGAAGCTTCTCCTCGGCACATAACTGCTCCACAGCGCCGGCGAGCCCCAAATCGTCTAATGCCAGCGTCCTTAAGCCATTCACGAGCCTTCGCGATTCTACCACTGCGTCTTTCAGGTATCGCAGGCCACGGTCAAGTTCTCGTGCTGCCCGATCCTGATCTGAACCAAGCCACGCTGCTCGGAATGACTCCAGATGCGCATGAGACGCCATAACATACTGCGTGAGGCCGTCGTGCAGCTCGTATGCAATCGCCCGGCGCTCCTCCTCCTGAGCAGCAATTAGGCCGCTCACAAGGGACCGCTGCCTTGCAAGCATGTGCAAATTGTGTATTGCTACGGCGGCATATGCGCCAAGCGCCTGAACAGCAATTTCATCCTGCTCCGTAAAGGGCTTACCGTCCTGTTTGTTCGTAAGGTACAAACTTCCAAGGCACGTGTCACCACGTCTTATAGGCACGCCTAAAAAGCTCTGCATGGGAGGATGATTCGCAGGAAAGCCGGCACTTTGAGGGTGGTCCGCCAGATTCGCAATACGAAGGGGCTCGTTGCGCTTTAACAACAGTCCCAGCAAGCCCTTGCCTGTTGGTCGCTCGCCTATCCTCGCCTCCTGCGCGGCGGACAAACCCACGGTAACAAACTCCATAAGACCTTGCTTGTCGATGCGTGCTACGCCGAGTGCACCGTAGGAGGCGCCAGACAGACGACGTGCTGCCTCGGCAATGTGGGTAAGTGCTTCTACGCCAGTTCTACTTGCAAGAATATCCAGTGCAACACGGTTGGCCGTGTCCAGTACAAGCGTGTTGTTCTCCTCACTTGAAGTGGTGTAGTTGACAGTCTGATGGTTAGCGCCCGGTTCTAGCTCCGTAGGTCATCTCTCCAAAAAGGTGTATTAAGGAAGTTTTACCAATCTTGTGCAGTTCGCACAGTCATAATGTTACTATATTTTAGATTGCTTTTTGGCCAAAGTATGACGGATTACGTTTGGCGGATGCAAAGGGGCGTTCAGGCTGCAGTACTACACGTCGCGATTCTTTTATCGCGGTGGTATTTGGAGCCCTGGCGGTAATGTTCGCATCGACCTGTCTGCTACTGTCGGCCGCAACGCAGTCGTATTGATAAATATCCGTCGCATTGCTTGTGATGTAATAAAATCGTGCAATATCTATGGGCAATGGTTGCACAAATTAATGACGCGCATTTACATTCACATAATTGCCTTAGCGATATTGGTCTAGTTGCAGATTTTTTGGCACGGTCGTGTTGTTCATCAAAATTTAACATTTGCTAACCGTTGGCATAATATTTGCAGTATCATATGGTTGAGGAGAGCGTGCCAATTCGCGACCCCCAACGTACGCCGTGCTGCCGATCTGAGCATGTTACATTCGAAGGTTCCGGACTTCGTTTGCTCTGGTCCGCCTATCGGCGCAATCATTGAATGGCTGGTCGATACTGTACATTGCAGTCTATCGACCAGCCGTCGATGTTTTGGAGTGCTTGCACTTGCCATGCTTTCATAACTGAAATTCTGCTGGGGCAACTGAAAGACAAAACGGACGCGGCTTTTATTGCCACGTCCGTCATTTATTGATGCCCAGGAGAGGAGTCGAACCTCCAAGCCCTTGCGAGCACTGGCACCTGAAGCCAGCGTGTTTGCCATTTCACCACCTGGGCGGTCGCTAAAGTATACCGCACCCCCTACCTTGTGTCAAGAATAGGGAAACTCCGCTAACTTAATCCCTCAGTCGACAACGCTTCGGCTTCTATGGCGAACTGCATCCTGAAGCCACTGCACACGAACACCGGGTCGATTGTGTCGTGTCATTTGTATCTGCCTCACTACCACCAGTCCGGTGGCACTACAAATCGGGTAATCCGGTCGCGAACCCGAAAAGTGAACAACGCATCTGTACCCCGATAGCACTGCTCTATCGTTCTTATTTCACGCAATTTTTGGCATTGACAGATGCAATTAGCCATGTTATAATAAAAATGCCTAATCATTCGAGACTTGACCAGTCATTTCACTACAGGACCACCGGTATATGGGTACGCACAAACCTGTCGAGCGACCTCTGCCTCTCTACAAGCAGATCAAAAACGACATTCTCCAACAGATCGCAACCGAGGGCTTGACTGCAGGTGACACACTGCCAACCAGAATTGAACTTGCCTCAAAATACAACACAGCCCGTGCCACAGTAGACAGGGCGCTTCAGGAGCTCAGTCGTGAAGGTGTAGTGAGTGGAACCAACGGCAAGCGTACAACTGTCATCTCACCATGTGCCGCTCTTATGCGGATTGCAGTGGTATGGAAACCAACAGATGCTCGCCTGTCGCGTCAATCCGGAGAGTTCTTTGGAGACCTCACCTCTGGTATAGAGCAAGCGTGTGCTGATTTGCAGTTGGAAGTCCATTTTAGAACTGCCGAGACAGATCACTGCGAGCAGGTGATGCTAGAAACTGGGGCGCGCGGGCTGCTTGCCCTGCGACCTCAATACAGTGATTGCCTGCTGCTTGAGAACCTTCGCGAAAAGGGTATTGCAGTTGTTGCCGTGCCGGGAATACTCGAAGAGCATAAATTGCCATCGCTATCGTCCGACAACTATTTGGGCATCAGGCAGGCAGTTGATCATCTCGTCGATCTTGGGCATAAATCCATCGGTTATATATCATTGCAGGCAACTGTTCCGGATCAGTTCGAACGCTTACAAGCCTGGTTTGCGGCTATGCAGAACCACCAACTGCCAATAAATCCAGGTGCGGTATGTCTGGCCCATGAGAATACCGACGAAACCTATGTCGCGGTATTGCGACGGTGGTGTAACCTGGCAGCGCTGCCCACCGCCTTTATTGCAGGGGACTTCCTGATGGCGCTATCACTGATGAACGTGCTTCAGGAATCTGGTGTCCGCGTACCAGACGACATCTCAATTGTAAGCTATGACGATCCTCCGGCGGCAGCACACGTAGCACCCCCGCTCACGGTCGTTCGTCAGTCCATTTCCCAGCTGGGCCAAAGGGCGGTGGAAAACCTGGTAGCTCTCATCAAGGGCCAAACCGTACCAGCCTCGGAACGCATTCCCACCGAATTCATCGTGCGTAAGTCTACTTCTCGGCCACCTGATGGTCGAAGCCAAACAGGAGACATGTTCCATGAATCGTGACACCAGCCGCGTCGCTAAACATCAAGCGTTTACACTCATTGAGCTGCTTGTAGTAATCGCGATTATTGCAATATTAGCCGCAATTCTTTTCCCTGTTTTCGCCCGCGCCCGAGAGCAGGCGCGCGGGATTTCATGCATTTCCAACCTGAAGCAGATCGGTTTGGCGATGCAGATGTACGTGCAGGATTTCGACGAGTCCTACCCTTCGATTATTCATCCCAATTTTGATGGAGGATGCGCGCCCCGCCTTGGGTGGCTAAATGCCAATGGAGGCTGGGTTACACTCGTCTATCCGTACGTCAAGAATGGCGCTATATTCCATTGCCCGTCGGCTGAAACCCCGTTTTGGATGGCGGGGGACGCGCAGGGATGGTGCGCGCCGGCAGACGCGAGCCAGTATTACTACCACCTATTACAGCAGGACGCGCCGATGGGTGTCACCTATCTGTACAAGAAGGCATTTGCCGGTGGACCATGGTTTGCTGGCGGACCTATCACAGACGCACAGATCGCCTTACCGGGTCAGAACGCCGTTATTTACGAGTATGCTTCCTGGCACAACGATCTTAACACCACTGTGTATCGAAGCGGCATAGATCCGACCAAAATGGCGTTAAACGCGCTGTTCGACGACGGACATGCAAAGAAAGTGATTGGCAGTCAGTGGCGTGCACTTCGTTACTGTAATCTAGGATGGGGATGCCCGCCGACCGGTATGGACCTAGACTGGTTCCTTACAGACGACAATTACGCGTCATGCCCGCATTGTAACTGGGCAACGCCGGACGCTAATACGCACGACATTGATTAACAACTAATGCTGCGGAGAGTCATAAAAACTCTCCGCAGCAGGAGATCCAAATGACCAACAAAAGCGCGGCTAGAGGTCCTGTCATACCTACTCAGGTGTTCGTTGCCGTTACAGTTGCGGCAATTGCTTTGGTTGCAGTAGTCTTTGTATGGAAGTTTACCGCTCAGCCGCATACACCCAGAGTAAATCTCTATCCGCGTACGGCGCCTCTAGCGGGTAAGGCAACACAATGAGAACAGCCCCTATGCTGATGTCTGTTGCTGCGTTAGGGTTTGCAGCGGCAGCGAACGGCTCACCCAACAAGAGCCCTACCGTGTCGCAAGTCTTAGCGATGCCCGTAAATCCTAGGCCGTTTCATGTTCGCAACTGGCATGCGGTAACGTTGGGATATCTCGATACCATATTTAACGACACGCTCAAAGGCCCATTATTGCCTGCGATACGCTGGCCCGCAACCGCACGGTATGCTCCGTTCTTACCGTCTTACCTTGGAGGCGGCGGCCCCGAAGCTATCAACTACATCGCTGCAATTGTTAGCGGTCGATTAGCAGGCCTGCACATGAGCCATTTTCAGGGCCATGATCTGTTGTCGTATGTGCCGCTCTACTACAACTCTGCCGCAGGCGTGTTCGCTAACAACCCAAACAGCACTGTGCCCACCTCGTTCTGGTACGAGTTGCTCCCCAATATACTAGCCTTCCAGATGTACGCACTCGGCGGCAGCACTAATTCGCAGCTTGCAGTTCAGAAAAGAATTGCCGATCAGTGGTACCGCGTGAGCGAGATACTTACAACGGCCCATGATCCAAATGCGGACTTTAACTACACCGGCTTCAATTTCACCACCATGACGCCCCTGGATAACCATCAATGGAAAGAGCCGGATGGCGCAGCTGGCGTTGCATGGATCGAGTTCATGGCATGGCGTAAATTCCACAAGACGAAATATCTCCACTGTGCCATACGGTGCGTCAACTTTCTCGCGGAGCGCAAGCTTACGGACGATCCCCTCTACGAAACGCTACTACCTTATGGAGCGTTGGCTGCCGCAAGGTTAAATGCACAGGCAGGAACCCATTTTAACATTGCAAAGTTAGTTAACTGGTGCTTCACTCCCGGCTATAACGGCGCAGCACGGCCCGGTTGGGGTGTGTTAAACGAATCCGCGGGCCAATTGAGCATGGCGGGTCTGGTTGGGAGTTCAACAGACACTCACGGCTACGCATTTGCCATGAACACATTTGAATGGGCGGGTGCACTCACGCCTATCGCCCGTTACGATAGTCGGTATGCAGCGCCATTAGGTCGCTGGCTGCTGAACTTGGCGAGTAATGCTCGTCTATTCTATTCGAATTCGATGCCAGCGACAAATCAGGACTGCTATCACTGGAGCTCGCGCAATGATCCCCATGCATATTTGCCCTATGAAGGATTGCGACTACATCCTCGAGGAAATAGCAACGGCCCATCACCCTTTGCAACCGGCGATGCCATGGGCGGCGGCGGCCCGAGCAATTTATGCCTCTATGGCGGTTCGCACGTAGGAATATTGGCAGCAATCGTACATAGGACAAATGTGCGAAAAATACTACGGCTCAACCTGCTTGGCACCGACTATCACCATGGCAAAGCCTACCCTACCAATCTCTATTTCAACCCGTATGCACTAACCAAAGCGGTGCGCATAAAATTCGGCGCAGGCACCTATTCCCTGTACGACACGGTATCACACCACTTTATCGCCCGAAATATTAGTGGATCGGCCTCGGTTCGTGTCCAACCCCAGCAGGCGGTGGTGCTGGTTACGGTACCGGCTAATCAGCCTCTCAAA
>DAIDKH010000072.1 GCA_027450145.1 Chthonomonadaceae bacterium | reverse complement strand
CGATATATTTGGCGACGCCGACCGCAGCAGGAGGTATTTACGATCGGCTGAAGAGATCCGGCACGCCATTGACAAGCACTTATACTCGCCCGAAGACAAACGATTCCTGCGAAGCGTTGCCCTCGAGGACGGTAGAGTTGTTCCAGACCGGACCATTGACGTGAGTGTGATCGGGCTACTCATTTGCGGCTTTCTGGGACCAGAAGATCCACGATTGCGCGAGACAATGAAGAATCTGGAAGATACCCTGTGGGTTCGCACACCGGTGGGTGGGGTCGCGCGATATCAGCGCGACAACTATTATCAGGTTAGTGGTGATTTAGAAAACGTACCGGGAAATCCGTGGTTTCTATGTACAATGTGGCTTGCCCAATGGCGAATAAGCTGCGCGCAGAATCTGGCGGACCTTGATGGCGCGGTTGACCTTCTGAGATGGTGCATACGCCATGCGTTGCCCTCGGGAGTTATGGCAGAACAGATCAATCCGTATAATGGGGCCCCAATATCAGTTTCGCCTCTGACATGGTCGCACGCAACTTATGTCAGTACAGTATGCCAGCTTCGCGATAAACGGAGGTGGTTGCTTTCACAGCGCGATGACGAAATGCAGGAAGCGGCATAATCGGGCGTGGTAGGTAGGCTGCTGGCGCGACGAATGCGGGTTAGGGTTTGTCGCGAAGCTCGCGCTTGCAGCAGGGTATCCCTGGCTAAATTGGTTCAAAAGTAGGTTCAACCCGCTAAGATATTGCCTTACATGTGTCGGGATTTAGTAATATATTTGCGTCCGTAGCCCAGTGCCATCAGGTAGCATATAGTGTAACCCCGTAAATTGGAGGGCATTATGTCTATTCGGCCTGTAAAGCGAATTGTAGAGGCTAAACCGACCATTGAAGGCGCAGGTGTTCACCTTCGCAGAGCATTTGGCTTCGGTTCCACCTCTGAGTTTGATCCATTTTTGCTTCTTGATGACTTTCGAAACGATATTCCTGAGGACTATCTTGCCGGGTTTCCTTGGCATCCTCACCGAGGTATAGAAACGATCACCTATGTGTTGGCCGGTACAGTAGAGCATGGTGACAGTCTGGGGAACAAGGGTTCAATTGAGGCTGGCGACGTGCAATGGATGACTGCAGGACGCGGAATAATCCATCAAGAACTTCCACGCGGAGATGCTGTCGGTCGCATGCACGGTTTCCAGCTATGGGCAAATTTGCCATCGTCGCTCAAGATGAGCGCGCCGCGATATCAGGAAGTCAAATCCAACGACATCCCATCCATTACTGACGACGATGGGACACACGTCAGAATCGTTTCTGGCAGCTTTTGGGGTACAGCAGGGCCAGTGGACGGCGTCGCAGCTGAACCAACCTACCTGGATGTTTCTGTGCCACCCGGAAAGCGCCGCAAACTTGCCGTGGAAACAACGCGTCACGCGTTCGCTTACGTCTTTGCTGGTTCGGGTAAGTTTTGCAATGCGTCTGCACCTTTGGCGGTACCTACCGAAGGGGTTTCCTGGTCCGATACGACCCCGCCAACTGAGGCTGCGAACAGGACGCTTGTTCTTTTTGATCGAGGTGACGAAGTCGAAGTGCAAGCTGGCGACGAGGGCATCCGATTTCTGCTGGTTTCTGGAAAACCCCTCGAACAGCCCGTTGCCTGGTACGGTCCCATCGTGATGAACACGCAAGAGGAGCTTCAAACAGCATATGATGAACTCAGAGCTGGTACTTTTCTGAAGGATTGAAAGGACGAGTACGTAAGCTGCGCCTCGCGGTAGCAAGGTAACGACTAGTCATGGCCTTTACAATCTGCCAGTAGCCGTGCTAAAATGATGTGGTGTGCGGGAGTAGCTTAATGGTAAAGCTCCTGCCTTCCAAGCAGGTGACGCGGGTTCGATTCCCGTCTCCCGCTTTTCGCACGCCTCCGTAGCTCAGTGGATAGAGCAACCGCCTTCTAAGCGGTAGGCCGCAGGTTCGAGCCCTGCCGGGGGCAGGGTTAACGGTCTTTCACTTGTATTCTCCTCGCTCGCTACTCATGCAAATAGTGTCATAACTTCCTATTGGTTTATAGACAATTTGCATTTCAACGGCCCGTAATGTTTGTTACGCGTGCTGCGCGCAAATGCCCGCTAATGTACCCAGCAGCAGACACGAGCATTCTATTCCGGTTGCATGCAATAATA
The DNA here is from genome assembly GCA_027450145.1 of Chthonomonadaceae bacterium. Classification (GTDB taxonomy): domain Bacteria; phylum Armatimonadota; class Chthonomonadetes; order Chthonomonadales; family Chthonomonadaceae; genus JAJZFK01. The sequence goes on along the minus strand of DAIDKH010000072.1, from coordinate 16,534 downwards.
GTTACTCTGAACATGCACGATGGTCACCGCCTTATTACTATTCCAGGTAGCATGCCAGGCAAATCCATACACGCAGTGTTCTCGTCAATTCTGTTGTAGTCTTGTGGCTGATATTATTACTGACTTGCAATTGTAGGCGCACTATGAATAAAATATATCATTTCATTTTGATGTATTTGACATAAACTTTGCTTAAAATCAGAGATAATAAATCAAGATCGCCAGTGAAACTGAATCTGACAGGAAATAATGGCTGTTCGGAGGGGTTAATGGCACAGTTGGATTATCTCAGTTCACCAGTCACGGTGCTGGTGGTAGACGATGAACCGCAGCTAACCGCGATGTTGCGCGACTTTATGGTGAGACAAGGTTTTCAAGTGCTTACGGCGGAATCAGCCGCGCAGGCATTGAACTTGCTTGCTCAAACACAATCCACTATCTCCCTCGTCGTGACAGATATGACCATGCCGGATATGTCTGGTGCTGACCTTGCACTGGAGTTGAGTACCAAATTCAGTGGATTACCTGTGGTCATACTTAGCGGCTACGAATTATCTGCACAAAATATGCCGGCTAACGTTGCAGCGGTCATGCAGAAGCCTGTAAGAAATAGCGCGCTCGTGGCTCAGATTCGTTCTATTCTTCAACAGGACTAACCATTCAGTACGTACATATTATTCGTATTCACTTTGAATGAGATAGCCTCTGCTATGTAAGTTGATGTTCGTCAGCCAGTGATTTCTGGTAACGACATGGCTACAAATTCAATCGTACACCAAATTAGCTGGCATTTGTTTTGGAATATTTGCTACACACGCTGTTAAGTACCGAAACCACTATGATTCGGCATACGTCTTCCCATAAGCTTTAGATTAATCCATCATGGGGAGTTGTGTCATGACATTAGCTCAGGTTCAGGCCGTAGTGGCTGGTTTTATTTTGGTGATTCTTAGTCTCACATCCGTTGCTGTAACGGTTGCGTTGCTTCTACCCAACGTATCCAAAAATTCCTCAAGCGCTTTGAGCAACCATCCCTGGCGGTCTTTTTTGCTCGGCCTGCTCGGTGGTGTACCTGCCATCGCCGCGATCCTGTTATTTCGCGTACCGGTGCCACTCATCAAACTATGCGGCGTCGTACTAGGCCTTATTGTACTGGCTGTTGGTACCATTGGTGGTGCCGGACTTGCCCTACGGCTTGGCGACCAGATAGGTGAGATTTCTGGAGCGAAAACGTCGCTGGGAAGTCTGGTGCGTGGAGGCATACTCTTTAGCCTTGCTGCAATGTTCCCCCTTATTGGCTGGTACATCATTGCACCCATTTCAGTAACCTGTGCACTCGGAGCGGGGATTCAGGCTATACTGCCGTCCGGGCAGTCTTCTTCTGCACCGGCTCCCGGGCTACCCGTAACTCAAGGCGCCGTATGACATGGAAACCGAGAGCAATGATTCCCGAAAACACCAACTCGCCAGTGGTATAACAGCCGCGGTACTTGTGGGAGCAATTAGCGGGTGCGGTATTCGTAGACGGTTGGAGAGCCTGGATTCCACACAGAAGATTGTGTGGATGCCGCCTCCGTCCGATCCGAACATTGTACGTGTCGTCAACCGCGTCTCATTTGGACCATGGCCCGGTGACCTTCATGATGCTGCCTGTAAAGGCGTAGGCGGTTATCTTGAGGAGCAGCTTGGGGCTGAACTGCCGGAGGATAGCGCCGTAAAATGGCGGGTTGACGGGCTGGATGTGCAACAAGACGTACAGGATTCGCCGGATGTTCTCTCGAGCCTTCCAGACGATCAATTGCTAACCGAGGTGCAGCAGGTTCAGTTGCTGCGTGCGGTGTATAGCACAAATCAGCTAGCCGAGGTAATGTCGGATTTTTGGGAGAATCATTTTAACATTTATGCATTGAAGAATGCTGCCAGACAGCGAATTCCTGTTGAAATGGAGACTGCAATTCGGCCCAATATACTGGGCAGTTTTGAAAACATGCTTCTAGCTGTCGCCCATAGCCCCGCAATGCTTGCTTACCTGGATAACAACCACAATCAGGCGGGCACGTTTCAGAGAGTAAACGAAAACTATGCCCGAGAGTTGTTGGAACTGCATACATTGGGTGTCCACAGTGGGTACTCCCAGGTTGATATTCATCAGGTTGCGCGTTGCCTGACGGGCTGGACTGTTTCAGGAGGGTTTAAGCAATGGCAGTTCGAGTTTGATCCCTCGTGGCATGACGACGGAACAAAATTCATTCCCTTTCTCAATCTTCACCTAGAATCAAACGGCGGTGTTCACGACGGTGAAGCCGTTCTCCACAGGTTAGCACACCATCCTGCAACAGCAACTCATCTGGCTCAACAGCTGTGCATGAAGTTCTTAGGTATAGCGCATCCAGAGGTGGTTGAATCGGCCTCGCGTGCTTATCTCCGATCAAATACCTCTATTAAGGAGATGTTGCGGCCTATTTTGCTGGATGGTTTGACGCGAGGAGACCGTTGCGCTCCGGTCTTTAAGCGACCGTTAGACCTGCTGGTGAGCAGTTTGAGAGTTGGTGCAGCTGACTCGGACTGTGCGGGTGGGGTGCAAGATCACCTGAGTACAATGGGGCAGCCTCTCTTTCAGTGGCCAATGCCAGACGGTTACCCAGAGTCCGCGGCTGCTTGGAAATCCACGCTTCTACCAAGATGGAATTTTGCCTCAGCGCTGGCAGGCGCACGCATAGCAGGAACGACGTGGAAATTACGAGACTGCCTAACGACGGCATCTGCCGCAGGTGGGGATGAAGCAGTTTCGCGCCTTGCAGAAGCTGTATGTGGCGTTCCTGCATCTATGCCAACGATGCAACCGTTAGTTTCGACCCTTCGTGACCATGCACGCGCTGCTGAGCGATCTGGTGTTAGTGAGGTGGATACCATCACCGAAGTTACCGCCCTGTTAATCGCATCGCCTATTTATCAATGGAAATGAGGTTTTCGATGAGCATGGATAGACCCTCGCGGCGTGAGCTACTCTGTGGGTCCCTTTTGGCGGCGCTTTTGGGAGCGAGTGCTTCAGATAGTCTAGCCTCCCTTAAACATATTGTGATCGATCCTGATACCAGTAACGGAGCTCAAAATGCTCTAGTAGTCCTGTTTCTACGCGGTGGTGCCGATGGTCTCAATATCATCGCGCCATATGGTGATGAAGACTACTACCGACTTCGGCCAACGCTGGGACTGGCTGCTCCTACCTCGAGAAAAGGACCTGATCATTCTCGGTTGATGGACCTCGACGGGTTTTTTGGAATGCATCCGGCCATGCGACCCCTTCTGCCATTCTATCAGGGAGGCTCATTTCTTCCGATCCACGCGGTTGGCTCAAACGATCATACGCTTTCACACTTCCAGGCGATGGCCGCAATGGAGCGGGGGCTGCCCGAGGACACGGGAGATATTGCGAGTGGCTGGTTGGCTCGATATCTTAATGCGAGCTCTAGTGCCAACGACTCGCCGTTGCGCGCTGTTGCACTAAGTGATACATTGCCCGACTCTTTGCGCGGGTCTGCCGGAGCCGTTGCGTTGACTCGGCTGTCACGGTTTGAATTGGAGGCGCCAACCGGAACCGGCGGCACAAGGCATCATACAGGTGTACGGGCCGAAGCAATGGCTCAAACGCTTCAAACGCTCTACTGCCAACGAATGACCATTTCGTCACATCGAACCGAGGATCTCAGTGCGGTAAGTGACGCCACCCTACGAGCGATGAAAGCAGTTCAGCGATTGGATCCTGATCACTATCGACCAGCGACTGGCGTGGACTATCCCTCCTCCGGGCTATCGTTGGCAATGAAGCAGGCCGCATGCATGGTAAAGGGGGAAGTGGGTTTGGAGGTAGCGTGTATCAATGTGGAAGGTTGGGACACACACGTTGCCCAAGGAAGTGACACAGGATGGCAGGCTAGTCGCCTGACGGATCTCGCAGGTTCATTGGCCGCGTTCTTTAATGACCTTGGAAATGCTGGCCAACGGGTAACTGTCTTGATTATGACCGAATTTGGCAGGCGGGCTTATGAAAATACCGGATTGGGTACTGACCATGGACGCGCAAGCGTGATGATGTTGTTGGGTGGTGGCGTGAGAGGGGGGCGCGTTCTTACAAAGTGGCCAGGTCTTGCAGCGCATCAACTTGTAGGGCCGGGAAATCTGCATGTAACAACAGACTACCGAAACGTTTTGGCTGAAGTGCTGGTTAATCGCATGCGGGTACAGAACGTCGGTCACTTGTTCCCCGGCTTGGTACCCACACCGGTTGGCGCTATGAGAACAGTTAACCCGGCGGCCATTGCATAAATCGTCCGCCGAGAAGGTGAACATGCAGATGCATGACCGTTTGACCACCATCCTGTCCTGTGTTAATTACGGTCCTCCAGCCGGTTCCGGCAATTCCTAACTGGCTGGAGATTGTTTTTGCAGCTTCGAGTAGATCGCCCAGAACAGCCGCGTCCTTAACGTCCATAAGGGATGTGTAATGGGTGCGAGGTATGACGAGCACGTGCACTGGTGCCTGTGGAGATAGGTCGTGGAATGCCACAAATCTTTCATCCTGGTAAATTAGTGCCGCAGGAATATCACCTGAAGCAATCTTGCAGAATACACAATCATCGCTCATTCTATTACCTTTGTGGCTTAGTGATCTAGTGCTTAACCAATGGCAGTGCATTGGGAACAAATGCAATGGTTTCGCGCTTACCACGAGAACTCTCGGTGTATGAGCGGTCACATGCACTGCAGAATGTACAAGGATCAGTATGGCAATCCTTGGTAAACTGCGCCCTTCGTGCGCGCTTATCTTCTGCTTTGAGATACGATTTCGTTACTCCACAGGAGATGTGGTCCCAAGCAAGTGGTTCTTCGTAATCTTTGTGCCTATTTGCATAAAATTCTGGAGCAACACCTGTTTCGGCGAAAGCCTGTTGCCACCGGTCGAGATTGAGATATTCGTCCCATGCGTCAAACTTTTGACCAAGCTGCCATGCACGTTCTATTGCGGCAGAAACCCTGCGGTCACCGAGAGAAAGCACGGCTTCCAGGTGGGTTCCGGTTGCTGCGTTTGGTCTATATGAGACTGCCCTGTCCTTAAGTGAATGTTTGAGCAGTTGCTGTTTTCTATCTATTTCTTTTACAGTATCTTGTCCATGCCACTGAAATGGAGTAAACGGCTTTGGTACGAATGAGGAGACTCCAATCGTGATTCCTGGATTCCGAACGCCATTCTTACGGGCAATAGCAGCGCATTTCGTTGCCAGGGTACCTATCGCAATGACGTCCTCGTCGGTCTCCGTTGGCAGCGAAATCATGAAATAGAGTTTGAGGCGTTGCCATCCATTCCCAAACGCTGTCTCGCATGCTGCGAACAGGTCTTCCTCGGTGACGCCCTTGTTGGTGACATCGCGCATGCGCTGTGAACCCGCTTCAGGAGCAAATGTCAGTCCGGTCTTACGAACCTTGTTGATCTCCTGAACCAAATGAACACAGTCTTGATCCGCCCGTAACGAGGGAAGAGACACACCTACGCGTTCGTCAGCATATTGATCGATAAGATCGTGGACGACCTCACCAACGCGGCTATAATCTGCCGTTGAGAGTGATACCAGTGAGATATCCTCATGCCCCGTGTTGCGCACAAGCTCTTCGGCAAGCTGCCTAAGTTTGGCGGGCGACTTTTCGCGAACAGGACGAGTAATCATCCCAGCCTGGCAAAAGCGACATCCACGGGTACAGCCGCGCATAACTTCTAGCGAGATCCGATCGTGGACTACCTCAATGAAGGGAATAATGGGCTTCGTAGGATAATCTAGAGCATCTACATCCTTAACCCATTGGCGTTCAATAGTTGCGGGTATACCCGCAACTGTGGGGCGGGTTGCAAGGAGCCGTGGCATTACATCATAAGGATCGGTTGCTTCCGTTTCCACGCGCTTATCGGAGAGGCGTGTTTGCTGCTGCTCTGGGCTTTCGTATTCCGGTTCATAAAACCGCGGAACGTAGCAACCTGGAATCTTTGCGAAATGGGTGAGAAGCTCAATTCGCGGCTCGTCACGATGAGCTTTAAAAGTCTCAGTAAGGGCATCCATCACCGCCTCTGCCTCGCCGATCACAAAAACATCAATGAATGGCGCCATAGGCTCCGGATTAAAGGTGGCGTGGCCGCCAGCAAATATAATGGGGTAGGGTATGCCAGATGGCTGCCGCTCGTCGCGTTCGGACGAATGGATAGGGATACCTGCCAAATCCAACATGTTAAGGACGTTCGTAAATGACAGTTCAAATGAAAGCGAAAATCCGATCATATCACATTCGGCAAGCGGGGTGCGCGTCTCCAGAGTGAATAGTGGCACGCCTGAATCCCGCATCGCTTGGTCCATGTCTGGCCACGGTGCGTACACGCGCTCCGCAATACAATCTTCGCGGCTATTCAATAGGTGATAAAGGATGCTGCATGCCAGATTGGACATACCAATCTCGTAGGCATCGGGAAACGCAATCGCATAATGAACTTCCGCTTGTTCCGGATCGCCAACTATGCTATTTAATTCGCCTCCTGTGTAACGAGCTGGTTTGGCAACCAGAGGCAAAATCTCTTCTAGTGCGTCGTCAATTTGGAGTCGATTTAACATGCTTGGAACACCTTTGGCCGAAGGAGGACGGTAAACATTATTATTGGACATTATTGCACGACAATCAAAATGTGGTCAAATCAAAAAAATTCCAAAATTTTTTAGCTAGACTATTGTCAAATTAGACTAACTATTGTATAATAAGACTGTAATCGATGATATCGCGTTGCGCGGGGGGCGTAACTAAAGATCATTGATGGAGTGTGTGGATCAATTAGTTCATCTGATTGACACCTGCACTGTATCCGTAATGTCGGAACGTCATCTGGGGGGATTGACGTTCCGACTTATTTTTTGCCTACCCGCCACTCCCGTTCATGTACGAGCGCGCTGTTCGACGCAAGGTATCGGCTACAAAACTTCCAATTCTCTGTTCAGTGTGTCAGTCACACTATGCAATCAGCATTCGGTAGATGAATTTGATGATGGATCAGCAGACTGGTGTATGAACCGTGAATGCATCGAGGCAACAAAGTCCAATCACACTAGTTTCGTGCCGTATGAGCTCAATATGCCTCTAGTATCCTATGATTGCAGTCGTTACCTAAACGGTCTGGAAGTTGGAATTTGTGGCTCATCGAGATTTCAGATTGCAGCGCGTGAGCTGCGGGTACCATTGAAACACATACCGTTGATTGCACGATTGATGTTTTTTCGCAGTGCGAGCCTTTGTTGGTCAACAGACGACTTTGTTAATCTTATCCCAAAAAGGTATGGGGAAGTAAACGTGGTTCAGCAAGGCCATTGGGGGCGGCCGCACGACTCATTTCTGTTCAAGATCGGACAGAGTAATCATGTGCCGATAGCTAAAAAGGTCTGTAACCTGGCGCCTTACTATCAGTGTGTCAACAAACCGTCCAACAGGACCCAGTGGTAGGGTGTAGGTCACTGTGTCCGTTATGAGTGTCGAATGTTCGTTCAACATGGAAAATTCGTGTTTGTGACACCACGATTTGAATGGGCCCTTACCATGCAACTGGCAATCCTTAAAGCTTCGAGGTAGGTCGATCTCTGTTATCTGTGAATGCATGTGCATTGGCAACAAACCGAATTGCGTCACAACGATGTGGTAAACGACACCTTCCTCCATTGGGACGGCCTCGCCCTCAAGGCGTGCATGCCAGGAGGGCGGCGTCAATCGGAATAAAGTATCCACCGTCGAGTGATATTTTGCAACAGCGTCTAGCGATGCTCGTACGGTGCAGCTGAACCGTAGAGTTGTCATCTCACATTCATCGTGTTTTGGGTCTCGTTAGCCCTATTTGGCCAAGTTATAAACTGGAATAATTGCGACGTCGTCTGGTTGCTGACTACCTTGTAATAGTGCCATAAGTTTTACAGTAACCGGAATGCTAAAATGAGTTTCTCCACAGTTTTGACACACTTCAGCTGGTACGTTTCTTACAAGCGCTGCCGGGGCATTGCGGCCCGGAAGCGTAATGGTCATGACTGTCTGCGCGCAGTTTCCGCCGCAGTTGCACATAGGTACTGCATCCGCTAATCTAGCGTTATCCCCATTCATATGAGGGGCTCCTTTGCTATGCAATAGCTCTGTCACCATGACCGCTGGCGCAGTTGCTAGAGTTAGCCGGCTCACAACACCATTTGGCTTGTCGAGGGCATATCCGGCTTAGCAACTATTATCTCGTAAACCGTACATTTTTTGCACGTACATTACTACCAGTTCCCAACAGTAACGCTGAAATCGCGCAAATTTACCTGGTGGACTACGGAGCAGGCGCTTGTTCTGCTGTGGTCAGCGGAGCCGGGCCCACATGGTCGGTCACCTTCTTGAGCACCTCGTCAATTGAAACATTCTGCGCAGCGAGTAGCTCCATAATCAGCTGTTGTTGAAATTGAAGTTGGTATAGAATTGCTTCCACCTCTTTTTCAGCCTTTTGGTTGATCTCAAAATCATTTTCCGCCCGAAGTTCGGAATGCTTACCTTGTACGCTTTGACCAACCATGATCAGCGGCATCAGGAGAATTTGGATTACATTGCTAATGAGAAGGTATGCGACAAATGCAGGAAAGGGATCGAATGGATGGAGATGAAGGGAGGGGATTTCTGAGGCAATTATATTGTAACCGCACCATAAAACCGTCCATGTAAAAATCAGGAAGAAAAAGCCCATCGTACCCACTTTATCGGTAATCGCTGCAGCAAGTCGATCTAGCGGAGAGAGCTGATTCTGGAACTGCTGGTTGACGTTGACTGGTTTGGTGTGATGCCTGCGCCATGCCGCTAGAATCTGCGGACCGTGGAATTCTGGTGACTGGTTCATTATGTTCCTTTGCCTGCGCGGTTAATGTAAGTGCAAACCGCACCCAGATTCAACTCTTCTAATTCCGACTCCTCTATTTTGCAGAAGGATATTGCTCTGGAGTACTAGAACTTGTTAATTGGGAGCTACTTTAGGATTTTCGATTGTGAACACTTCCAAATAGGTCGCAATTGAGGAGGGCTAGAAATGCCTGCATCGCTTTCAATATCTGCTGTACCGGTTGATTTACTGAGTGAGGGAATTCGATTTCTGTACAGTCAAGCGTCCGATGCGCTTAAGAAGCTTCGAGAGGCAAAAAAGACCGGTTATTCTCCCGATGATACGGTAGCTGCCGGGCATTCCGATGCACCTGGTATTTTTGACGGTGAACTGAAGCCTTTGCTAATTCACCTGGGTGCAACAGAAGACCTCGAGGAGGATTTGCGTGAGGTACGGGCACATCTGCTAGATTACGCCACAGGGGCTGCGACTATTAACCCGGCCGATGCCTACGCACTTGGCCAAGTAACCGTACTTCGCAATATGATGGAAGCGGTGTATGGACAGAGGATCACGTTTAAAGGTGAACAAGGGCGCGAGCCGTCTGGTACTTCACTAACCCAAGATTTTCGAGAGATGAGGAACTCTGGATATTTCGATCACGATACCACCGTGTACGATTCGTCCGTTCCTACGCCTGTTACACGACAAAATTAGCCCGTACCTACCGACATTCCTTCAGGAATCAACGGGTATACATTCGCATTCCTGAAGGAAGATGGCATCCACACTCTAGTGTGCAGGCGTGTGCAGATTTATGGTCTGGTAAGTCTGTGCAGAGGCATACGCTGCCAATGCCACACGGGCAGCCTGTAGGCCGTCATGACCTGTTATAGGCACTGTAGTTCCTGTCAATAGCGCGGTTGCGAAGGCGTCTACCATGTAATAGTCCATGTTTCCGCCCCAGTTCAGCCAGATTGCAGGTTCCGATTTGGCGGAGTACCGTATGAGGTTCTGGCTAAACATATCCATTGATATGGTGCCGTTTTCGGTTACCACCTCTAGTGTTACATCGCCCCAGGTCGGGAACCCAGAAGGGCGCGACCAGGATGCGTCCAGCGTTCCAAAGACACCAGATTTGAACTTCATAGAGATAAATGACACATCGTCAAATTCTTGATGCTCAATACCGTTCGAAATCTCTGCATAAACTTCTACAACGTCGTCGTTAAGCAGCCATCGCATTAAGTCTGTAACATGCACTGTGTGATCAATAGTGGCGCCACCGCCGCTAAGCGACTTGTCGCAGAACCAGCCACCGGGATTAGACCCGCGGTTGGTTCCCCTGAATGCCAGAATTGCCCCTGCTCGTCCACTATCTAAGTACCCCTTCAGTCGTTGCGCAATGGGGGAATATCTGCACGGAAAAGCGGTCATTAACTGCACTCCTGCCTGTTTACAGCAGCTGATCATGGCAAGGGCATCGTCCTCAGTGGTCGCGAGCGGCTTCTCGCAGAGAACATGTTTGCCAGCCCTGGCGGCGAGTTCAACGAAATGCCTGTGTTTTGCATTTTCGCTGCAAATGACCACGGCACTAACCTCTTTATCACTTAGCAGATCTTCCGGGGTGCTGTAACTGGTTACACCAAACCGTTCCGCTTTTTGATTAGCTCGCGTTTGAACATCGTCAGCAATGCCGACAAGTACGGTGTTTGGATTTGCTTGTATCGCATGTGCATAGCCTTCAGCATGCAAGTGCGCGAAGGATATCATGCCGATCTGGAGAGGCTTGGCGACCATTTGTGGTTCCTTGGTAAAATTTCTATGGCAAAAGCGATGAAGTGCCTGGCGCATTTTGCCGTTTCGCTGTGTATATATTGCATAATGTGACACAAATATCCTGCGTGGAGCCGATAAAAGTGCGAATTCTTCTTACTAACGACGATGGAATAAACGCGGCGGGACTCAATGCTGCTCGTAGGTCATTGGAACGGTGTGGGGACGTATGGGTTATTGCACCTGAAAAACCACGAAGTGCCGCTGGTCACGCCATTACATTGCACAAGCCGTTGAGGATCAATCCATGGCCCGCTGAAACCTCCGTACGGACATTTTCAGTAAGCGGCACCCCGTCAGATTGCGTGACGCTAGGCCATGACGTTATTATGAACGGTGACTGTGATATCGTCGTGAGTGGGATCAATCACGGCACAAACCTCGGCTGGGATCTTACCTACAGCGGCACGGTTTCCGCTGCTATGGAGGGTGCAGTGATAGGGCTGCCGTCCATTGCCATTTCGCAGGAGGTTGTGCCGGGGCATCCGAAGGAGTTGAAACACGATTTTGAAGCGGCAGGGGACCTTCTTGTAATGCTCGTGAAGCGGCTTGTTGATGATCCACTTCCGCCGTTCACACTTTTAAACGTTAACGTTCCTTTTGGGGCAGTAGCGGATAAGTTCAAGATAACGTGTCAAGGGACCCGTGTTTATCTTGACAGGTTTGCCGAGCGACTTGATCCATCCGGAAGGCCCTATTACTGGATTACCGGTCATCCTGCGCCGGACGATGATCATCGCGAGACAGACGTGAACTGCCTGAAGCAGGGCATAACTTCCGTTACTCCTGTTCAACTCGACATGACGGCATATAATCTTATAGAGAAACTAAAGGGCTGGCAGCAATGTTAGCCACCAGCCCGGCATTCGGTTCTCAGTCGGCCTATGCCGCCTGGCCTGATATTGCCTGTTTGGCAAGCTCGAGATTATGTAAGGCTTCGCCATGTTTTGGGTTGTGGCTTAGCTCCTCGCCATAGGCGAGTACTGCAGCATCAAATTGCCCGGTTTGAAAGAGGCAATTACCCAGTACAAAAAAACCTGACGGTCGTTCTGGTTCCACCTGAAGACCAGCGAGATAGGTTTCAGCTGCCTTAGGATAGTATCCGAGCCTGTACAGCAGATCTCCTGCGTTGAAATAGGCGTTCCCGTAATCTGGTCGAAGTTTGATTGCCTCGGTATAGGCATCGACCGCGGGGCCGTACGCCTGCATAGCAGTTAGTACCCTACCAACATTCACCAGCAATTCTGCATTGGGGCCGGTAATATCTGCAGCGTCGCTCCAGGCGTTGAGCGCCTCTTGCCAGTTCTCAAGACGTTCGTGGCATTCCGCGAGGGTGCAGAGAACAGCCCCATTTTGCGGTTGCAACTGCCTTAACTGTTTGTAACAGTCTAGTGCCTGTGGCCATTGTTGCAATTTGTAGAGGATCTCCGATAGCCGTTCCAGTGCCTTTTCATGCCCTGGTGACAGCTCAAGCATCTGCTGTAGTAGACCGGCCGCCTTGCTTAACTGGCCCAGATCGTTATGACACACTGCAGCGAGATACATCGGCTCCGTCCACTGGGGTTGTAGGTCTAGGGCATTACCGCACATTTTTATTGCGGCTTCATCTTGTCCAAGGCCCTTGAGCGCAAGCGCCATTCCAAACATTGCCTTGTAGCTTGATAGTCCAGCATCACCGCTTATGTCGGAGTACTTTCGACCCGCGCTATCGGGTTCCAATGCTTTAGCAAACGCATCCCTAGCGGCTGCATAATCACCAAGATTCAGGTGACAGTAACCGGCTGCAAAACCGAGCCCGGGGTGCTTTAATCCGCGTTCGTCAGCCTCTCTACACACCGATAGACCTTCGTCGGAGCGCTCAAGGCGGTGCAGTGCCGTGGCCCACTCTACGTACAGCAGGGCTGTGTACTCCTCATCGGGATTTACCCCACTAGCCGCTTCTCTAAAGTATTTTTCTGCATTTGGCATGTCGCCAGCCGTAAAGTAGGCGTTTGCGAGGTTGAACAACTGAAAAGATTTCAGCCATTCCTCAGGACATTCATCAACTTCTCTGTGAAGCATGCTTATAAAGCGCTGATGCTTATTGCGTAGTGACATCACTTCGCCGGCATAGCCAAAGTGGTCAATCTGGAGAGCTCCATCGTGTACGCAACCAAAACCCATGTTGTGGATAGACTGAAGATTCTGTTCATGTACGCGACCCCTAAACTCTACACCCGGCAAATTCCGAAACAGACGGCATGCGTGGTGAAATGCACGTTCACCACCGTCATGGCGATAGGGGTGAGAGAGCCAGTTGCATATGCGTACCATGAATGCCCCAACATCGGGCTTCGTTGTCTCTACCAGCTGCCGCAGTGCGGTTGCAGAGCCTGGGCTGAGTTCTTCATCGGCATCGAGCCATAACGCCCAGTTGCCAGTAGCATGCTGAAGCGAGACGTTTCTGGCAGCGGCAAAGTCGTCGTTCCAGGGTATTTGAACTACCTTTGCACCAAATTCACGGGCGATCTCAATGGTGGAATCTGTTGAACCTGTGTCCACAAGTACAATCTCGTCTACGCCACCCTGCACACTCTCCAGGCAATTCCGCAAAAAACGTTCCTCGTTCTTAGCAATCATGCATAGCGATATCCGTATTTTAGAGTCACCATCATCTGTATTTAGGGCTCTGTCCCCCTTGCGATAGGCGGCCATAAGCGACGTGTATTGCTGACTATTACGGACGGAGGCTCGTTGCTTATGCGGAACCGATTTCAACAGCGCTCGTGACTCTTGAAGGATGGCCGTCATTGCACGCTCTACGAGTCGGCGAACGTCTTTGTCTCCAGGTGTTACCGCGAGCGCATTTAGGCCGTGCTCCATCGCTTCAGTGAATTTTCCTGTTTCAAGCAGGATAAAGGCAAGGTTATGGTGCAGATCGCGAGAGCCTGAATTCACTTCCAGGCCCTGCCTTAGGGTCCGTTCGGCTTCTTCGGGCTTACGAAGTTTAAAGAGAGCGACACCCAGCGCGCTTGTGACATCTGAATCTGCAGGATCCTCGGTGTGCAGCTGATTTAACTGATCTACTATCTGTTGGGTGCAGGTACCGCGAGCCGCATGAATTGCCTCACGCTTCCGTACCTCGAACGCTGGCAGTTCTGTAAGGGCATCCGTCAAACTTAGCCCTTGAAGGCCGAATGGCAGAGCAAAATCGTTGAAGCCAAGATCTGCCGTTGCGACTGGTTGCCGAAGCGCATTGAGTCGCGCTACGACCACATCCGCTGCATGTTGCCACGTGTGATTCGCGCGCATGTAATCTGCAGCGAAATCTCCTTTAAGGCGTGCTTCCTCGCGATTGTGGTGTACGTGGCGCAGTAAGTCTGTTAGTGCGTCAGTGTCTGGTTCTGCCCAAAATGGTGGCGCTACCGTTTCAAGATCACCTATGCGGGATTGTGCCAGCCGTACTACAGTTGCAGGTATAAGGTAAGAGGTTTCAGGCTTAACAAAATCGAGCGCCGCTCCATAATTCGTCACGATGGTGGGCAGTCCACACGCCATCGCCTCTGCAATGGGGAGACCATATCCTTCGCCGCGGTACGGATGGACAAGACACGAACTCGCTCTGTAAAGACCAATCATTTCCTCCGACGTGAGGTCCGTGTCGAGGTAGATTATTGGAGCCGTTTGTCCACTTGAACGAAGGCCCTTTATTTGTGCTCCCAAGCCCTGGCCAGCATAGAAGCTGTTGGAGCCGAAATCTTTTATAATTAAAACGACATTGTCATCTACAGTAAAAGCCTGCTGCCAGGCTTTGATAAGGACGTCGGCGCCCTTCCGTGAAATAGTGCCTCCCACAAATAGGAAAACTGTCGCGTCGCTGCGTATGGTACCGAAGCGCTCGTCGTGCCAAATATCAAGGGGAATAGCATCGGTAGAGAATGTATTCGGATTAATACCGTTTGGCACCACAAAGACCTGATCGTCCGGTATTCCCGCCCGCAAATAGGTCTCCCTCACAAAATGAGAAGGTACCCAAACTTCAGCTACGTTGTGCTTAACCGGATCGACCCAGCTTTTCGGAAGTTCACCGAACTCCCAGGGTTGAATCATTACAAGGCTACCACGAGATGGGGACTGAAAATTAGGGGGCCAGGAATGCCTAATAGTGACGTCTGCTGCCACATCTGTCTCAATGTAGGATGCTAAGCGGGCGGACGTAGGGGTGCTGTCCCATTCGAACTGCCCTGGTTCTGTTTGGTTGACTTGCAGGTCGTACGTCGCACGGAACTGGTTTGAGTCTAACAGTGCTAGTGAAAGTTCTCTGTTCACTAAAGCGAGACTGTGATGCGAACAAAATGCACCACTCCAGGTTATGCTTTTTCTCTTTGTGGCAAGTTGCAGCGGCATAATTAACCCTCCTTGTTTTTTTACGCGGCCGCGTATTGGGCGTTGGTAGCGGTCTGAACGATGGGAATATTTTGATTGTCTGCAAGCAGACGGTCAAGCGCAGAAAGTGCAGGTGTGTCAATTACTAGGCTGCAGCCTCTGAACAGTTTCCAGCGATCGGTGCAGTTAATTGACTGTGTGATTACTACAATGGGTGGGTTGGCCCGTTCGCCCAAGCTAGTGCGCACTACATCGGCGATAGCAGAACGAACGGTGTTTTCACTCACGCCAGCACTCGCCTCCACCCGCAGCAACAATAGCGAGTCACAGAGGTTCGATGTTGTGGTCAGATACCTCACAAGTGGTTCTCGCCAGTACTCAGTTGATTGAAGGCTGAGGACCATAAGGTGTCGTAAGATAGATCGCTTGTCGGTCTGCTTTTGCAATTGTGTGAGTGCCGCTAGTAACTGATCCAAGATTGGTTGGGTATATCGGTAGACAGGCATCGCCTGAAGGATGGCGTCCCAGTCCTTTAATAGTCTACCGGCGAGCTCAATATCCTGGACCTCGAGCGCTAGAGTTACCAGGTCGGTTCGACATTGCCAGTGAAAGGGATTGCACTCAATCGCGTCTGCAAACTCACAAAGTCCATCCTCGACCAGGCCCAATGCCCTCAGGCACCTTGCAGCAAGGTAGCGTACCGAGTTAGATCGCGGGAGGAGTTGTTGAGCTTCTCGTGCACTATTCATGGCCTCTTGTAATCTTCCTTCTGCAAGGTGTCGATCTGCCAGCACTGCCAAAAGGCGTGCTCGCGTAAGATTTGTGAGCGCCGCGTGCAGTTTTGGGGGATCATCACCAAATTCCAGCCACATTTCGTCTTCAATGACATCAAACTCGTCCATTGTTCGCGACATAATGGGAGGATAGTTTCCATCAAACAACTTTACTAATGGCTCGCGCAACCGCGCCTCTGCACGAACCATTTGCTCAATGTCGTTAGCAGCCAATGAAGCGGCTGCCATCACCAATGCACATTCCAGCGATTGAGGATGTTTGGAAACGAGATCTTCCGCCAACTTTACGGATGCCGCCTGCAATGTAGAGCGGTCTGCAGTGCTCTCGGCAAAGCGCGCCCACTCGCTAAGCACTCGGCTAGATAAAAGCATCGCCTGTTCACTGCCGGCAGTTGCACAAAGCTTATGTGCTAATGGAATTGCAGCCGGTGTAAGTGAAGTTAGCCATTGCCTTGCTATATCCAGCGATTTGTCCGATGACGAATGCGTGCTCTGTCTGCTTGTGTTAAAGAGGCCAGCTTGCCAGGAATGGTATTCAGGAAGAATTCTGTCTAACAATCTACGAAGGTGGTCCGCGTAGCTGTGATTCGTGACTAGGCGGTGGCCTTCCTCTGCTATGGTG
>DAIDKH010000071.1 GCA_027450145.1 Chthonomonadaceae bacterium | reverse complement strand
ATACTCCAGCATACGTTTGGGCATCGTACTGTCGTACGTCGACTGCATCTCAACCTGCACGAAATAATCTGGATCGCTAACCTTTAACAGAATATCAGCACGACGAGATGAAGCGCTCAAGTCCGTTGGCTCGGACGTGACTTTCTTACCAGACGGCATATTGAGCACCTGCAACAGGTTAGCCGGGTTTTGCAGAAGCACTTCTTTAAATATAGCATCGAACCCGCTGGGCACTTTCATTGCTCCATCGACCGGGATAGGGCAATTGTACCTCACTGCCAGCCAGCGGGCGCGCACGTACTGCAGGGCGGTGCTGTCGCGGTAGTAGCCGAATTCGCCTACGTACCGGTAGGCGTTGGTGCTGGTAGGTTGTGTTGCGGTATTCATAGCCTATGCCTCATGACGTTGGCCGATGCGTTGCTAACCGAAACCCGCGAAATGAACGTTGCGCTCTTGATACATCTTATCATAGTTTTGCCAGTCGTACAACGAGTTCATTGAGCCGCATTAAACAGCGCCTGGTTTAACCGGTAGCAGTGAACACAACTGGTGTACGTCGGTAGAGCGAAGTCCGAGTCTGCAAGGTAAAAGCTCTTGGCTAGCGTCGTGATATGCCTACGGTGACTACTTGCGATTACGTTAACCTCGCGTAATTACTTCTGGTGCAATTGCTGCGGCCCACTAAAGTTTAGATAGCTGCCCGCCTTACCAGCCCATTTTGGTAGACGCCGTAGTCTCTTGAGCTCCCCGCTCACTGACAATCTCTGGTGTTGTGCTCCTGTAAACAGACAAATCGCTGTCGTGCGGGCGCTGTTCAATGGCGACTCACTAAGGCTCGTAACCCGAATTCAGAACGTTGATACCTATCAACGTTTGGCTTATAGCGCAGGCGCACAAGTAGGAGCATCTATCCAACGAATCCGGGTGCGACTGACGGACACAGACAATCACGGCCGCACGGTTCTGCTGAGCCGACACGTTGACATGCTCTAGTCGTTGTAGTCACTAGCACTTAGCCGTAGCGGCTTTCCATAACACTCACGGAACAGCATGGTCGAATGTGCTGCAGAAGTCGTTTCCTTTTTGAAACCAACACGCGGTGTTATTCAGTAGTCTTGGAGTGGAGGATGGTTTTTCACGGAATTTATATGAGCAATCCCCGCTGGAGGCTGGTTTGTAACATGCATAATTACACGGAATCTCTTGCCGTGCAGTCTAACTGCAACTGCGCCAGATCTCTTTGTGTGGTCCAGATTGCCGGGACGGCGATATGAAGTTTTTGGTGTTTATACCATTCATTTTGGTTTTTACTGCTGGCTGCAATCCTCAGGACGCTGCCAATATGCAGAGGGATACTTCTAGAATAGCTCGTGATACCACCGAGGCAGCAACTAACGCGCAACTGGTGGGGCGCGTTGGCGCAGTTTTCACCCAACTAAAAAGTGTGGACATGAGTGGAATACACCTGGAGGCCAAAAATGGAACGGTTATTTTAGGCGGCCACGTGCGAAGCGCTAGTCAAAAGGCTTACATGCAAAAAATGGCAATGGAGATTCGTGGAGTTAAGGCGGTAGTGAATCATTTGCGCGTTATACCGGTGTCACAATAAGCTCACATTGAACTAATTTGCAATATTGTGCTACTAAACTAGTACCAATGCCTTGAGTTACAAGTGTAGTGAGCCGGGATGTTATGTCCCGGCTCTTTTTTTGGCCCGGTAACTGGCTCCGACGGGTCGTTATTCAAGCTTCGTACCTTTAGTAGTAAAACGGCCCGTCAGCCACATTACTTGAACAGCTCCTTGCAATTGTCGGGATCGTTGGACCCATCATAATCTCGAATGTACTCGCAGGGATCAGGCACGACGGCAGGCTCACCACCTGCGCCAGGTCCAGTTACCGCATTATTGAAATGCAGCCATTTTACGTGGCCATCAGCGAATAGGAATACATTCCCGCCGAGGTGACGGGGAGAATTTGCGCGTACGACCATTTCACACGGCGAGTCAACAAATCCGGGGAAGTTAAGCGGCCGAAGAGCGTCCAGCTGAATGCTGCTGGTTGGCGGCTCGTTGGTATCTGCTTCCATAAACATCATAGCGGGCGCGGCTAGTGCGGCTTGAGATATTCCAACCTGCAGGGATGGCCTTACCTGCGTCATCACGGTCTTCCCGCCAATTGAGATCGGCACCATGGCATTAGGATTAATGGTGTTTGGCTCGGCATCTACCAAACCGGTGTTATTATCCCAGTTGTATCCATTGTTGAAACCATAGCCCCAAAGATACGGCTCGCCAGTGGGATTGTCTCGGGCGCCAGGCGCAAGATACCATGTGCCGTACGAATCGTTGGGGTTACCGCAGGGACCTGCTGCCGCTGCCGTAGATACCGTCTTGCTTGGGCACAAAAGTACGTTAAAGTTTTTAAGGTATGGCTGAATGTACCAGTTGAAATCTCCGGGAAATCCCTTCGCCCAAGATGTCGGAAACCGTTCATCGTAGTCCTGCACGTACATCATCTGTGCAAGGCCGATCTGATCCAGGTTAGAGAGACAGGTCGCTTGCCGGGCCTTTTCTCTAGCCTGTGCAAAAACAGGGAAGAGAATTGCTGCCAGAATGGCAATTATAGCAATCACTACCAGAAGCTCAATCAGCGTAAATGCTCTGCAAAGTGTTTTCATCTGCGGAATTTTCCTTACAAATAGGATGCTGGTGCGCTAGAACCACACGCATCTCTGCCCATGCAGAATTTGTGAAATACCACCCACGTTCGTGCTTGGGTCGGCGTATTTAAGTGTATCACAGCCGACCCGGCCATCAACCGCATCAATGGCCGTAGTAATGTTAAATTTCTTTTAAAATTTGGTGAACTTTTGTGTGATTGCGTTGGATCGTGCCACACGACTCCGTTGCGCCAGGTCCATTGGCAATAGTATCAACGCAACGCCCTTCGCTGATGGTGCCAACGGCTCAATAGGGTAAACTGTGCTTCACATCGACCATCAACAAAGCAGATTTTGAGGAGTGAATCGTTTGCAAAACAACCCAGGCGGTACAGGCGATAACGGTGAACGATCGCCTATCATCGCTATCCTGCGGCGGTTGTTGCTGCATGTAGCGCCGCTGGATGATCTTGCCGTTACCGCCACTGTGCGGCGTAACTGGTTGCTCGACGTTACGGCGGGAGTATGCACAGGCGTCTATCAAGGTTGTATCTGGACCTTCGCGATGCAGCTGGCCAGAGGACGCCTGCATGCCACTACCTATGAACTAGGGTTTGCAGCTGCCTCACAGGCAATCGGCTATCTCTTCGTGATTTTATGGGCGCACCAGATGGAGGGGCGGGCAAAACTTCCATTTATCACTTTAACATGGTTGTTAACCCGCGGCGCTTTCATGCTCACACCTCTGGTTGTGAGAGGAGCGTACGCACGCGAGGCCTTCCTGTTTCTCATCTGTTATACACCAATCGTCTTTGCGATCTCTAATCCCGCGTACACAGCCGTAATGCAGCAGGTGTACCCCGTTGAGGTACGCGGCCGCTTAATGAGTGTGGTACGCATTGGCGTCTCGGCAGCTACTTTATCCACAGCCAGTGTAATGGGGTTTTTACAGCAGCAGTATCACGTTGATTACCGGCTTATTTTCTGCATAGGAGGCCTTTTCGGAGCGTTCACGGCGTTAGCGTTTAGTCGATTGCGGCTACCGCACACTGAACGCGAGCCAAAGCCACCTCTCAATCATTTTCTTCGCGATGCGGTAGAAATATTACGAACAAACACCGCTTACCGCAGATTCTGCATAGGAGTGTTTCTGGCAGGCGTTGGCAACCTCTGCGCCAACACGTACTACCCACTGTATCAGGTAGATCGATTTCACATTATGCCGGAGCAGATAGCCTCTATTGTCACAGCATCTGCGTTAGCGGCACTGTTCGGGTATCCGTTTTGGGGCTGGTTTACCGATCGCTTTGGCCCCATCACGACAACCTTTTGCGCGGTAGGGCTTAACAGCATAGTGCCGTTGTGTTATGCCTTTGGTCCCACAATACATTGGCTCATGTTTGCAGGATTTATCTCCGGAGCAGCCCAATCCGGGGTCGATTTAGGGTATCTCAATTCGAATCTACTTTTTGCGGAGCGCGACAGGGCATCGCTGTTTCAAGCCATACACTCTACTCTCTTCGGAGTGCGTGGAACGCTCGCCCCGCCCATGGCGATCCTATTTCTTCACCTACTGCATTTCCATTGGCAAGAGGGCTTTTGTATCTTTTTCACGGTTATTGTCCTTGGCACATTCGTCCAGTCGATGGCCGCTCCTGCTCATAGAGACGCACAAAGAAAAAAGCTATCCACATCGTAAACACTTGCGGCGCCATGGAGTTGAAAGTAGGTTTGACTCGAGAGTAGTTTAGTAAGTATACTGGTTAGGTCAACATAATTTTGCTGTAGGGGGGATATTACCGTACATGAGCTTTTTTAATTCCAAGTTGCGGTATGCGCTGTGCGCGGCGGTAGACCTCGCCATGCAGCCCACCACGGTAGCGTGCCAGAGCAGAGAGATTGCTTTTAGGCAGGACATTCCTGGTCCGTATCTTGATCAAATCCTCTCATCCTTAAAGTCGGCAGGAATAGTGAAGAGTGTACGCGGCGCTGGTGGTGGCTACAATCTCGCGAGGCAGCCAGACCGCATCGCGGTAGGCGACGTAGTGCGCGCAGTTTTGCGCACGGATAAACTTTTCGCTGGCGGTGAGAACGACGAGCCACCGGCAGCAAGCATTGCGTGGGTAGTGAGGGATGTGGAGCAACAGGTGGAGTGCACCATATCCGAACTATTGGAGAACATAACTCTTGCAGATTTAGTGAGCAAAAAAACAGGTCTGGATGACGCCTTAAGCTATATGCCAGCACTTTAAGCCTGGGCGCAGCCGCCCCGAAGGAAAATAAAATGCGAATTGCAAGCAACATTACCGAACTCGTAGGCAATACACCACTTGTACGCCTAAACCGCGTAACCGACGGTGCAAAGGGACAGGTTCTCTGCAAACTGGAGTACTTTAATCCCCTCGGCAGTGTCAAGGATCGTATAGCAGTTTCGATGATTGATGACGCAGAAAAATCTGGCACGTTGAAGCCCGGAATGATTGTGCTGGAGGCAACAAGTGGTAACACCGGCATTGGCTTAGCCTTTGTATGTGCAGCGCGCGGCTACAAATGTACACTTATCATGCCCGATACGATGTCGCAAGAGCGTCGCTCGCTGCTGCGCGCTTTGGGCGCGGAGCTCGTGCTTACGCCCGGTGCCGAGGGTATGCCAGGAGCCATAAAGGCAGCCGACCAGCTTGCGGAAAAGGATCCATTCAGCTACTTCATTCCTCACCAGTTCGACAACCCTGCAAATCCTGCTGTACACCGGCGTACAACTGGTGAAGAGATATGGCGCGATACCGACGGGCAAGTGGACGCGCTCGTAGCGGGTGTAGGTACTGGAGGGACGATTACCGGCGCTGGTCAGCTGTTGAAAGAGCGAAAACCAGGCGTGAAGGTTTTTGCCATAGAGCCCGCCACCAGCGCAGTGTTAAGCGGTAAGCCTAAAGGGCGGCATCCCATCATGGGCCTTGGGGCCGGTTTCGTGCCATCTATTCTCGATACTCACATATACGATGAGGTTATTCCAGTGGGCGCGCCGGAAGCCATGGATATGGCTCGCAGAATGGCGCGGGAAGAGGGTGTATTCGCCGGTATTTCCTCTGGTGCTGCAGTACACGCGGCGGTGCAAGTAGCCAAGCGAGACGAAATGGCAGGCAAAATGATTGTCGTAATCATCCCGTCCACGGGTGAGCGCTATCTGTCTACGCCAACCTACTCAATCTACAACGACCAACCATAGCTTCCACGTGCGCCTTGCCCGCAAATCCGGCCGGGCGCACCCCCTTCTCCGCGGGCCCACAAAAGTCCGACTAGTGGCCGAGATGCTTGTTTGTTTACAGCTACCGACGCTACGGTTATTGGCTCATTACCTTGACATTACCTGCCACCAGTTTCGAAGTGGTCTATACATCGTCGCCTCCATAGCATCGCCGTGCTGCATCCAACCCCGTGAAAAAGCCTTGTGCATGCCGGAGACCGTCTACCTTTCGGCCGCGAAAAAGAGACTCAAACGCTTGCTCCACACGATGTAGCCAACGCCAAGTATCCTAACATTTCAGAATATAAGCAAGCCACAAAGACGGCAATCGCGCCTTTGTGGCTTGCGCGCCCATACACATAATAGAGTTTTTAAGCGCGCGGATCCGGTTACGGCGTGATCAGTAGTTCCATGCACGCGTAATGGGATATCGACGGCTAGCCGCACGTCGAAACATATGGTAACAGCCGTGGGCATAGATAACGCGGGAGGATTTTAGCAGTTAAGTTGTGAATTTATTGTCTACTCGCTGGATTGAAGCGTTTAACGAAGCCTCTAGGAAATCAAGCTTTGACCATGCATCCCGACTTACAACGCCTTGTGGCCACACAATTCAGTAAGGTGATGGAGGACGGCCGCACCAAACCGTGGGTTGTGTACTGCGAAACTCCCGAAGGTGATCGTGCAGGCGAATATCTCGTAAAGGCAAAGGGAATGCCGGAGGTAACTGATATAAAGTTGCTATTCGAGGCCACGGGCAATTTATTGGCCCGGCGGTTAGGCATTAATACGCCCGAACCAGCGCTAGTAGAAATAACAGATCCCTTCCTGGAATCAGTACATGGTCGTTCTTCAATGCAGGCTCCAAAAGCAGGAATTGGCTTGGGATGCGAGTTTTTAACCGATGGATTCATTACCAGTGCTAAACTCGACCACTTTGACGGCAAGCAACTTGAACAGGCTGCCAGCATTTACACCTTCGATATGCTGGTACAGAACGACGACCGCACGAGCGTTCCTCCGGGAAACGCAAACTATGGTGTACATAACGAGCAACTAGTCGCATTTGACTTCGAGATGTGTTTTGGATTTTGTTTTGCACTTGATGCAAAGCTATTGCCAGGAACGATGCCGCAAGGTTATAGGAAACATGTATTTCATTCAATTTTGAAGCAACGTATGCCAAGTGAAATGTTTCTATTGGAGGATATTTTCTACAAAATGAAAAGTCTTAACGATGAAGACTTGGCCCAGATTCTGCAATGTGGAGAAATATTCGGTGGATCGAACACCTATTGCGATCGTATTAAAGAGCACATACTGAATATGTGTGAGCATTTGGAGGAGTTTAGGAAAGGGCTTATGGAGAGTTTCGAATGACTCGAAAACCGTTTGAATTCACGATTCTCCGGTACGTACACGATCCAGTCTCGGCGGAATTCGTCAACATAGGTATTATACTATATTCGCCAGGTGAACGGAGCCTTTATTGGCGGTTCACCACGAGTTCTAACCGCCTTTCGCGCTCTTTCGCTGGGTTTCAGGCGAGTTTGGTAACGCGGTTTATCGAATGTCTGGAGAATGAACTTCGGGAAATTATGGAGCGCTTTGATGCTGATGACCTATCTAGGGATCATTTCTTCCCCTACCAACGCAGTGTACAAAGCCTAGACGAAGTCGTTCGCCTTCTTATACCAGATCAAGGCGGCTGTTTTCAGACAGGCGGGCTGCTTGGAGGCATCACCATTGACTTCGAACGCGAACTGGGTCGCCTATTCGAGCGATATGTCAGCCGCTATGATACACATTCATCGAGTAGTCGCATAGATGACGCTCAATTGTGGCACTCGTGGAACAAGAAGATTGCACCGGCGATAAAATCGCGATTCAAAAAAGTCAAAATCGTCAGTCCATTGATCGGGGAACGTTTGTTTGATCACTCATATCTTAACGGCAAACGAAACCTAATTGAGCCAGTATCATTCGACTATAAGCATGAGCACAAAATTCAAGAGCGAGCCGACCGAGTCGCAGGCCAAGGCCTGTTTCTTCACGGTGCTGTTGATGTAGGTACCTTCTATGTTCTCGTCGGTGCTCCGCAGGAAAAAAATCTTCGGTATGCCTATGACAACGCCCGCAAATTGATCGATCAAATGCCCGGATCACACCAGATCGTGGAGGAGGACGGCTTTGACGATTTTGCAAAGTATGTGGAAGACGCTATAAGGGCTCATGAATTGCAGGAGTAGCTGGCGCCACCCAGCCGCTCCACAACGGCGAACCAACAAGTTGTGCCGAGGTACGACATGTTGTAAAAAAGGAAGAAAAGTCCCGATCCAAAAACCTGGCCGGAAGGCCCTTGCAGTTGAGAACTGGGATGTCGCAGGCCGCGAAAGCGATTTCATTTATCAACTTTTGTTCAGTGGCGAGACTGAACCAACCCCGCCAGAGATTTTGGGTGGATAAGGTGTTGGTGCCTCACCTAAAGCATACCATAAGAGCGGGCGTACACTGCCTTATTGACGTGGTAAAAGTCTGCTACATTTATGGCTTCTATTTCTAGCCGCTGTACAATTTTGGCGTGAAGCAGCTATATCGGGTGCCAGTGAATCGGTTACCTCAAATTGGTAAGCGCAACAACTGCCGCCTGGTGAAGTTATTGAAATCGTTCACTGGGTATGTGCGCTAATTAACCAGTTATTCGCAACGGCTAATGCTGACGAGGGTTAGGCCGGCCTTTTGTAACGTGGTGCAGTCCAAACAGGTGGCGGAAGGCTGCAGATGCACGCGGAAACAGCGTGTTAGTTCCGCTGCCATCCGCGGGAGACAACTGGTGACTTCCGTCCCCGGCGTTGACGTCGAAGTAGACGTCAAAAAGCACTTTGTGGGTGACCATAAACTCATGCATGTTGCGTACAAATTGAGCATCATCGCCACCACCATGCCCGTCGGTTCTACTGCAGACTCCCCATTCTGGTATGGCAAACGGTTTGTTATGCTGATGTGCGAACCGGTACCAGTAGTTTAGGCCGTGGTCGCCGTTCAAGAGTACGGTGTTCCAGGCAAGCTGCCGGCGCCGATTGGCGTCTGATGCAGGGTCTCTTGGGGGTATTGGGTAGGTGCCTTGCGCCCAGCACTGATCATACAGATCCAACCCAATGACGTCTACATAATCGTCACCCGGATAAACCTTCTCGGCGGGCAACTGGAGGTAACCACTAGCAGGGTTCCAGACAAATTGAAAGTGCGCACCCTTTACAGCTCGCATGGTGGTTACAATTTGTCGCCAGTAAACCGGCCAATCTGTAGGATCCGCGGATGCCCGCCAAGTGTACCACCCACCGTTCATCTCGTGGCCAAGCCGTATATACGAGTTCCCCAATCCATAGGTCACGAGATTTCGTGCGAGTGTTTGGTAGTACCGGTTGTAAGCGCCGGCGGCCCCCTGCCTTAAGGACACGGCCTGTTTTGCACCGGGCCCAGTTTGGGGTCCGCTCAAATTCCATGCGCCAACCAGCATGGGAACCGTGAGAATGAGTCGCCGCCCGGTGTGTTCACCCAGCCACTTCTGCCACGGCTCGAACATCCAACTGGTAGGGCTCGACACGTTCCCCCACTGATCGGACGCTTCAAAGTCTTCCGCCCATATGTCGGCGCGGCCTATCCAGGCAGCAAATGCGTCGACCTGTACCGGGCCCTTGGGTGCCCCCCAACGGTACACTCCCAGGTGTGGCAACCCGTCCTTTGGCGGACGTTTGCATCTACCGGCCACCGGCGCAAGCAACAACACAACGCAGGTTGCAAGGGTAAAAGGTTTCATGAGCGATGATTGGTTCCACAAGCACATAGTGTTCACAATCATGATACCGCACCAGGATGGAACGCAGGTAACGCCTGTACGCCGTTGCTGAACCTGAACGAAACCTAATTGTTTCTTTATTGGTTGGCCGGGGCATGTTGCTGGAAGATAGAAGCGCTATCATTTGGTTAAATACGCGTAAATTAACCGTCGAAGCAGTCCAGGTGGAATTGTAACAGGTTGACATGGGCTAACCAACACGGGTAACCTAACATTCGTTCAACGCAACTGGCGCAATGGAGAGATCACTCCGGGGAGCGTTGTACCACGTATTGATTGCCGCGCGCCTGGGCCTACCGGATTACCCATCCGGGCGATGGTTCGGGCGCAAAATGTACCCCATGCCATTGTTCCCGGCTTTCTAAAGGAAAAAGAAATGGCAAACAAACCGCTCGCGCTTCTTAGCGTTTCTAACAAGCAGGGCCTCGTGCCCTTCGCTCAGGGCCTGCACGAACTTGGATATCAGCTTGTATCCACCGGTGGTACCGCATCCTCGCTTCAGGCTGCCGGGCTTCCCGTAACACAGGTCAGCGAATTAACTGGCTTTCCAGAAATGCTGGAGGGACGTGTCAAAACACTCCACCCGGTTGTCCATGGAGGTATCCTCGCAGACCGGAGCAAACCGGAGCACATGGCAGCCATTAAAGAAAAGGGCATTGGCCGTATAGACGTGGTGTGCATCAATTTGTATCCGTTCGCCGCTACGGTTTCCAAGCCAGATGTAACTCTTGCTGACGCAATTGAGAATATCGACATTGGTGGCCCGGCAATGCTTCGTTCTGCGGCTAAAAACCATGGCGGTGTCACAGTAGTGGTTAACCCTGAGGACTACGAGAGCGTACTGCAAGAGATGCGGATCAATAATGGGGCCACCACTCTCGCAACCCGGCAGCGTCTGGCAGTGGCAGCCTTTTCCCACACCGCACAATACGATACGCTAATTAGCAGTTGGCTTGGCGCGAATATGCTTCAAACACCGCAAACGGCAGCGGAACTTCCGCCGGCGTTAAGCCTCTCCTACAACCGCGCATTTACGTGCAGGTACGGGGAAAACCCGCACCAGAAGGCTGCATTTTACACCGCTCCGGGCGTGACTGAACCCTGCGTTGGCACTGCAAATCAGGTGCATGGCAGGGAGCTTTCGTTCAACAACATCTATGATCTCAATGCTGCTCTTGAGACAGTAAAAGAGTACAGCGAGGAACAGCAGGCGGCTGCAGTCATTATTAAACACGCAAATCCCTGTGGCACCGCCTTAGGGGCCAGTCTTGCGGAGGCGTTCAGTAAGGCACGAGCAGGAGATCCCATCTCTGCATTCGGCGGGATTCTTGCGGTTAGCCGGAATGTAGACCTGGCCGCTGCCAAGGAGATTACCGGTAAGAACACGTTCTTTGAGGCCATAATTGCGCCGGGATATGACCCAGACGCTCTCGAGCTTCTCACAAGTAAGAAGAGCTGGAGCGCAGACCTTCGGCTTCTGGTTGTGGGAGACCTGAAGGGGTGGCGCACCAAAGCAGCCGCCACGGGCCTCGACCTGAAACGAGTGACCGGGGGCCTGCTTGCTCAAACACCTGACCATATTGTTGTGACAGCCGAAGACTTGAAAACAGTCACTAACCGCGAACCCACCCAGGATGAGTTAGATGAACTTCTGTTTGCCTGGCGCGCGGTGCGGCATGTACGCAGCAACGCCATCGTCTTCTCAAAAGGTCGGCAGCTGGTTGGAGTAGGCGCCGGCCAAATGAACCGCGTTCAATCTGTGCGTTTGGCAGTAAACCAGGCGGGTGATCTCGCAAAAGGCGCAGTGCTAGCATCGGATGCCTTCTTCCCATTCCCGGATGGTCCCGAGGCAGCAGCCCAGGCTGGTATCACTGCCATCATACAGCCTGGTGGTAGTAAGAAAGACCAGGAGACCATCGACGTATGTAATCAGTATAACATCGCCATGGTCTACACAGGAGTCCGCCACTTCCTGCACTAGGCCTGGTACGACACGCGTCCGTCAGCGGAGTACAATGGACTCTGGCTGGCGGGCACGTACTCCTTGTTCAGTAATCTATATACGCGGTATATCGTAGCGTGGGCCGTCAAATTAGTTAACAGAAGTCGAATGAGCAATTATATCAATCACCATTGAGCGCGAGGAGACTAAACGCAACTGGACCCTGGCAGTATAATAGCCCGTCACGGCGTATAATGAATAATAGGCACACCGTTAACAGTGCCTGCGAGTGGGAAATGAGGTGCGCTGCAAATGGGCATTGATACCGTAGAAAAGGCCATAGAAGAGATACGAAACGGTCACATTGTGATCGTTACAGATGACGAGGATCGTGAAAATGAGGGGGATTTTATTTTTGCCGCCGAACGGTGTACCCCTGAAGCGATCAATTTTCTTATAACCCAGGGGCGTGGCATACCTTGCGTTGCTGCAACCGCCAAAAGGCTGGATGAACTGCAGCTACCGATGATGGTGTCGCAGAATACCGCACGACTTGGCACAGCAATGACGATCACGGTGGATGCGTGCAACGGTACAACTACTGGAATTTCCGCCTACGACCGCGCCAAAACAGTCTCGATATTTGTAGATGATAACGCGGTACCAGATGACCTTATGCGTCCTGGCCACATCATTCCCTTGAGAGCTGTTGATGGCGGCGTGCTTAAGCGGGCGGGTCACACTGAGGCGACCGTAGACCTCTGCCGGCTGGCCGGCCTGAAACCCGTAGGCGTATTGTGCGAAATAGTGGGAAGCGACGGTGAGATGGCACGCATGCCAGAACTTGAGCGCATTGCTGAGCAGTTCAATCTCACGATCATCACAGTGGCTGATCTTATTGCCTACCGGCGCCGCACAGAGCGTCTCATCACGCGCGTCGCCGATACAGTACTACCCACAGGCAAATACGGTGAGTTTAGAGTGGCCGCCTACGAAGCGAGCGTGGAGCCATATCACATAGTAGCTCTTATTAAGGGCGACATCACGGCTCCTGGTGCACAGCCGCTCGTTCGTGTTCATTCCTCATGTGTGACGGGTGACCTCATTGACTCGCTTCGATGCGACTGCGGAAGCCAACTTCACCTTGCACTCCAGCGCATTGCAGATGAGGGCTGCGGTGTGCTGATCTATCTGGAACAGGAAGGACGAGGAATAGGCCTCATCAATAAGTTGAGAGCTTACGAACTGCAGGATAAGGGCGCCGACACTGTTCAGGCAAACGAGATGCTGGGATTCAAGCCAGATTTGCGCGATTATGGTATCGGGGCGCAGGTGATGGCCGATATAGGCTTGAGGAACATTCGGTTCATGACTAACAACCCAAAAAAGGTGGCGGGCCTGGATGGATACGGTTTAACCATTACCAGTCACGAGCCGCTTGTTGTGACACCAAATCCTCACAACGAAAACTACCTGCGAACAAAACAGGAAAAGATGGGGCACATGTTGAGTGTCTCACGTGACAACAGCTAAACAGGGAGAACGTATTGCACACCTTAGCGGGAAATGTTTCGGCAGCTGATATGCGTGTAGGTATTATCGTGAGCCGATGGAACGAGTTCATTACAGATAGGCTACTGCAGGGAGCCCTTGATGAACTACGGCGCCACGGGGCTGACGAGGCTAACATTACAGTGGTACACGTACCCGGCAGTTTCGAGATCTCGCTTGCCGCGAAAGCGATGGCCGAGACAGGCACCTATGATGCCTTGGTGGCATTGGGCTGTGTTATTCGCGGTGCTACTGGACACTATGAATTTGTGGCCTCGGCAGTAACTAATGGAATTAATACGGTCACACTGCAATGTGGCATTCCAATCGGCTTTGGTGTCCTAACAACCGAGACACTTGAACAGGCGATTGAACGCGCTGGTAGCAAGGCTGGTAATAAAGGTGCGGAAGCAGCACTCACAGCCGTTGAAATGGCGGATCTGGTGCGTAAAATCGCCACTGGTAAAGCGAAGTAATTTTCATGCTTAAGCGCGCAGTATCGTACCTTCTGCTCTTTTTCGCCGGAATTGCAGCTGGCGCATTCGTCATGCATCTGCGCGACAATACACCTTTAAACATATCCGCATCCAGGCAGCGGGCATTAGCGTTACTTAGTGCGCCGCCGATTAAAGTAGACTCTTCGGCAGGTAGTCCATTCATAGCGGCTGTCAAGAATATCGAACCTGCGGTCGTCAACATAGACACCGTGGGAAAGCTAGCGATGCGCGATGCCGCGGGCATGCCCTTTCTCCTTAACGAGGAGGTTCGCGGCAAGGGCTCTGGAGTCGTACTTACCCCCGATGGTTATATCGTTACCAACAACCATGTAATCGAGGGAGCCACCCGAATTAAGGTTACGACCGCCAGCGGTGCCTGGTACTACGCCTCACTTGTAGGATCTGATCCAGCTACGGACCTCGCAGTGCTTCATGTTGCCGCAAAAAAGCTGCCTGCCGCTCAATTTGGCGACTCGCAAAATCTACAGGTTGGCGACTGGACTATTGCAGTGGGCAATCCTCTTGGCCTGGGTAGTACGGTTACGGTAGGTGTCGTTTCTGCGCTCAACCGGCACAACCTTCGAC
Source organism: Chthonomonadaceae bacterium (assembly GCA_027450145.1). Lineage (GTDB taxonomy): Bacteria > Armatimonadota > Chthonomonadetes > Chthonomonadales > Chthonomonadaceae > JAJZFK01. The sequence continues at coordinate 5,786 of DAIDKH010000071.1, read as the reverse complement.
TTGGCGACGGACGTGGACTAACAGACGCCATCCAAACGGATGCGCCGATTAACAGGGGCAATTCCGGGGGCGCGTTGGCCAATATTGCCGGGCAGCTCATCGGCATTAACACAGCGATTTTAAGTTCGGGCCCGCAGGGTGGAAGCATCGGCCTCGGTTTCGCCATTCCATCCAACACGGTGCGCAAGATTGCACTTGAAATCATAAAAGATGGACATTTACCTGGAACACCCGGCGCTGCATGGCTTGGCATAGAATTTAGCGCCGTTCCGGAAAACCTTGCAGCGGCCCTGGCACTTTCGCCCAACACAGGCGCAGCAGTGGTGCGGGTCCTGCGCGAATCGCCGGCGAGCATGGCTGGCCTGCAGCCTGGCGATGTGCTGATCGCACTTAACGGACATCCAATCAAGGGGATAAGCAGTGTCGCGGATTTTGTGCACAAGCACAAGGTGGGTGACAGGGTTGTTGTGACCATTGCACGGGCCGGTATGCCGGGGCTTATAACACGCACCGTCGTGCTTGCTGCCCGACCAGAGGCCATTGCAGCCCAGCCTTAAACGGAATAAGCCATTGTGCGCACTGCTGCCGAGGATTGACGAACGACTAACGTTGGAACCACCACCGTAGACATTGGCAAGGCGGTTCTATCGTTTGTTAACAGCATCTCCGCTGCAAGGCTCATGACCTCGTCCAGATGTGGGTCTACGGTGGTGAGCGATGGATGCGCGAACTCTCCGAAACCCTCTGCCCCGTATCCCACGACTGAAACATCATCCGGAACTGAGATGCCGGCCCACTGCAGGGTGGACATAATGGTAATTGCGACGTCGTCATTGCATACCACTACAGCCGTGGGCGCTCCTTCATAGCAGAAGAACGATCTTACGCACTCACGGTCGCGGTGCCACTGCATGGCCCTCGAAAGAGGCACGAGGTTAACGCTAACCGAATCATGTGGATCGAGTGTCGTGGAAAACGTGGTTAAGTCATACCAATGCATGCCATAAGGCGGTCCGCTGGATGATGAAATCACCGCGATATTGCGATGCCCCAAATCATAAAGATGAGAGATTACCCTGTCGGCGCCGTGGTGGTCACCAGTTATACAGGGTAGAGGTGATATCTGTCCCAATGGCGGGGTACCTGTGACCACGACGCGCTTACCCGCGGCCTGAAGCATTGCCGCTTGCTTTAATAGGTCATAACCAAATACAACCACGTTGTGGGGGATCAATGTGCCCGGCAGCCGACCGTCCACTAACGGCAGCCATTGCAATTCTACGTTTAGTCGCCTCATGCAACGGTAAACTCGCGGGCCCATGTTACGAAAAATGGAGTGATCGAACCGTGCTATGACCCCAATCACCGATTGGTTCGCGGCCTCAATTTCCTCCAGTGGCTGATCTTCTGCCGTTGGTGCGATATAGGTACCGGAACCGTGTTTACGAATGATGATCCTACGTTGCGTTAATCGCTCCAACGCACGCAGTACTGTTCGCTCCGATGCCGAAAACCTCTGCATGAGCTCTGTATGCGTTGGTACCTTATCGCCTACGCGCAAACTGCGGCACATCTGCAGCAATTCGTGTTCAACTCGTGCCTGTTCCTCTCGACGGCGCAATGCCGCTGCCTCAGCGTTACACGTTACCACTTGGATTGTACCTGCCACGTTCGTATCACTAGCAACTGCAACTGGATATTAGGTACCGCATCTTACATTCGTACGAAGCTAGTACGTAATCGCACCAGTCGCCAAGCTACTTGAAAGCATAGACGCGCAGCGGCGTTATAAGTTCACATTAGTTAAATTGTCCAACGAGAACTATACCAGTCCATTTCCACGCGAATTCGCTACCCTCCAGTGTTCGGTGTCTCATTGCAAATGGATACCGGATTGAAGGCTAGAGGTGATATTCTGGCTATTGGCAAACGCACCAATGAACTACCTTGATAAGATGGGCTCAGGTGAACGGGTTCCTTGAAGAGCATGACGTTTGCAATCGACGCAATACAAGCCGCGATGGTACCTGCCGTTACGCAAATAATCACGATAGTTAAAAGAGGCATACCAACCCACCAGTCCCAGGGTCGTCCGGCGCCAGCAATTCGCAGCCGAACCCTGGGAACCACTTCAGCCATTTTGTCTACCTGCAGCTTCGACCCGAGGTGTGCCCCACTACCTGTCAATAAGGATCTCTCTTTGTCTCACCTTACCCAAAGCTTTTTAGTGCGTTCCGCGGGCGAACACCGACTAAAATGCGGAAGCACAGTATGGATAGTTACAATGAACTCGCTTCAGCGCAACACCGCGCGAGAAAGCGCCGACCTCGCCGCCGCCAGGTTCATGCAGAGGTACCGACCAGGAACGGACGGCGCGGAATACCTTGCACTTCAGCTGAATTCGCTGGAAACACCGGACCTTGTACAGATGACGTACGATGCTGCCAAAAACGAAGCAGCGGTTCGCTCGGTTTTGCTATGGCCAGACATTCCGCATCCAATCCGTGATGCTATGGAAAGCGACGAGGAGTTTTGCTGCCGCGTTACCTCCTGGGACCGAGCGTGTCTTGAGCTGCCAGCCCTACGCGAAGACTATGCGGTTTCCCAGGCGGAGGAAGTTCGCTGCAAAGCATTCAAATTAAAGCGTGACGCACTTATCGAACTCTGCATACAATATTGGCGCAGCCAGCGTTACCAACAGGAGTTTGAATGCCAGTTTACCCTGAGCACTCTCTGTATTGCCGTGCGGGACAACCATGACCATTTCAAGCAGGTTTGGCAATCCACTGAACAGGTAGCAGACCTTGATGACGACGAGCGCGAGGCACTGGTCACACGGTATTTGGAGCTAGACCGCGTGACAGATGCGATGGTCCCTACCTTGCCGCTGCACTGCTGCGCGCCGGCAGTGTAACGGCAACAGCTATCCACCACTTTCCAACGAACGACGGTCATATACCCTGGTGGCAGGACGCGATAGATGATTGGCTTCAACGTGCAAACGCTATCCTGCAGCGGCATGACCCATGGCGCGAAGTGTTCATCGCACGCCTTAAATTAGAGGCTCCTGGGTTTCTATATGAGTTTTACAAGGAGTGGCTTAATGCGCAGCAGCGATCACTTTTCCAGTAGCGGGGTCAGTCAATCCTACCGTGCCGCCCCACCTCAACCTACCGCCAGCCTCCTCATGACATCCGAGGAAATTGCGAGCCGCGTCGCACGTAAATGGTCGGACCTGGTTGCGCCAATTATCAATGCGCAAAGTTCGGCGGTTGAACGACTGACCAGCACTGTTCGACCCGGCAGCACCCTTACGCTGCGCTCTGGTTATGCAAGTACGAACCGCGGATCAGTAATACCGGCTCGCCTCCCGTTCAACCTTCATGGCGTACGATACGGCAACGACATCGGTGCTGCTTACAATGCATTTGCGCAGGGCGTTGACCATGGCATCACGTTGAGCGGCGCCATCAACGGTGCACTATCTGGCGCCACTATTGGCGGGCCGATAGGTGCAGTAGCAGGTCTAGCAATCAATCTACTTGGCGGGCTATTTGGGGGCCACCACCACGTACCGCAAAGTAGGATACAAAACCCGGCCCTTCAGTTTTCACCTGGTAGTCTCGACTACATGGCCTACCGTTACCGAGCCACAGGCGGCAACAGTGCGGCTAGTTTGCTGCCAGGCTATGTACCACCCCCCTCTGCGCCCGTAGTACACCTGTACATTGACGGCGTCAAAACTGCGGTCAATAGCCAGCTGCAGCAACAACTAAACGCCTCATCAGCGTCGCGAGCGTCGGCATATTACGATATGTCTCGCCCTTTGTAGATTGTAATAGTCACGTACAATCTACACACGAGGAGCCACTGCTATCGCTACAACTGCAACCAACCCCGTGACGGTGGGAGGTTTTAACCCCGAGATTTGGGGTGACAGCGGATACGCTGCCGGTCCTGGAGTATATGCGGACCCGATTTCGCTCCCTAACACGCAAGTCTATGGCCTGCTGAGCCCAATGATCTCCTGGGCGGTGCGGGTTCACCGGCAAGGCACAAGGAGCGCACTGCTACCAGAGCTCTGGTATTTACGCGCGGGCACCTGGAGCCTTCTTCCCGTGCAACCCTCTGCCAGCAAAGATCGCCCTATCAGTATTACGCATCGGTATAGACAGCCAAGCCAGATGGTCTGCTGGCTCCCGGATAATGCCGGCATACTAACCCCCGGATTGCAAACGTCTCCTGCAAACGTCGCGACTGGAAGCTACGACCCGCTGTTGGACGAAGCACGCCCGCTCCTACTTCGTTTGGGAGTGTGGTGCTTCGCCAATCTTGCGATGGGTCATTCCTGGAGCGCTAGTTCGCCGCCCACCAGCGGCACCATGACGGCGCTGAACGATGGAATGTTTGCGCCGTTCGACTCTGCGTCGCTTCCTACCGCCTACTGCGCTGCCTGGCAGTTACAGCCGGGATCCTCAATATCCCTGTTGTGCGATACTGGCGCCAACCAGCAAATCCATCACGTAGCACTGCGCATCTGCTCAAACACAGCCACAGCAACGCTTCCTGGGAGCGTCTCTGTTGAGCTAAGTGCGGACAACGTAACGTTCAACAGCTGGCAACCCCGCCCCATTGGCGGCCCTGGTGGAGATTGGGAGGATGGCGTACTGGGCGACCTGTACGAACCCAACGCCACAGAGGTAGCCTTCTGTGATCTAGATTGCCCCGCCAGGTATGTTCGAATTACCATAGAGTCACGGTCCGACGTTGCGCAGGTGATTGCTGTGGACGAGGCAGCTGTCTATGGGGGCAGTGCAGGCGGCTGGTTGGGTATGAACCGCTTTAGAGGTTACCTTGGAGACGGGATACAGTGGTCACCAGAAGGGTGGATACAACTGCTGGTCACCGATACGCTGAAGCGGCTCGCCGATAACAACGAAACCCGACTTACTGGTCGATTCGACTATGCTGAACTTGCGGACATTGCTTATAGTCTCCTCACGGCAGCCAGCGGATGGCGAGGCGCCCCGGGAGCCTATGACGCTCCGCTCACTAATGCAGAGATTGGCTGGGCGGTTGGCGCGGGGCTCACGGGATTTAAGTTCCCCGTTTGGCAGGGGCAGGCAAACAGCCAGTTAGGTTACCAGTACGAACTTTGGCACGAGATTGGATGGCGGATCTTTGCCGATGGAAATGGAACACTGCAGGTGTTTGAGCCACCTTACAACCAAAGAAGGCCCGTTCGGTTATTTATTGCCGCGCCCGATGGCAACCAGGATTCCCGCAACCTGAATCGCTACACTGATGGTAAGCAGCTTCGAAATGTCGTTGAGATCAGCAGCGGGGCGCCACAGAATGGTCAGGGCGGCTCCCTTACTCAATCTGTACCGTCCAGCGTCGCTCGGTACGGCCATAGGCGAGTATTGGTCACAGATCCACTCGCTCAACTACCCGATTTCAGGGTCAAGACCGCCTCGCAAATCCTGCGCGACTATGGTTGGAACCTCTCACAGCTTACCGCTGAAATACAACCCGATTTTGACACCAGTCTGCGGTCCATCCACGCCTTCCGATCATCCGGGAGGCTCGCACTCTCTGCCGCGAACAGCGCAAGCTCGATGGGAGAACTATGGAGCCTCATGCAGTTCACCGAGAGTATAACCAACGGGGAATGGTGGGCACAAGCGGAATACGCACCATACGTATCCCAGGGCCCCTCAGCGCCTCAAGCTCTCCAGATGTCATCAGCCCTAAATGCAGCCTCATATACTTGCACGATCGCTTGG
>DAIDKH010000070.1 GCA_027450145.1 Chthonomonadaceae bacterium | reverse complement strand
TTTGTCTCGTATTTGCGCGAATTTGCCTGGGGCTCGTTAAGGAGTTTTGGTGGTAATGAACAGCCACAATGTTACGACCTTGAAAACATCAGGTACCGCAGCCGCACAAGGATTTCTCAGTCAAATCGTCGAGGCAGTTACTACTGCAGCCACACTTGAAGCTTCATTGTGTGCCGTGGTGAATATGTTGGAACCGGCCTATGGTGTGCGAGCGGCGAGCCTAACCGTTACCCATCCGTTGCGACAGCAGATCGTTTGCGGAGACGCACAACTGTTAGATGCCTCTGACAGGCAACCTCACGATGTGGCGATTACTCAAATTGCTGTCGGAGCGGGTACGGTAACAGAGGCCAGCCTCCTTATTGCTGCCCCACCTGAAGTTACACTGCCCTTGGACGAGTTGCATGCAATCACCGCTATTTTAGGATACTCGGCTACATTGCGGAGTCTTAACACACGGGCGGAGAAGGCAGACGCTCTTACCAGGAAGCGGATTAGTGAAATGGCCGCGGTGTACGAACTTGGTAGAGAAGTTGCACCGACGGACACCGACAAGCTTCTGAAGGATATAACAACCAGGACGGCTGTTCTTATGGAGGCTGCGGTCTGCTCTGTGCTACTTGTTGATAAACAGTCGGGCCACCTGCTATTAGCTGCAAACTACGGCCTTCCAGATGACGTCCCGCAGCAATTACAAAAGGTAAGTGAAGGCGTTGCCGGTGTGGTAACGCAAACACGAGAGCCGATTCTGATTGATCCAGCATGTCCAGATTCCCGATTGAGTCACATCGATATCAGTTCCGATAAGGGGCCGGCAATCGTGGTGCCGATGAAGGATCAAGCAGGAGAGGTCATCGGGGTTCTTGCTATTCGCCGTGGGACTCCTGGGGCGACCTTTTCTCACGAAGACATGCAACTCATTTCCGTTTTTGCCGCACAGGCTGCACTGGCTATTCTAAACGCTCGGCTCTATGAAGACCTGGAGCGGCGTGCACAAGAACTGGAGACACTTTCAACACTATCTCGCGCTCTGATTCAGAATACCGACCTCGACAGGTTACTTGAGAACGTGGTAGAGGAGGTCTGCAGAACGGCGGGATTTAGGCGTTGTGGTGTTTTAATGCTTGATATCGCTCGGCCGGTATACATGCCAAGGAAGTGGGCTGGCTATGGCCAGGGTTTCTACCGACTTCGGGCCCGTGGAGGCGATGGTCCCCTGGGTCTGGTGGCGTCGTCTGGTATATCACACCTATTCTCGTGCCGGAGTGATGCCGCCAATCGCTTTGATCCTAAGCTCAACCTTAGAATACGCGGTCTTGCCCGAGCGCTAGGTGTGGATACCTTTTGTGTGGCACCGATACTCGATACGGAGGCAAAGTGCGTTGGGCTAATCGTAGCCGACAATCGCTCGTCGCCGCAGCCAATAACTGCGGCGCAATTTAGCCTGCTGAGCGGTTTTGCAGGGCAGGTTGGTGTTGCTGTTGAGAATTCAAGATTATATTATGAGATGCAGGATGCGTTGGAGACCACTAAACGCGTTCGTCTATACACGGATAAAGTACTACATTCGGTGGGCGTTGCAATCCTTAGCACGGATTCTGAGGGAAAGATTATTCGTTGGAATCCTGCGGCCGAGCAGACGCTAAAGTTGACCGGAGGTATGTTCCACGAGGCCACCCTGGAAACGCTGGTGAACAGGTTGGACATTTGGCCCGAGGAGAAGGCCCAGGTCCTGGGCAAGCTAGCGGAGGTAAGGAGATCGGGTGTTGGGTTGCCCCGTACCCGATTGACCGTGCATACCTCCGGTGGCGAAGTAAACATAGCATTGTTTGTTACTCCGCTGCCGGCAACTCCGTTTGAAACGCCTGGTTTGGTTATTATTGTAGAGGACCTAACCCAGGAGACGCGTTTGCAGGCTGAATTGGAGAAGATGCAGAGACTAGCGGATATTGGTCAATTCGCGGCGAGGATGGCCCATGAAACCCGCAACGCATTATCTCCAATGCGCGCGGCGGCGCAGTTGATGAAGCGCGACCTTGAGGCCGTTCATGCCAATACGGATTGGCCAGATATTATCATCGATGAAGTTGACAGCCTTAACCGACTTACGGGGGAGATACTTGACTTCGCACGGCCTGGTACTCTTGATTTGCAGAAGGTGGATATCAATGATTTACTTCAATCCTCTATTGCAAAGCTCTCAGAATTGTTTCTTAACAGCCAAATTGCACTGGATTGGCAGTTGAGTGAAGACACTCCACATCTGTTGGCAGACGAAAGCCAGATCGACCAGGTAATTCGAAACCTAGTAATGAATGCCGCACAAGCAATGCCACATGGAGGAAAACTCACAGTTTTGACCGGGTTCGACGAGCGCAGCATGTGTGTGTACTTTGCAATACAGGATGAAGGACACGGTATTGCTTCTACGGACACTGAAAGAATCTTTAAACCCTTTGTGACGACAAGAACGAAGGGGACAGGGCTGGGTCTGCCGATAGTGCAGAAGGTCATCGATCAGCATGGTGGGCGCATAATACTCGACAGCCGCCCGAACGTCGGTACTACCTTTCGAATTTTATTGCCCTTGGAACCCATGCATGATCGCGGTATCAGGTTAGGGCCGCAACATCGTGTATCAGTAGGTAACGAAGAGGGACTGCCCGATAGATAAACTATTTTTAAAAGGAAAATCGCACGAATGAGCGCTGCCGATGTCAACATTCTCGTGGTGGATGACGAGCCAAATATTCGAAGGGTCCTTGAAGCGGCTTTCATGCGGGACGGTTACCACGTTGCTAGTGCCGATTGCGGCCGCAAGGCCGTAGAGTACGCCGGGGAAAATCCGGTGTCAATTCTTGTGACGGATCTCATCCTTCCTGACTTCAGTGGCGTGGACGTTTTGAAACAACTGAAACAGCTTCACCCTCAGTGCGTGGCTATTGTGGTGACGGCTTACGGCACTATCCGCTCGGCCGTTGAGGCCACTCAGGCCGGCGCCTTCGATTACATTCAGAAGCCCTTCGACTTGGATGAAGTCCGTCAGTTGGTGAAGAAAGCGGTAGATTTTGGGCGAGCTCCTTCGGTTTCAGGTAAATCTAGACGATCCCGGGGTGAATCATCACATTCTGGAGCAATGCGGTGCACCAGTCCAGCCATGCAGGAGGTGTACGACGTCGTGGAGCGTGTGGCAGACACGGCGGCCACAGTTCTAATACAGGGCGAAAGCGGTACTGGTAAAGAACTTGTAGCACGTTCGTTGCACGCACTAAGTCGGCGAGCGGATAAGCCATTTGTGCCGATTTCATGTGCAGCGCTTTCGGAGACGCTGCTCGAGAGCGAACTGTTTGGTCATGAGAAAAATGCGTTTACGGGAGCTGCGAGTACTCGCGTCGGCCGCTTCGAAATGGCTAATACTGGCACACTTTTTCTGGACGAAATAGGAGATATCACGCTGCACATGCAGGTAAAACTGCTGAGAGTAATCCAGGAGATGCAGTTTGAGAGAGTGGGCGGCAATCGGCCGATAAAGGTTGACGTTCGCTTAGTTGCAGCGACTAATCAGCGGCTGGACAAAGCTATTCAGGATGGAAAGTTTAGGTCTGACCTATACTACCGCCTTAACATTGTTGAGATTGTTGTACCGCCATTGAGAGACCGAAAGGAAGACATTATGCCTTTAGCCGAAGGCTTTTTGCAGCGATTTGCTTCACGCAATAATCGCAAAATTCGCTCAATTGCCCCCGAAGTAAAAGGTATCCTGCTCAAATATCCGTGGCCAGGCAATGTGCGCGAGTTAGAAAACATCATGGAGCGCACCGTAGTGCTTGCAGATGCCGACGCGGAGGAGGTTACTGCCAATCTACTTCCAAATTCGCTTCGACTGGCCTGAAAACGCTGTGTGTAGTTGTTGTGAACTGGTTACAACTTGTATATATGCGAGTTGGCACGATATTTGCACCCAAATTCGGTTAACGACTTGTTGTCGTCCTGGAGGATGACGAAGTCCTTCTGCCCGTTTGTGGGTACAAACCACTACGCATCGAGGTCCCTGCAGGTATGGTTAATAGCGATAACGGTGTAAAAGTACTGGTAGTCGACCCGGATCCCTATGTTAACCGTGTAATTGGCGCCCTCATCGGCCGTAATTCCGACGTTACTACAGCCTCTAATTCCCGTGCTGGCCGCCGCGCAGCTTCCATGCAGAATTTTGACCTTATCTTGTGGGACCTTCGCATGGACCGCTGTAGCGATGAACTTCCCATCGTAAGAGCAATTTGCCCAGACGCACTAATTGTTGCAACCACCTCAGAAATCAAGACAATAACGATTGGATCGGTAGCACATCTGGGTGTAGATCACGTTCTTCACAAACCTTATGGTATGGACGCGCTATCGGATCTTATGCCCCGGGTACTCACTTCCGACCGAAATAGTACAAATGGGCCGGCTGGCGACATAATGAACCCGGGCCAGCGCGTCACAGTCCTCGCAGATAATGTACGGCACTCTACAAGAGTTATGAATGTAACTCAGGATGCAGTTATGGTTGTAGGGGGCAGTCGTATCGCTTTCGCACCACCATTGCGACGGGGAATGCGTCTTACGATTGAATCTACTGGCGTCAACGGCGTATATTGCGGTGCTTCACGATATTTGGGCACAGTTTCAGAGCCTGTTGACGGGTACGAGCTACTGTATCCAACAAAATTTGTGAGGCTCCAACGCCGAGTTCATCCCAGATTTGCCGTGGAACCTGGTACCGAGGCAACGGTGAGTGTGGAGGATGGCAATCTTCTGGCAGGTGCTGTCTCCAACATCAGCTTGGGCGGCAGCGCACTGGTTATTCGTGGTGCCATTAATCCAGGTGCGAAATTGGTCGTCACCTACAGATTGGGCAACGTGGAATACATTGTAAATGCGACGGTCGTACGATGCTCACCACCGGATACCTTGGGGTTAGTGCGTCTAATGGTTCAACATAGTGAACTCGACACAGATGGTAGCTCCCAGCTTCGCGAATGGATAATGTTCTCATCCTCATCAAATCCTTAGCGGTAGTGACTAATAACGTTCTGTGGTCCCACTTAATGGTGATGCGCGCGATACAATTGGTTTATTGTCGGCGGTTTGTCACCTGCGGCTATTGCAAGGAAGCTGGCTGGCGCCATCAACTCGTACCGATAAGAATCTGCACCTTATGGCGGCGGACAACAGTGCCAACAATTATTATATTAGTATGTTGACACAGTCCACGACCTGTGGTATCATGTTTCTATAACCTGTATTTAAAGCGATGACGAGGCCAGTAAGCAGATAGCGCATCTTCAGAGAGTCGTCGGATGGTGAAAGACGACGGTGGCATCTGCTGAATCTCCCCTCTGAGCAGAACTACTGAAATGATTATTCAGAGTAGGTGTTCCGGTTTGCGGCCGATATACCGCCTTGAGTGACTGGCGAAGCTACAGCTTACCGTTCGCGTTCCGTTAACGCGTGCCAGTATCAAGGGTGGTACCGCGTGAGGAATGCCTCTCGTCCCTTGTGGATGAGGGGTATTTTTGTTTATGGTGCGGTAATTTGCAGCCAATGTCATCGGAGGGTTACTCTGATGGTCGGTCTAGAGTAGGAGAATTTTACACATGTTAATGTCCGGCGCACAAATCTTGTTGGAGTGTCTGCGTAAAGAAGGGGTTACCCACATCTTCGGTTATCCCGGCGGAGCAGTGCTTCCAATTTACGATGCAATTTTTGATTGTCATGACATCAAGCACATCCTTGTGCGGCATGAGCAGGGCGCCTCGCACATGGCCGATGGGTTCGCCCGTTCTACCGGAAAAGTGGGAGTGTGCCTCGCCACCAGTGGTCCCGGTGCAACGAACCTAGTTACTGGAATTGCGACGGCTTACATGGACTCGATTCCTATGGTTGCGATCACCGGACAGGTGCGAACTTCGGTTATCGGTAAGGACGCGTTTCAGGAGGCCGACATAACTGGCATCACGATGCCAATTACCAAGCATAATCGCTTGGTCAAACGGGTCGAGGATTTGGCATCTGCTATTGCGGAGGCGTTTTACATCGCCAAGTCTGGAAGACCTGGGCCCACGCTGGTTGATATTCCTCTGGATGTAAGCCGCAATCAGATAGAGTTCGACGTAGAAAAGGACTATCCCAAACAGGTTAACATTCCGTCTTATCGCCCTGCTGGTCCTTCGGGGCGTGTGCCAGATCTGCAAATGAAGAAAGCAGTTCAGTTGATCGCTGAAGCGGAACGGCCCGTACTCTACGTTGGTGGCGGGGCAATTGCGTCGGGAGCCCAGGCGGAAGTTACTGCACTTGCCGAACGCACCAACATTCTCGTAACGACAACACTGCTGGGCAAAGGTGCGATCGACGAGTCGCATCCGTTGGCGCTTGGAATGCTTGGGATGCACGGGAACGCCTACGCAAACCACGCGGTGAACAGCGCCGACCTGTTGATTGCCGTTGGCGCGCGCTTTGATGACCGCGTAACTGGCAATGTCGATAAGTTTGCCGTAGGGGCGCGCATCATCCATATCGACATTGATCCCGCAGAGATTGGTAAGGTTATGCAGCCTGATGTTCCCATTGTTGGCGATGTGAAGAACATCCTGACAGAACTTATCAAGCAGGTGCAGCCGCGTGAGGCAACAGCCTGGAATGATCAGATTATGGAGTGGAAAGAGGCCTTCCCTCTAGTTTATCCAAACGATGGTAACCTGTATGCGGAGTATGCTATCGAAATGGTTAATGAGCTGTTCGATCATGACGCCATCATGGCTACCGACGTGGGACAGCACCAGATGTGGGCCGCTCAGTATTTTAAGTGTAATCGACCTCGGCAGTGGATAACTTCTGGTGGATTGGGTACTATGGGATTTGGGCTTCCTGCAGCCATCGGTGCTCAGTTTGCCAATCCTGATAAGCGCGTCGTATGCCTATCTGGTGATGGTTCCATACAAATGTGCATTCAGGAGTTGATGACAGCAACTGTTTACGGTGTTCCAGTCATTACCGTTATTGTGAATAACCGCTCGCTCGGCATGGTAAGGCAATGGCAAGAGATGTTCTATGAGGAACGATATAGTGCGGTTGACCTTCAGGCTTCACCAGATTTTGTTAAGCTAGTTGAGGCGTACGGCGGCGTAGGGATGCGCGCAACTACTCGTGAACAGTTGCGTGAGGCGCTCATTAAGGCAAAAGTGGTAACCGACCGACCGGTAGTTATAGACTGTGTCATTCCTACAATGGAGAAAGTCTATCCAATGATACCGTCTGGTCAATCGGTGAAAGAGATGATGCTTCGCCATGACCTTGAACAGGTAAAAGCTAGCGTTCATGCTGACGGTGAAACATGGTCATTCGCAGACGAAGAGCGCGTGTTAGAGCAGGTTGTTGAAGTGGGCGCAAGTGGCGCCGAATAGAGTCTAGAAAATGTTACAGAGCGGAGTTGGTATCAGCTTCGCTCTGCCACGGAGGCGGCACGTTTTTGGAAGATATGGCCCCTGACGCGTTGTGGCGTTACTACCGAAGCGGTTACCAGTGTCTCATGCGCAATGGTAAGTACTTTAGAAATGTAGTAAGACCGGTTTTTTCTCAGGTATTTTTCCTGAAAACCGTGCCGCTCCTTACTGAATATGCCCGTGCTAACCACGGAATTGCCGAATTGCCTCCGGGTTTTATGGAACAGATGCAAGCTTGTCCTATTACACCTAGAGACTTGCTTCATCTGGACTATGCAATTTGCCTCGGTTACGCCGAAGCACATGTTGGTAAATCCAATTCGCAGTATCCGCCGCTAGGCTGGCCTGGGCCCTCTGGTCTTGCAAGCATTGTATTGCCCGCGGAGGCGATGGATGCTTTGCTCGTTGAACCCCCAATGCCGGGAATGGATACCATTCTGGATGACGAAGGCGACGGGGACGACGACGGTCCGCCTTACGATTTGTAAGAGTACGAACCCCAGTCTGCATTGTTGAACCAACGTGCCACCCGTACTGTACGGGTAGGAACCGCATGACATCGGTTAATCGCTTCACAACAGTTGAGACCGACGATCGTTGATGAGTAGACGGCGCCACCAGAGTGTCCATCTGTTCCCATGGTTCAAGCCGACTGAAATATGCCCAATCCGCCGAGTCAAGCGGTACAATCATTGGCTCATAACCAAGTGAGAGGAATCCTACAATTGAGTAACACGATCGTAGCACAGCTGCAACAACAACACACCATTACTGTATTGGTAGACAACCATCCTGGCGTACTCGCGCGAGTGGCAGGTCTATTTGCCCGTAGAGGATACAACATAGAATCTCTGGCGGTGTCGGTTACAGACAACCCGGAGATTTCGCGCATGACCATCGTTGTCAATGGTGACCACCGCGTATTGGAGCAGATCACCAAACAGCTCAATAAGTTGGTAGAAGTTACCAAAGTGGTTGACTATACCGAAACAGCCGCCGTTGAGCGGGATCTCGCGTTGATCAAGGTGAATGCCGAGGCGCACCACCGTGGTGAGATCATGCAGATCGTGGAAATTTTTAGGGGCCGTATTATCGACATGAGTGATAAGGCGTTCATTATTGAAGTGACAGGCGGCACTGAAAAGCTAGATAAAATCATTCACTTGCTAGAGGCTTATGGGATTAGAGAGATGGTACGTACCGGAATAATTGCCATGGCAAGAGGCTCGAAAACTGCGAGCCGCACTGGGCGAGACGCAGAATAGTCTCTTCCGATGAAAGAACTCGTAACCACCTCCGAAGTGAACCGCGTATTTTTAGTACTCGCTTTACTGGTACCGGTTCCCGCCTTTGTGTTGACGATCGTCGTGGGCCGCCTAACGCGAGTACCTTCGTGGTGGTATCGAGCCGGCATTCTGGTCGCACTGGCTGCGCCGTTCAACTTTGTGCTCTGGAAAATCTACGAACTGAATACGTCCGCAATGGGGTTAGATACGGTAAAGAACGTCGTTGTAAACGTTGTGTTCTTTATTCTAGTTGGTGTTGTTGGAGGGATTGCAATCACTAAGCTGGTAACTGCGCCCTCAAACCGCGACAGCCAACAGCCTAAAGGAGACTGACCAGATGGCGGGAAACCGAATGTTGAAGTGGGCTCTATTGGGTTGCGGTGGGTGCCTGGGTGTAGGAATTGTCGGGTTTCTACTCTTCAGCTTTTATGTTGCCAAAGTCGCCGTCAACAAAATTGGCTACATTGCAACATCCACGCAGTTCGTGACATCCTTGAAGAACAATCAGTTTGATGTCGCCAGAACGGATCTCGATACAAAACTGCAGAAAGCTTATTCAGCGGAGAAGCTGAAGCATATCACTGCGGAGATAATCAAGAAGTACGGTCCGTTGCAGCCGGAACCTGATATGTTTGGTGCCACTGGTGGCCCGCAGCCTACGATTAGATATTGGCTACAGGGACCAAATACCGGCGGCTTATTGACGATGAAATTGGATACTACAACGCGTGCAGCACGAATAATAGAATTGACGTGGCCCTCAATGAAGAAACAAACGAAGACCACGCACAAGCAGTAATGCCAAGTTGGATAGCCTGCTAATAAATATTGCGCATGATCTGCGACGAATGCCAGCAGATATTTGCGTAAATGTGGACCAGAAATAAGGAGGAACAGCCCACATGGCTGTAACAGTTTACTACGACAACGACGCTGATCCCGCAGCATTGCGCGGTAAAACCGTAGCGATTATCGGCTATGGCAGCCAAGGACACGCCCACGCTCTTAACCTTAAGGAGAGTGGAGTTAATGTGATTGTGGGCCTAAGGCCAGGCAAAAGCTGGAATAGCGCAGTAAGTGATGGCCATACGGTGATGTCCGTTTCCGAAGCGAGCGCCGCGGCGGACGTAATCATGATTCTCGTGAACGATGAATTCCAGGCCGCTCTGTACAAAGAGTCTATTGAACCTAACCTTAAGGCAGGTAACGCAATAGCGTTTGGCCACGGATTTAACATTCACTTTGGTCAAATCGTACCACCCGCGAATATCGACGTGTTCATGGTTGCACCCAAGGGACCTGGCCATCTAGTGCGCAGGGTATATCAAGAGGGTAAAGGTGTACCCTGTCTCATTGCGGTACACCAGAACCATACCGGAGAGGCGAGAAACATTGCTCTTGCTTACGCCCGTGCAATTGGTGGTACTCGCGCCGGCGTGTTGGAGACCACCTTCAAAGAGGAGACGGAGACTGATCTCTTCGGGGAACAGGCCGTACTCTGCGGTGGCGCTACGTCCCTAGTGAAGGCAGGTTTCGAGACTCTTGTAGAAGCAGGTTACCAACCCGAGATTGCCTACTTCGAGTGCCTGCACGAACTAAAGCTCATTGTGGACCTCATGTACGAAGCAGGTATTGCAGGAATGCGTTATTCCATAAGCGACACTGCTCAATTTGGTGATATGACGCGGGGTCCCAAAATAATCGACGATCACGTCCGCGCTACGATGAAGGAGACTCTGAGGCAAATTCAGAGTGGTGAATTCGCGCGCGAGTGGATACTGGAAAATCGCGCTGGACGCCCCGTATTCCGGGCACTGGACAACGCTGATCAACAGCATCAGATCGAAACAGTAGGTCGCCAGCTTCGTGCAATGATGAGCTGGGTACGCAGCAATGTAGCTGAGAAAGCGCAAACTACTGCCCAGGCAGACCAGGGCGCCGTGGCTCAGCGCATGGCGCATGTGGAACTGAAGAGGGACTGATCGTCTCGCCCGTTCCTAATTCAAATCCCGCGGGTGACGTCCACGAGACGTTCACCCGCTTACGCAATGACAAATAGCTTTGCAAAAGTTCAGGAGATAGATCGTGCCAAGACATATCGCAATATTTGACACTACTCTACGAGACGGTGAACAGTCACCTGGCGCCTCGCTCAATGTAGAGGAGAAACTTGAGATTGCGCGCCAGCTTGAGCGTTTGGGCGTAGACGTGATAGAAGCGGGATTCCCGATCTCCTCTCCTGGTGATTTTCAGGCCGTTCAGGCAATTAGCCGCATCATAAAGAACTGCACCGTATGTGGACTAACGCGTGCGGTGGAAAAAGACATCAGATCCGCTGCAGAGGCGCTTCAGGATGCTGTAAAGCCGCGAATTCATACGGGATTGGGTGTGTCCGACAGCCACCTTCGCCACAAGTTGAAGATGACCCGAGATGAGGCGTTGCAGCGCGGTGTCACTGCAGTAGAGATCGCTCGCAAGTATGTAGATGATGTTGAGTACTTTTTGGAGGACTCTGGGCGGGCAGACCGAGATTACCTTTGCAGGGTCATTGAGGCGGTCATAAATGCAGGAGCAACTGTAATCAACATACCGGACACCACCGGATATACCACTCCTGCCGAGTATGGTGCGCTAATCAAGTTCGTTGTTGATACCGTTCCGAATATATCTAAGGCAACTATCTCGGTTCATTGCCACGATGATTTGGGACTCGCGGTTGCGAACTCGCTTGCAGGTGTGGTGAGTGGCGCTGGTCAAATAGAATGCACCATTAACGGCATCGGCGAACGAGCAGGCAACACCTCCCTAGAAGAGGTGGTCATGGCGATGAAGGTACGTCAAGATTTCTATAATTGTGAAACCAACATTGTCACCCAGGAACTCTATCGTACGAGCCGCATGGTTTCCACCTCAACAGGAATCCTAGTGCAGCCCAACAAGGCAATTGTGGGCGCAAATGCGTTTGCCCACTCAAGCGGAATCCACCAGGATGGCGTACTTAAAGAACGCACCACGTACGAGATAATCGATCCTCGCGACGTTGGTATACACGAGAGCAAGATCGTCCTGACCGCGCGCTCGGGACGTCATGCTCTTGCGCACAGGATTGAAGAGCTCGGTTACACCATCTCCGATGATCAGATTGATAGACTATACACAAGATTTCTGGAACTTGCAGATCGCAAAAAGCAGGTGTATGACGAGGACCTTGAGGTGCTTGTTGCCGACGAAACCAGTACTCTCTTTCAGGCCTATGAGCTGCTCCACGTACAGGTATCATGCGGCGACAAGATGATTCCAACTGCTACGGTAACGGTACGTGATCCTGAGGGTGTACAGCATACTGACTCATGCCATGGAACGGGACCAGTAGATGCTGTTTACCGAGCAATAAACCGCATTGTAGACGTACCAAATGAGCTTATTGAGTTCAGCATTCAATCTGTGACCGAGGGCATCGATGCGCTCGCAGACGTGACGATTCGCATACGTCAGGGGAATGACATTTACACCGGGCGTGGTGCGAACACCGATATTGTCGTCGCTAGCGGTAAAGCCTACCTGCACGCTCTAAATAAACTTATTGACCGGGTGGCGCCCAGTAAACTCGTAAAATCGCTTCAGCATCCTTAAAACGAAGCCTATGCGTCAAGTGAGTCGTATTGGTTTGTGAGAGGAGACGAATGCTATGTCTAGCTTTAAGACCGGCAGCGGAGATAACTTCGAGAAGCTTGAGGTTTTGGGCCATGAACTGGCAGCAAAAACTGAGCAACTATTGCACGAGGCAACAGTGCAGCACTTAGTAATCAAGCACGAGGGAACTACAGTGCTAGAAATACCGGTTGGAATAGGCGCCGTTGGTGCTATAATGGCTCCGGTGCTTGCTGCAGTAACAGCTGTGGGCGCTGTACTGACCAAATGCACGATTGAGATTGTTCGGCGCGACCCGCCTTCACAGTAAAGCAGCGATTAGTGTGACCAATTAGACACACCAAGAGCCAATCGTAAGGTTGGCTCTTGGTGTGAGTTGTGTAGATACAAGATTGCTTGCGCCGTCGTTAACATGTCATCGGTAAATTGTAGCCAAAGGAGATCCTATTGCACCTCAAGCGAACATCATTCCACGCGGCCGTGGGAGTCACTCTGCTCACACTTATAGCGCAGTGTGCATTTGCAACTACAAAAGGCCTTAACCAGATTGTAACGCCAGACATTCAACCGGTAGGCCAGCTTAGTCTTAGTCTTCAAATGCAGGACAATCATATTGGTAATGCGCTGGAAGCACAGCTTGAACTCGGAATCACGAAGAGGTTCGAGGCTGCCTATTTTCAGGGTTTCAACCCTGGCGATTCGCTGTTAGGTATTGAGGAGAGCCTCATCGACAAGCATCCCTGGCGCCTTTCAACAGGATTTATAAACTGGTCTCCAGTGCGTGGGGGCATACAGCCCTTTTTGGAAGGAGGCTATTATCACAGCCGGTCAGAGTCTATTGCAGGCATCATCGATGTGGGGAATCAGGTACTTCCAATGCTTGGGTATGGGTACCAATTGAATCAACGCCTACTACTGCAAGCAGATTTCCAAGGGGGAAAGAACAACTTCTCCACCCTGGGAGTGACATATTCTGCCACGCCAAGTCTATCAATTAACCCGTCGCTATATATCAGCAACGACAACATGAAAAATGTCTATGCCTATCTCGTTGTTTCATGGACATTTGATGTTTTTAAGGGGCGCTAATGGATTTCGGTAACTCTCGCTAGTTCAAGTTTCCAGATCGTAGCGTGAACAATGAGACCTCCGGCTTGCACAGAAAGCGAACTGGCAAGCCGACTTGACCTAATCCGTAGTTCACGTATACAGCGGCCTTACCCGCAGTATACCAACCGGCGCGGTACCTGCCTGCACCAATGCGCCGCATTTCACGTTGAGTAAGAATTGGCAGGTGTATTTGGCCACCATGTGTATGGCCAGACAGCACAAGGCATGGTCGATCAGCAAATTTTTCAACGTGTATAGGATTATGGGCAAGAATCACTACTGCCTCGTCCCTCTTTACCCCATGTAAGGTACGCGCTACATCCGGTTTCCCGTACCGATCATCCTCCAGGCCGGCAATAACGAGGCCGCCTCTAAGGCGCACGTTTTCGTTGACCAGGACTTTGATATCGTGCTTCTCAAGCATTGTGGTAACCAAGCTTGCGCTTGTGGTGTAATCATGATTACCCAAGACGGCGAACACACCCATGCTAGCCTTAAGTGGTGCGAGTATATGTCCGCATGGATCTACATCAGCTGGGGAAGCTGTTACGTAATCACCAGTTAGAAAGATGATATCGGGGTTGCATTCCATCGCCACAGCAACGGCTCGCTTCAATACGCTGTCGGATGTCAGATGGCTCCGATGGAGGTCGGTTAACTGAACTGCACGTAGTCCGTCGAGCTCGCTAGGGAGTCCGTGAAGTTTAAACTCATGTGTTGTAAGCCTGATCACTGGCCTGTAGACCCTAGCGCCTTTTGTGCATCCTGGTTGTGCTGGGCAGTGATCTGTTTAGCCAACGCCGCCAGATCAGAAATCTGACTTGCAGGAGCACCTATGCGCTTCAGGGCAGTTTGCCAGCCGGTTAGCACATGCTGCAATAAATCGTACGCTGAGTCCCTACGCTGCGGTGTCATGAGAACCAGTTCACTAGGTTGGTTTCGCCACTTCCAGTACAGTTCCAAGGTTGCTGCCGCGTGGCCATATTCAGCGGCTGCCTCATTGTAGTGACCCTGACTACTAAGGATATCTGCAAGTCCGGCATGTGCATAGGCGTACTCAACTTCCACTACCTGGTCGGCAATAGCGCGGACTGTGCCATACGGTTCATGCTCCAGCTTGGTCATTTTTATGAACGTGTTGGAGGCTTGAGCCACGTTCCCTTCGCTCAGATAGACGTCCGCAATTTGATGCAATGTTTGCAGGTTGTGGGGATCGCGGGCTAGGGCCTCACGGAATGCGTTTTCAGCGAGACGCGGTTCATTTTGCTGTACGTAGAACTGCCCTAGCCTGTACCACGTTTTGCCGGTAGATGCCGTTGCCACCGCCCGTAACAAGTGTTGGCGCTGTGCGATCACGTTGCCGGTGGCCTGGTCCATCTCCGCTGCCTCAAGCCAATAATTTGGGTTAAGCGGATCATCATGGGCAGCTGCAAGGTAATACTGTGCTGCATCGGGGTCGCGTTGAGTGTACAAACTTGCACCCTTTGCCCTGTTCCACTGCGCGCTGCCAACCTGGTAACCTCGTACTAATAGCACCAATGCCAAAATGGTTATGCCAGTAGGCAACCACCGGGGTAATCTCCTCGGTTCCATTGTTGCCAGCGGCTGCATTTCGCGTGCGAGTCCTACCGCCAACCCAGCCACGCTGGCAAGTGTAATCAATGTTGCAGTTATGTACCAATCACTATCAATGAAGGTCTTCATCGTCGAGCCAACGAGGGCTGCTGATAGCGCTGCGAGAAGGATGGAGGGTTCAATACATAGTGCATGAAACTCAGATGAGGGCTCCGGATCCGGTGAGAGTAGTGATGACCTCCACAATCGAAGGACGTTCGCGCAGAAGGCTGCTACCGCTGCCATCAGTAACGATAGGAACAGTGCGCCTGGCAATCCAGTTTCTGCCGCCCACTGCAACAGGCTGTTGTGTGCATGCGCGGTGTAAGCTGTAATTGCATATTTGGGATACGTCTGACTGAAGGTGCCAATACCAGCCCCAACTATTGGGTTATGCTCAGCAAGTCTAACCGTACCCTTCCAGGTATATTCCCTGAAGAGGAGCGAGCGACTTGCGGTCACCGGGCCCGTTGGTTTGGACGGAAGCGAATGTGCAACTCGCTGTTTCACTGGTTGAACAGGCTTTACGGCCCTTGCCCGTAGCGGTAACGCGGAAGGAATGGCCGCTGCGATTGCTAGCGCACACACACCTGCGATTTGACGCTTAAACGACTTCAGGGTGCCTACTGCCCAACAAATGGCTACCCATAATACGGTTTCTACAATTAGTACGCCAATTCCCGCGCGAGATCCTGATAGCATGACTGCAGATATCTGGAATACCAGGGCTACGCCTACAAGCAGCTTGACGATACGCTCCTTAGAGTTAACGAACATTGCCATGGTTATCGGAACGGTCAGTAATAGGTAACCGGCCAGGAAATCGGGATTGACGAATGTCCCAAAAATTCTATAGTAGTTCACGCCATCATGAAACATAACGAGATACTCGCGCACGCCAATGATACCTTCGATACCTCCCGCAAGAACAAACGCACAGGCGATTGTAACGAGTAAGCCTCTGTTGTAACACGATCTTGAAACGATGGCTGCAGCAGCCAGAGCTACGGTGAGCCCGCAAAGCGCGTTAAGGCTAAGGTAAAGAGCCGGTGACCTAAATGCAGATACTATCGCCCATAGAAGAAGAAGAGCCGCCGATGTGCCTATAAACGGTGCGGCGCCAACCTCCCTTGGAGCGCGCCATTCCTGAATGGCGAAAACAAGCATGGCAATTGAGACGGGGAGGCACACTGCAGCGATAGCTGGCATCTGCAGCCACATTTGCCAAGTGCTGGGCGGTACAAATCCTGTATCTTGCGGTGTCGTGAATCCGCCACCAGATAGGGGAACAATGAGAATGACGAATACTGTAAGCCACACGGGCAGATAGTTGTAGAAGCTTGACTTGGCAGGACTGCTGCCGGTTTGATTGGTATTATTGACGCGATTCACTATGGTTTCCCTGCGCGTTTTTCCTTAACCGCAGTGTTGTCACAAGATGTTTAATTCTGTAGCGAATTAATTGACCCACTGCTCGCATGATTATACCTACCGGAATAAGCGGGCGGAGGAAAATAGGCGTTGCTGCGAGGTAGTGCTTGCGGTAAAACAGATACTGGCTACGATGAAATTCGTAGGTCATTCTTGTGGGCACCTTGTCGCTGCTTCTACCAATGAAGTGTGTAATTGTAGCATCAGGAACATAGGTCACTTTCCAAGTCTCAACGGAAGAGGCGTTGCGAGGCGCCATATTAACTCGCCTGCACAGGTCAACGTCTTCGCAGTACATGAAGTAATCCTCATCAAACATACCTACCTCATCGGCCGTCGCCCGGCGAATCATGAGTGCGGCCCCAGAAACCCAGTCAACGTTTCGGTTTGAGGCGTGATCCCAGGAGGACATTAGGTAGTCGGCATTGTGCCGATTAGAGGGAAAGAGCCGTCCTAATGGCGTATTACGGAAGAAGCCCGTAGCAAGGTTAGGGTAATGGCGGCACGAATATTGAAGAGATCCATCGGCGTTCAGGAGCTTCGGGCCTACAATACCGCACTCTGGATGTTCATCGGCAAACTGCACCAGCTTGAGCAGACAGTCCGTATGTACTTCAGTATCAGAATTAAGAAACAGGATATATCTACCAGTTGCCTCAACTGCGCCGCGGTTATTGCCAGCTCCAAAGCCAATGTTCCTTTTATTAATTACCAGTTTGACGTCTGGGAATTCAGATGTGACCATTGCGCGGCTACCGTCCTCACTTGCATTATCTACGACAATAATTTCGTAGCTGACTTGAGACGTGTTGTGGTTTTTAATGGATGCTATGCACCTGCGCAATAGTCGTTCTGTGTTCCAGTTTAATATGACGACCGATATATCGGGGGCTTGATTCATACGAGTGAAATCCTCGTCATCCAGTTAAGTGTGCGCTGATCGGCAGAGGCCCGCACCCGTTTAATATCTGTGGTCAGCGTTGCGTCTCCGCCTAATGCTCGTCGCGCAGCCAGACCGATAGTGAATGCGCTAAAGTTGGAAGGCTCAAGCTGTTGCAGTCGCCTTGCACATTCGGCTACCAAATCCTCTGCGGCAGACACTCTCAGCGTTGTAGCTGCCACGACCGCTGCGGCACGCTGTACCTGCCAGAAAAGGCTGTTGTCCTGTTCATTCAATGTGCCAAACAGCTCACGTAGAGAGAGATGACCCTGGTTGATTACTGACCCTTCGGCCGTACGCAATGCAATAAGAGCGCGCAGCATATGTTCGCTGCAGGCGATCACTGCGGGAGCTGTGGGTACGCCAACAGGACCGACAATCGGTTCATTCGGTTGGAAATTGAGTGCAGTGCAGATGTCCTGCCGCATATCTGCCATCACGGTAATAGCGCTGCGTAAGTCAGCTATCTCAAACGACTTTTGGTCTGCCTCAACTAACTCACTGTGGTGTAGGCGATAGATGTGGTACGAGAACCGCATGTGCTGTGAACTATTGGAGAGTGCTGCCGAAACTGCTACTTTTGGCACGATGTTCGCAGATCTTAGCATGTTATACAGCTCGTTCATTGGCACCTCATTCCCAGGAACTGCCGGAATGTTTCGATCGGCCAAAAGAAGTAGTGCGGCGCTGCGAGTAACACCTAGATTATGCAGAGACTCGCTCAGGATAAAGGGCAATGAGCGTATATATGCGCCCAATGGACCCGTGTTGACGACACCTGCAGCAGAAGCTGGTGCGGCAATCGGGGCAAATGCGACTAAGTTGGCCTCATCCTCCGTCGTGGGATAAAGCCACTCTGGACTGCCAAGCAGCTCGTACCACGGTGTAGAATCTATCACCATTAGTGACATCGTGGTTTGGTTCGCTAGTGAAATCGGGGACGACGTTGCCAGGCTTGCTAGCGACAGCATTTCACTCAATTGATGGCGGTGGTTGGCGGGCGCGGAATTTATAATATTTTGGGCCGCCTTAAGATCTTTGCATCTCACCGCAGCCGTTACGAGGATTTGGTAGGTCTGCAGCGAACAGCGATGAAGGTGAATTATCGGTATGAGACTGTTCAGTTCTTCGTGGCAATTGCCAGTGTCGAGTTCCTTCACAATCGCCTCAATTGGCTCCGGATCGTCCCCTACCATTGCAAGCAGACGTTTACATGAACGCACAACTGTTTTTTTGCGGCCATGTCTTATGTCCTCCCGCACAATTAAGAGAGGCGCCACCCATGCGCCTGGTAGGGCCGACAACTGCTGTATCGCGTTCCAGTAACCGTCTTCTCCCGCCAACTTGCGTGAGCACTGGGAATACCCAGCCACTGCGGGCAGAAAATTTGGCGCTAGCTGAGTGGCTTGCCAATAGTACTCACATGCCTTCACAAAATCACCTTCGTGCTCGTAGGCTGCAGCAATATTGGCATCAATTATTGCGCTGTCCGGTTGTCTCTCTCGAAGAGTTAGTAACAGCTTCAACGAGTGGGCCGCATCGCCTGACTTTCTTAACACTGTAGCAGCAATCACAACAATCCGCTCATCGTCCGCCCATCGGTGGGCCAAATCCAATGCCAGAGGGACAAGCGAGGCGACCGGCTCATGCGCCATACGCGCAAGCAGCTCGTTGCCCGCGGCCACGGACTCTGGCTCGCAATGGGTAGTTTCGGATTGTGGGCCGTTGTGTTCCACTGTCACCTCTGCGCTCTCGTACGTTTTCGGGCTTGCAACCAGGCGTGTGGCCAACTGGCTAGTGCTACGAACAGCCGAACAGGAAGGTAAAGAGGACTAGAGTAATGTTTCCTGTAAAATGTCAACAACGCTCGTCTGGACTCCCATGCCATTGCCGAACCAGCCTGCGAGGTTCCCGCCCCACCATAGTGAATGATCTCAATATCTGGCGTATAAAAAATTTTCCAACCTGCCCGTTTACAGCGAAGGCACCAGTCTACCTCGTTAAAGAAAATAGGAAACTGTTCGTCCAATAGACCGATAGCGTTTAGCGTGGTACTACGCAACATTAGAAATGTGCCCATAGGTTGATCTACTTCTTGAACTTGGTTGTAATCCATCCATGTCATTCGGTAGGAACCAGCCCACCTACTGTTTGGCAGTAACCTGCTAAGCCCTGTTATCTCGCAGAATACTCCTAGCGGTGTGGGGAACCCCCTAACCGAGCGCTGGAGAGAACCGTCTGGAAAGACCTGTCTTACCCCCAACGCACCTGCTTCTGGATGTTCGTTCATGAACCGTACGGCGGTTTTTAAACAGTTTTCCGGCAGGATGACATCCGGGTTAAGCAGGAGTGCGTATCGGCTGTTGTTAGTTTGGAGGACCTGATTATTTCCTTGAGCGTAACCTACATTTACTTTGTTCGCCACCAGCTCGCACTGTGGAAATCGAGCTTTTACCTCGTCGGCGGAATCGTCGGTGGAGGCGTTGTCAACAACTACCACGCGTGGCGGGGTGACAGAAGACTGGCGATAGATTGACTCTAGCGCCTGAATCAGCATGTCTCTGGTATTCCAGTTTACGATCGCAATTGTAATACTGTCACCCTCATTAGCGTCACTCAATTACAGTGTTCTGCCTACAGCATCCGCCACGCGGGCAAGGTCCTTCATGAGTTGAGTGAACTGTTCAGGTGTGAGAGACTGAGCTCCATCCGACAAGGCTTTCTTGGGCTCGGGGTGAACCTCTACGATAAGGCCGTCGGCTCCGGCTGCCACAGCTGCTCTAGCCATGGCGGGTACGTAGCGAGTTACCCCTGTGCCATGTGAGGGATCGACTATTACCGGAAGGTGACTAAGGTGTTTAAGTACGGGGACCGCGTTGAGATCGAGAGTGTTGCGCGTATATGTTTTATCCAGGGAATAGAGACCGCGTTCACACAATATCACCTGCTTCGTGCCGTGGTGAAGCAGATATTCGGCTGCAAGTAGAAACTCATCGATGGAAGCTCCAGGTCCGCGCTTTAGTAGAGTGGGCCGCCCAGATTTGCCAGCAGCGATTA
>DAIDKH010000069.1 GCA_027450145.1 Chthonomonadaceae bacterium | reverse complement strand
CCTCGCTTCTATCATAAATTTCGCCACGGCCGCTCATCCCATTACGAACGAACGGCCGTGATTGTTTACCTACTTCTTTCCAGCCTGCGGCCCGCCTCCCATGGTGGGCGGAGCCATGGGCATGCGCTTGTTTGGCGACATCTCTGGCTTTAGGTTTGGGTTAGAAGGCGGCGGCGCCTTGGTTAACAGTGGACTTGGCTGGCTGCTGCATCCAGCCGTTGCATAGGCCAACAGAGGCAGTACCACAGTTGCTGCAACTACTGCAGCACGAATTGATTTCGCCTTTTGGATCGTCATTGAAGATCCCACAGGTACTGAGACCTATCTACTATGTAGATATTCCCGGGTTGCGAGGTGGCTAGATTCCAGTTGGTCCCCGCAGCCAGAGCGCCGGGAAGCATGTACTTTGAGTGACCATCAGCAAATGTGACGTTCCCACCACCGTTGTGCCTTGGTCGGAAGAAGCCCATCTTGGTAACAGCTGTACTTCCGTTAAGTGAATACCACAGCGTCCCAGCGGCAAATGGCCCCCAATCGCCATACGTGCATGTATCTGGATCTGTCCAGCCGCCCGGTCCGTACACGATGTTCGTACCTAGCTGATCCGGAATATCGGGCTCCGCATCCTGACCTGTTTCAGCTAGCATAATAGTTGCCGCCGGCTGATTTATCTGTGCGAGCGAAATTGGAGGACCGAAGGCATTCCCGTTCTGTTGAATATTTGAACAGTCGCCGTTACTTTGGTTAAAGTAGCTCGCGTTGTAGCCGTATTGCACGAAGTAGCGCCAGTTGGCCCACCACTGGAATTGTGGTTTGTTCCAGGAGTCTGGTAGCCTATTCCCGCCGCCAGAAGGACAGTACATGATGTCCCAACTCTTCATATACGGCTGAATGCGATCCGTCCAGATTGACCAGTCGTTCCAATCGATCGCGAGTACGACTCTTTCGTCGTAATCTTGCGTGTACATGGCCATCGACGTGCCAAGTTGCTGAGAATTCGAGAGGCAAGAGACCTGCCGAGCCTTTTCGCGGGCTTGGGCGAAAACAGGAAAAAGAATGGCAGCTAAGATTGCTATAATTGCAATGACTACCAACAGTTCAATGAGGGTAAATCCATGCTTGGAATGAGATTGCATTACATTCTCCTACCAAACCCTAATCGTTGAGAAGTGGTCGACTGTGGAGCGGTATTGGTAGACCGGGTCTGTGTGAAATGGTAACAGCCAAAGGTAAGTAGCCATTTCGTGGCGACCTACCTAAACCGACTACTAAACAGCCTCGCTGAACACACGACGTGAACAGTTTCCGGCACGCCCTCTCGCTGGGGGACGCTTAGTCTAGTTTCGATAATCCATTATAGGCCGTTATCACAATTTTTGTCAACATTATATTTGCGTGGTCCAATTATGAGCAACAGAACCGTGAATTTTAATAACAATTTTGTCTTAATTCGCATAAATAGGGAATTATTTCACTATATTTCTATTCGTAATTACGCTAATGAGTGGAACCAAACATCACGGAATGCACCAAACAAGGGATTCCAACGAACGGACGCGTGATAATCTCAGCCGTCCAACTTGTACTAGTTGAACGGCTGTTGCGCGACTGCTATTTTTTACCTGCGTGGGGCCCGCCACCCATGGTTGGCGGCGCCATTGGCATTCGCTTGAATGGCGAAATCTCAGGCTTAAGGTTTGGATTAGATGGCGGCGGCGCCTTCGTTAGTAGTGGACTTGGCTTGCTGCGGCAACCCGCAACGGTCAATGCCAGCAACGGTAGCAGCAACATAGCGGCGCCAACACTCCCAGTAACCCTACTCCGTCTACTGGTTATCATTGCAGATCCCAAAGGTACTGAGACCGATCAACAATGTTGATGTTTCCGGGCTGTGAAGTTGCCAGGTTCCAGTTGGTTCCTGCAGCTAGAGCACCTGGCAGCATATACTTCGAGTGGCCATCTGCAAAAGTGATGTTTCCACCGCCATTATGCCTGGGTCGGAAGAAGCCCATTTTTGTCACTGCCGTACTGCCATTGCTGCCATACCAGAGCGAATCTGGACCGAACGGGCCCCAGTCTCCGTACGTACACGCGTCGTTAGCAGTCCAACCACCTGGCGGGTAAACTATCGCGGTACCAACTCCGTCGTCGAAGTCCGGTTCAGCGTCCTGTCCGGTTTCTGCAAGCATAACCGTTGCAGCAGGTTGATTTACAGCAGCAAGCTTGGTTGGCGGACCAAAAGCGTTTCCGTTTTGCTGCATATTAGAGCAATCGGCGGATGCGAGGTTGAAGTAGGTTGCATTGTATCCGTACTGCACCCATAGCCCCCAGTTACCCCACCAGTTATACTGTGGTCCAGCAGCATACCAGGAATTCGGCATCCGCTTGGTTGTACCAGATGGGCAATACATGATGTCCCAGCTCTTCATATAGGGCTGTATACGGTACGTCCATATCTGCCAGTCGTTCCAATCAATCGCCAGTACATACGTTTCGTCGTAGTCCTGGGTGTACATCATCATTGCAGTGCTAATTTCATTCCCATTGGAGAGACATGCTACCTGCCGAGCTTTCTCTCGCGCCTGAGCGAAAACGGGGAAAAGGATTGCTGCCAGTATTGCAATAATTGCAATAACTACCAGCAATTCAATGAGGGTAAACCCTCTTCTGATATTCGATTGCATAACTTTCTCCTGCTAAACCCGCGTCTACGGCAGTGGCTTCAACGCCGAATCAATACGTTTATCGACCGGGTCTGTGCGTATTGGTAACTCTACAACCACCGTGACAAGTGGCCGCACCGCTACTTGTCACAACGTATACCGTACTAAGTAGCTTATCTGGTAACAGTACTTCGTTAGTTGGACCCACCACTTTAGATTCAGTATTTAACGTCGTTAATCTATTATAAGCGCTTGGTTGAATATTTGTCAACAATTTGGGATTAATGGTAACTAACAGTGTACTTTGGTCCGTATTGTTATGATTATTTGGCACCAAAATACATAATTTTCAGTTTGGTAATTTATTTTGCATCCTAATAAAACTGTTGTTCAGATTACTAAATTGTTTTAGTTTTGCATTTACATTAAAGCAATGGTAACTTATTCTCAAAACATTTTCGTGCTGTTGAGGCAATTCTAAGAGAATGACAACTTCAAATGCACGATGTTAACATTCCTTTAATTAACTTGA
Source organism: Chthonomonadaceae bacterium (assembly GCA_027450145.1). Lineage (GTDB taxonomy): Bacteria > Armatimonadota > Chthonomonadetes > Chthonomonadales > Chthonomonadaceae > JAJZFK01. The sequence goes on along the minus strand of DAIDKH010000069.1, from coordinate 17,627 downwards.
TGTAAGATTCCATCACCATTCAGTGCAACAGGAGCAACAACCGATATATGAAACCATCGAACTGGGGATTCACATTGGTCGAACTGCTTGTAGTAGTATCAATTATCGCGATCCTCGCGGCATTGCTCGTCCCAGTTCTCGCGCAGGCACGGTTAAAGGCTGAGCAGTCGCAATGTTTGTCAAACCAATATCAGCTCGGGCTTGCCATGCAGATGTATGTGCAGGACTACGACGACCGATTGTTTACCTGTGTACGGTGGACTGCCAAAGACCCGCAGAATGTCACTGTGTTTTCGCGGGCTCTAGGAGTGAACACAACGGCCCAGATTATTGCTGGGCATGCTGGTGGGTTTGGTTTACTGTGGTACAACCTGTTGGAGCCGTATGCGCACTCGGAGCAGATATTGCGATGTCCGGCAGATGATCACCCTACCCTTAGCCCGAACTATTCCGGAATGTCATCCATTGCAAGATCCTATGTTGCGATGAGACCTGTCGAGGATCTTGAGTTACCACAAATCGACAAACCCGCGCTAAGCATGGTGCTAACAGAGAAATGGGGCGTAGCCGCAAACGGTGAACCAATTACAGATTGTTGGGTAGAGCCGTTTAACGGAGATTTCAATATCGATCAAGCGACTGGAAAGATGTCCCTCGCCGGAAATCGACACGCAGGCGGATTGAACTGCACGTTTTTCGACGGCCACGCAAAGTGGTTATCGGCAGCCGAGATAGATAGGAGCAAGGACCTTACTGGTTGCGCGCTCGTTCACTCTTATCCCTGGAACGATATGTGTGACACATCTCTACCAGGCTGCACCAATACCGCAGACGACCCAACGGCAGGCGGGAATATCTGCAATCAATCCAGTTATCCGTAGTCAGCTATGATCCATCTAAACCTAACACGCAGCAAGAGTTGCGCCTTTGGCGATTATTGAGCAGGCGTATTGCCACGACTAATTTGGTCGTTCATTAACTAAAAAGTCCCGGTATGGCTTCTACTAGCCAAACCGGGACAATTTTATGAGTACCCATTGCAAGGCAACGAACGCCTTACGAGAGAACAGTGAATGGAGCTTCAAGTACCTTTTTCAGTTCGTTCAGGAACTTCGCCGACACCACGCCATCAAGAATACGATGATCTGCACTTAACGTCACCTTCATACGGGAGGCAATACGAACAGTATCATCAGCATTGATCACATGTTCACGGCTCACCCCGCCCACAGCGAGTATGGCAGCTTCCGGTGTGTTGATAATCGCAGTAAACTGATCGACCCCCATCATTCCAAGATTGGAGATGCTAAAGGTAGACCCACTGAACTCGTCTGGCTTAAGAGAACCGGCTCGAGCCTTGCCAATAAGTGTCTTGGCTTCCGTCGAAATCTGCCGAAGTGTCTTGGCCCCGCAATCTCTTATCACCGGAATAATGAGACCATCGTCAATTCCAACTGCAACTCCCACATGGATTGAATGGTAGCGCCTAATCGTGTTATCGGCAGTCCATGACGAATTAATCTCAGGAACGCGCTGAATGGCAATGGCACAGGCCTTCACAAGCAGGTCATTGACGGTTACTTTACCGTCCGGATTGTCTTTATTCAGTTCCTTAATCATCGCAACAGCACGGTCCATTTCAATCACCATCGTCGTGTAGAAATGGGGTATTTGCTGCATGCTCTGCTGTGTACGACGGGCGATCGCATCGCGCATGCGCGTAGGCTTAATCTCGACAAAGCCCTTATCGGTTCCTGCCGTGCCTTGACTAACAGGTTGACTTGTCGACGAGGATGGGTGTGTCACCCCTACCGCGGGTTTGGCAGTGAGGAATGCCGCGACATCGCGCTCTACGATGCGTCCTCCAGGTCCTGTACCGGTCACCTGCATCGCATCCACGTTCATTTCGGTCATCATCCTGCGTGCAAGCGGCGATGCCTTCACCCTTTCAGTGGAGGTTGAAGCTGGCGCGGCACTTGCCGCCCTGCCTGTTGCCTGCGACGAAGCAGATGCAGACACCGGAAGTACGTCCTGCTTTGCTGGAGCGCTTCCATTACCCGCAGCCGGCTTACCGGTGCCGCCAGGTTCGTTGACCAGAGCAATCACAGCACCTACGGGTACGGTTTGCCCCTCCGCAACCACGATTTTCGTTAGTGTACCGGACTCGTAAGCGGAAATCTCAACGTTTGCCTTATCGGTTTCAACCTCGGCTATAGGGTCACCCGCTGTTACCGAGTCACCTTCCTTTTTCAGCCAGACGTTGATTGTTCCTTCTTCCATTCCGTCGCCCATTTTGGGCATTCGGATCTCTGCCATTTGTCTCCTCGAAATCTACGCCAGGGTGCGCTTAACCGCAGCTACTACGTCACTGTCTGTTGGGATGGCGGCGCGCTCAAGGTTCTTGGCGTAGGGCATTGGTACGTCTGCGCCTGCGACGCGTTCCACTGGTGCATCCATCTGATCAAACGCCATCTCGTAAATGCGCGCTGCAATCTCCGATCCTACCGATACATTGCGCCACTCTTCTTGAGCAATAACTGCGCGGTGGGTCTTGCAGACAGACTCGGCCACCGTATCCATGTCCAGTGGGACAATGGTTCTCAGGTCGATGACCTCGCAATCAATGCCTTCAGCCGCCAAGGTTTCAGCGGCGCGCAGACACATCAGAACGCCACGAGAATACCCAACGAGTGTACAGTCTTTCCCTTTACGGCGCACTACGGCCTTTCCAAATTCCACCACATGATCTGGATCGTCCGGCACTTCACCGTGGGTGCCATATAACCCTGCGTGCTCCATAAAGATGACCGGAGAGTCATCGCGAATGGCCTGCTTCAACAATCCGTGGGCGTCCGCAGGTGTAAACGGCATTACTACCTTAAATCCTGGTGTGTGCGCGTACCACGACTCCATGCTTTGAGAATGCTGGGCTGATAACTGAGTTCCCACACCGGCCGGACCGCGGAACACTACCGGGCAGTGAATTCGTCCGCCCGACATATAAGTAATTTTAGCGGCGTGGTTCACCAGCTGATCCATAGCTTCAAGGGCGAACGACCAGGTCATAAACTCGGCAACTGGTCTTAATCCAGCCATTGCAGAGCCTGTAGCGAGACCAGCAATGCCAATTTCACTAATTGGGGTATCCACCACCCTCATAGGTCCAAACTTCTGCAGCAAACCTTCAGTAACGCGATAGGTACCCTGATACTGCCCGACATCCTCACCACAAAGGAACACGTTAGGATCGCGCTCCATTTCCTCGGTGATAGCCAGGCGGATGGCCTGTAAATAACGCATTGTGGCCATGCGGCTAATTTCTCCTCATTAACTTAGGAATAAACGTGGTCATACAGACTGTCGAGAGCTGGTTCCGGACTAGACTCCGCAAAGACAATAGCGGCGTGCACTTCTTCGCGAACTTCCTCGTCGATCTTATCGGCCTGCTCTGGCGTCAAATAGCCTCTGGCCTCCATAGTATCGCGTAACTTGGCAATAGGATCACGCAGTTTCCACTCAGAAACCTCATCCTCGGTACGGTATGTCTGCCAACCCTTCGTGTTGTCATCGCCAATACCGTGACCAACGTACCGGTAGCAGTTAAGCTCCAGGAAATAGGGCTCGCCAGATTCGCGAATATGTTTCAGTGCACGGGATGCAGCTTCACGAACCACTAGCAGATCCATGCCATCAACACGTTCACCGCGAATTCCATGCGCCTCGGCCTTTTTCACAAAATCTGGTTGAGCCGTTGAACGGCTTACGCTCGTGCCCATGGCAAATTGATTATTTTCGAGGATGTACAAAACGGGGAGCTTATAGAGTCCAACCATGTTAAAAGCTTCGTGAACGCCGCCCTGGTTCATGGCGCCATCACCGAAATAGCAGACGCAAACATTTTTGGTACCACGGTATTTAATGGCGTAACCAACGCCGAGTGACACAGGAACCGGCCCGCCTACGATACCGTCGCCACCTAGAAATCCGTTTTCAGGATCGATAAGATGCATCGATCCACCCTTACCACCTGCACATCCAGTCGCTCGCCCCATAAGCTCGGCCATCACGGCACCAGGGGAGGTTCCACAAGCGAGTGCATGCGCGTGGTCCCGATATGTACATAGAATGTAGTCACCGGGAAGTTGGAGCTGGGGGATTATTCCTGCCACCAGCGCTTCCTGTCCGTCGTATCGATGGAGGTAACCACCAATTTTTGCTTCGTGGAATTTCTGGTAAACAGTCTCTTCAAACCTGCGGATTAACACCATCAGCCTGTAAAGCGCTGTAAGCTCTTGGCGCTGAATGTCATCCTCGCTGGAACGTTCGGCTACGGTCTTTGCCATGGGCGGTATCCCCTCAGAGAATATCTATACCGGCGTCGCTTAATAATATTCGACGCTCTTTGTAGGTTGTACTAAATGTTGCAGTACGTGGGTATGGCACCACATTTTTGCGCAGTACCGGGAGTATTATACCGTAGTTAACCGTAAATCACTCACATACAATTTGGTCCGTGACAGCCTCGGCCTAGATCTGGCGCAATCCTTCCGCCGAATTTGCCATTTTGGTCGGGAAATAATTCTACGAAATTTATGCGCCGGTGGTTGTTTCCAGCTACCCGTGGCCAAGCAGACCGTTCAGTTACGCACCGGGCACTAACGTGAAATACCTAGCCTAACATACTGCTTGTTACCGCCAACTCCGTCGCCATTGATGCAATGGAGAACGAAGTCAATTGTTTCAGGCAAGCTGTTTGGATCGCTCTGCAGCACACACCACTGCGTCTATTAGGGCGGCACGAACCCCGGAATGTTCCATTGAGGCGAGAGCCTCGATAGTGGTTCCGGCCGGGGTGGTCACCATGTCTCGTAGTTGGGCAGGATGAAGTCCCGTTTGCAGAACCATCTGAGCTGCACCTAGCACAGTCTGCGCAGCAAGTGCATGAGCTGTATCTCGAGGCAGGCCAACTTTCACACCACCGTCGATGAGCGCCTCAATCATGAGGTAGACATATGCTGGACCAGAGCCTGAAAGTGCCGTTACCGCATCCATATGGTTCTCAGTCACTTCCACTGCAGTCCCCACGGCCCTGAATATAGATGCCGCCATGCGAAGGTGCTCCGTTGAAGCGTTTTCGCCTCCACAATAGGCACATGCACCGAGACCTACCTGGGCTGGCGTATTGGGCATGGCCCGAACCAGTGGATTAGCTGACGGTAGCCGCTCGGCCAGGTAGGCGGTGCGAATGCCCGCAGCAATGGAAATGATAAGCGGAAGGTCACCTGGCTGCCGGTTTGCGAGTGCCGAGGAGATGTCGGATGTGACACGAGCCACCATGTAAGGCTTTACCGCAATCAGCAGGATGCTGCATTGACTAGCACACTGGACATTGTCAGAGGCTACGCGAACCCCAAGGTGACTTTGCAATGCATCTACGTGGACTTTATGTGGATCGCTAACGATTATGCGTTGAGGTGACACCAGGCCAGACGTTACCAAGCCCCTGCAGAGTGCACCCCCCATCGCCCCTGCACCCATTATTCCTATGGTGCAGCCACTTAGAGGGTGCTCTTCCACAGTTTCCATTATCCATGTCCTCACTGGTTAGTGTAGCCGGTCATCCAATGCAGCAAGTTGCGAACTCTATTCAGTCAATCACGAGAATTCAACGGCTGCGTCTGCTGGGCCGAGGTGCCATCCTCTACTGTAACGTCTACGTTAGCCGGAACAAACATATACACGCGGTCGCCAATTCTCTCCACAGTCCCATCTACCCCGTAGCAGACACCACTGAGAAAATCCACGATGCGGTCACCCATTGGTGGTACCGCGTGTTCCAGGTTCACGATCTGCTGTTCCCCTCGCTTCAATCCATCTGCAGCCATCTGAGCGTCTTCAAACACCTGCACATTTCGGCGAACTGCCACGCGTCCTTCTCCCGAGGTATGAATTCTCATGGGAGCCTGGCGAGGGCGGATTGTCTCTTTGGATTGAACGACAACAGCGTCGACATTATCGTCCGCTGGTTCCGAGCCATTAATCATATCCCACATGCGGTGCCAAATGCCGGGTTTATCAGAATCTTCGGGTGTTCGTTCTGGGTTCAATGGTACTACTCCTATTAAGTTCTAGGGCCAAAAAGTGCGGTGCCCACGCGTATGTGCGTTGCTCCTGCCTGGATGGCTGCGGTGAAATCCGCAGACATTCCCATTGAGAGCACCTGACGGGCCGGTTCAGGAAGGCGCGCGAATACGTTATAGAGAGCTTCAAAAGACTTGCAGATGCCCTCTGCTGGCACATCTGCAGGGGCAATCCCCATTAGCCCTTTGAGTCGGATACCCTCCAATTGAGAAACGGTATCCACTAACTTGAAAACATCCTCTATTGCGACACCGTGTTTGGTTTCACTCTCGGTATCCAACTTTACCTGAAGCAGGATATCCTGTACGCCGTGAGCCTCGTGAGCGCGTCGCGCTATCTCTTCCGCCAACGCAGCAGAATCCACACTGTGAATCAGATCAAATCTGCCGGTAATGTACCTCACCTTGTTACGCTGAAGGTGGCCAATTAGGTGCCATGACTGAGGGCGGCCGTAAACCGATGCAGGACGCTCACGTACCAGCGCCTCCTGTACATAGTTCTCCGCAAAATTATCAATTCCAGCCTCGTAGGCCTCATTGATCAATTGCGGCGCGACACCTTTCACCACAGCAATCAGTGTTACTTCGTCGGCATTTCTACCACATACTGAACATGCGGTCTCTATCTCAGAAAGGACCGACTGGTATCGACTATATATGCCTTGGGTTTTCACATGTTTAAACACTAACTGCATTTTAGTTAGCCCGCGCGGCGGGTTGTGCCTATGCGGCAGAGTTAGTTTAACAGAAAATATGCCCCCTAGCAATACTGCGAGCGATACAATTTACTGATTTCTGACGAAATTTGCAGTTTCTGGTGCAAAAATGGTGAATCTTGGGCAGCAAGCCCTCGATTCACCACCTTGGTTAGGAATAGATTGGTAGGTCGTATATCACGAATTACCTGAACTAAGCGCTGCCAATCGTCGCTTTAGCCTGGCAGCAGCATATGGGTGCGATTGAAAGAACGCCTTCCGTCGTTGCAAAATCAGTAGGATAGTCTGCTTTTGGCGCTCGACCGCTAATGACTCGCCCAAACTACAGTTCGTCAACGCTGCGTTATCACCGCGAAAATTAAAATATCGATGCACTTGTATCGCTGGTACGGCTACGATCTGGCCATTAGCTCCGCTTCCTAGCCCCACGGCCTCTTCCTGAGCCTCCAGAGCACTCGCCCAATAGGATGCAACCAGCGTCTCCTTCGATGATGCTGCGAGAGGAAGGAGGTTGTATGCAAAACAGAAATATCGCTTACCCGTCGTGCCAACCGGTAACGCCACACGATCTATAACTGTGTGGTTTTGCGCAAGTGCATTTCCAGCCGTATCCTTTTGGTCCGCTGTGTATTGCCGCGCCTCAAGTGTGTAGTTCACTGGAATAGAACTATCGATTGCCTCAGGCAACTGCCCCATCACGAAGAGTGTATAGCCATTCCCCTGTGGGTTTCGGCTCATGATTGTTGTGTAATTAGTGAGAGCCGTAGTAGCCGCAAGGCGCAATGAGGCAATTCGAAGGGCGGCAAGGCCCTTAGTTTTGCCTGCCTGAGGTTTAGCAACACCGCCTTTAACTCCCTTAATTCGCCGGATACGCCTAAAAATTGTCGGAGAACTATTTACTGCGTCCATTCCGTTGAAAGGAGTTTGAGGTAATTCTGAAACTAACAGTGGGTGCGCAGCCGCAGCCTGAATTGCCGGTCCAACGTTGGGGTCATTCCAAAACGCCGCGAGCGCTTTGTCAGCCTGAACAGTGCGTTGAAGCAATGAACCGTTCAAATAGATGTGGTTCGTTGGAGGTTTTAGCAATGCAGCAAAATCGACGTGGACATTTGCGTTACCGTCATCCGAAAGGCTGCCTGCATAGAAGTGCTGCGGCGGTTGAGAAAGGTAAATCGACTGAAGTCCCTGCAGCGCGGTATCGACGCCGGCGTTATTAGACTGCGCCGCCGCAGCTGCGCCAAGTACAGAGCAACCAATCACCATTAGACCGGCCGACGCCCATGCGCGGATCCAATTCGACTTTATAATTTGCATAGCTCATCTCCTGCCCGTAATGCTCATTAGTTAACAGAGGCAGATACTTGACGTTCGCCCAGACCTAAAGTTCATATTTCCAGCCAAATCGTACCGCTGCCATGAGGATAGAGGAGATAGTTTTTGCGTCCTGCAGTTCCCCGGCGGCTGCCATTTTGCAGGACTGCCCAATACTTATGCGCTCCAACTCGAGGCGCTCGTCAAAGTCAGCTTCTGCGAAACAGGGAGTCAATTCGGTTGCCAGATAGGCATAAATCAACTCCGATGAGTATCCCGGCGCTACATAGTAACTTCCCAGAAGTTCAAGTTTGCCGGCGGCATACCCAGTCTCCTCCTGGAGTTCGCGAGCTGCACAAATTTCCGGCGGTTCCCCATCATGCCTTGTCCCTGCCGGAAGTTCGAGTAACGGTCTTTCGGCAGGAAGACGATACTGACGAACCATTAGGATTTCCTCGTTTAACACAGGGACAATGCAGACTGCGCCGGGATGTGTGACCACATCTCGAGTCGATTCAGTGCCGTCTGGGAGACGTACGGTATCGTGGCGAACCCGGATGATACGCCCTGTATACATCAGGTGGCTCTCTGTTACTATTTCGTTAAGGTCCATTCTATTTCCATTCCATATGGTTAGTCAGCAAAGTGACAGGCAGCGAAATGCCCTGGACGCACTTCCCGCAGGACGGGAGTCTCCTTCGCGCATTGGTCAGCAGCCATCGAGCATCGATTGCGAAAGCGGCACCCACTGGGCAGGTTATGAAGAGAGGGCACCGTGCCCGGTATGGCAGGCAGCAATGTTCTAGGGGTAGTTTGCGGTCCTGGGATAGCGGCTAGCAAGCCACGGGTATATGGGTGAGAAGGCTTTTGGAAAAGGCTTTTCACCGATGCGCGCTCCACGATTCGCCCGGCATACATCACCGCAACGTGATGGCAATTTTCTGCCACAATGCCCAAATTGTGGGTAATGAGCAAAATAGCGGTACCGGTTTCTGCCTGAAGCGCACGCAGCAGTGCAAGTATCTGAGCCTGTACCGTCACGTCTAGCGCGGTAGTAGGTTCGTCGGCAATGAGGACTCTCGGCCTGCCCGCAAGGGCCGTGGCGATGAGTATACGTTGCCGCATTCCACCCGAAAACTGATGCGGATAGTTTGTCAACCTTGTTGCAGCACCTGGTATAGCCACCTGCTCTAGCAACTTTTGGGCTTCCTTATGAGCGGGTGCACCTCGCAACCCACTATGTATGGCGAGCGTCTCCAGTAATGGATCTTTCACCATGTAGAGAGGATCCAGGCTTGTCATCGGCTCCTGAAAGACCATTGCAATGCGCCCACCTCTACGCTGTCTCATCTGCCGTTCAGTAAGTTTGAGAAGATCCTCGCCCTCGAGTAGCACCTCTCCACCGGATATTCGGCCAGGCGGCGCAATGAGTCGCATCAGTGAGTAGCCAGTTACTGATTTACCGCATCCACTCTCCCCGACAAGGCCCAGCGTCCTACCTTGTTCGATCATTAGGCTGACGTCGTCAACCGCGGTGACCCAGCCAACGTCAGTCTGAAAACCCGTAGTCAGGTTACGGACTTCCAGTACCGGCTTCGCATTTTCTAATTGTTCTGTCATCGCATGCCCTTAGGATCCAAGCTGTCGCGCAAGCCGTCACCTAAAACGTTCCAACATATGACTGTAATGAAAATAAGCACGCCCGGCGCAAGGATCCAGCTATACTGTGTGAGGTACTCCAGGTTTTGGCCCGCAGTTAGCATGTTGCCCCAGCTAGCTGCGGGCTCGCGTATCCCCAGACCAAGAAAGCTAAGCCCGGCTTCGCCTAATATATAGGAGGGTATAGCAAGAGTTGCGCTCACAATGGCAAAGGTCGATGTGGAAGGCAAAATATGGCGAGCGATGATCCTGAGTGGAGAAACCCCAAGCGAGCGTGCGGCTTCTACGTATTGCATTTCGCGTGTAGACAGAGCTATTCCGCGAATAACTCTTGCGAGTCCAGCCCAGCCAACGAGGCTTAGAATGACAATGATAAGTAGGTAACTGGCAGTAGATGAGAGGGCGGGAGGAATGACTGCGGCAATGGCAAGCAGGAGATAGAAAGAGGGGATAGACAGTACGATCTCACTAAATCTCATTAACAGGAAGTCGATGGTGCCACCAAAGTAGCCGGCCGCGCCGCCAACGATTAATCCTAGGCAGTATGTGATGACTATTGCCACAAGACCCACAGAGAGGGAGATCTGAGCTCCATACAGTAACCGACTGAATTCGTCGCGGCCAAGGCCATCGGTACCCAGAATAAATATGGGAGCGCGGCACTCGAAGAGATGTACGTTCGTTGGAAGGATTCCGAACAATCGGTACCGGAAGCCACGAGCGAAAAAGTGAATGACTGCTCGCTTATTTGGCTCACCGATGAACCGATGACCCGGTGCAACGATAGTCGGCGTGATCTCTGGCCGCCACGTAAATTGGCCTGCAGAATTGTGCCAAACCGGTAGTGTAGGAGGATGAAAATATAGCTCCAGCTGTTGCGCAGTAGGTGAATAGGGCGACAGAAAAGGTGCAAACAGCGCCAGACCGTGCAACAAAGCTAGAACAACCAGAGCAACCATCGCCGGGCGGTTCCGCTTCAGCCGCTGCCAGGCAATCTGTCTGGGAGTTTGTACCACTCCACTTAAATCCGATAGGTTTTCCTGGCCGGATACCGTCAAAGGTTACCCTCCGCTGGCTGTCTCCTCTGCGTGCGGTTCCAGTGTCTGCCACACACATGGCCCTCCCGAAACGACCTCCATCCCCCATGCATGAGCAAAGTTAACAGCAGCTTTCGACTCGCTGCCGGGCTGCATCCACACATTCTGAATGCGAAGGTGTGCGGCTTCTTTAAGAATTTCAAGGGTTATTTCGGGTGGAGTAACGGTTACCAGGCAATCGATTGGGCCTGGAATATTGTCAAGTGATGAATAGCACTCATCGCCGTCCACATTGTCGGCGGCCGGATTAATCGGAAAAACGGTTTTACCGGCGCGCTTTAATGCCGCATACACATGGAAACCAGGCTTTTCTTTGTCACGTGATGCACCAGCGACAGCAAAATTCTGGAGCGCCAGCAGCTGCTCTACCTGAGACTTAACAGACATTCCATACTCCACCGTACACGGCTAAACCGCTGCTACCGTGCACGCACACATCATTACGTCATAACCTCTACACATCACTCATTGTAGCATACACTGGCCCGCACACATTCCTCGCAGGTAATCATATCCACGAAGAAGAGAGCGCGCCGATGCCTGGGCGCTCACCGTACACATTTGCAGTCCACGTTTAGGGAGACGAGTGGGCAATCACGCCACGATTGAGTAGCTCCCGTGCGGCCTCTGGGCCATTAGAGCCCGCCGGGTAATTAGGAAATCGCGGGCACGCAATATCATGCCAGGCCTGTAGTATAGGCGTGATAAGTTGCCACGCGGCTTCCACCTCGTCATTGCGCGCGAAGAGCGAGGCATCACCCCGCATAGCATCAATGATCAATCGCTCGTAGGCATCGCGGATTGGCACATCGAATGCTGAGCCATAGCGAAAATCCATCTGAACAGGTTGAATGTGCATCTCCGGCCCGGGCGTCTTACTGGAGATTTGCAGTGAAGCGCCCTCATCTGGCTGTATACGTAAAACGAGCTTGTTGGGTTGAAGTTGGCCATAAGACAACCTGGCGAACAGCACTTCCGGTGCGGGCTTAAAGTAGATCTGCACCTCCGTTAGCCGCTTTTGTAATCGCTTGCCGGCTTGCACAAAAAAGGGCACGCCAGCCCATCTCCAGTTGTCTATCGAGAAACGGAATGCCGCGAAAGTCTCTGTATTTGATCGAGGATGTACCCCGGGTTCCTGCCTGTAGCCTGGCACTTCTTCATCATGACCATTCGTTATTGTGCCCGGGCCATACTGCCCTCGAACAGTCCATCTGCTTACCTCCTGAGGAGTGAACCTGCGGATAGAATTAAGCACCTTGACCTTCTCATCACGGATGTCGTCTGCCGTCAGCGCCATAGGTGGTTCCATGGCAATAAGGGTGAGTACTTGTAGTCCATGGTTCTGGACAATGTCACGCGTAATGCCAGACTGTTCAAAATAGTTTCCACGCCCCTCTACACCCAGTGTCTCAGCCACGGTGATTTCTACGTGGTCAATGTAGTTTTTGTTGAACAGCGGCTCGAAAATGGAGTTAGCAAAACGAAGGACAAGGATATTCTGGACCGTCTCTTTGCCCAAATAATGGTCGATTCGAAATATTTGGCTCTCGTCGAAAACAGATGAGAGTTCTGCATTCAGTGCCCGAGCGGAGTCGAGGTCCACACCAAACGGCTTCTCGATAACAATACGTCGCCAGCCATCCGTATTTGTGGCCCTATTTAGGCCGGCTTTGCCTAAATGTGATATGATTTCGCTGAAATTCTCCGGGGGCGTTGCAAGGTAAAAGAGTGCGTTCCCCTGCAGATTCCGCTCTGAGTCGATCTGCTGCATGTGCTTGGCGAGGCGCTCGTAACCTTCTGCGTCATCTAACTCGCTTCGAACATAGGTGATATGATTGGCAAACTCACGCCACTCATCTCCGTCTGCAGGCAGATGTGGAGCAAACTCCCTCAGTGCGGCGCAGAGGTCTTCCCGGTAAGTCGCGTTGTCCTTGTCACGCCGGGCAAACGAGATGATTGCGAAACCCGGCGGCAACAGACCCTGCAGTGAAAGATCGAATAGTGCGGGTACAATTTTGCGGCGAGTTAGATCACCAGTCGCACCGAAGAGTACGAAAAGACAGGGTTGCAGACCTAGATCTGCCTGAAGCGACGAATTTGCCGTCATTAAAAAGTGCCTCCCACATACCACATCATTCTAAATGAGATGCGCCGCGCTAGCCAGTTGAATCACTTTCACCGAATTTAGCGTTGCATCGCCTGGAAGAGTAGTTTATTATTCCGATAGATTATATCACATTACCGAATCGCTGCCACTCTTACAAACGAACCAGACGTCGACAGTTACGCCACTTACTTTGGGATGTTTACACCTGAGGCGGTGATTATACCTAATTGCGAATACGTATTTGGAACCATCCTGCTTGACAAACGAGGAGTATTTGCCATGGAAGTGTTAGAGCGACGACGAGCGTTTAAGGTGGTAGCCGGTGCTGGCCTTGCAGTTGCAGGCTTGGCTGCAGATGCACAGGATAGTACTGCGATTGACCGCGCGCTTACTGAGCTTCATCTGCGCCTGCAGCAGGTTCCAGCTCGAAGGAACTACTCGTCGCTGCCCGCTATTCTCACATCGAAGAGCCAGTGGGATAGCGAGTCACTAGAACTTCTCTTTCACTATCGTGGTGGAGTAAAACAGCTGTGGGATAATACAGATATTGCAAGCGGATGGCTTGCCGTAATAAGAAACTGCTTAAATACGCACCAGTTTGCGTTAAAAACCCGAGGATACCTTCCAGTGTGCGGCACTCGAGGAAGCGCACAATTGGCGTTATATGATAATGAAGCATGGGATAAGTATGAGCTCGGACACCTGATTCACGACCAGCCATCACATAACACATTTCAGCCAGATGTTAAGGGGCTTTCATTACCGCACGACCCTAATTCAGATTTTTCTGCAAGCATTTTTGGTGACGAAGGCGCCACGGTTACCGCCCTTAGAGAGCGTGGTACATTGTTCCTCGCCTGTCACAATGCAACCTACGAACTCGCAAGACATCTGCACATGGCAGGTCATGTTCCTGCTGGTCAATCGGTAGAAGAGACCACAGCTGATCTCACCAACCATCTTCCTCCCTGGGTAATCGTAACGCCGGGTGTAGCAGCAGTACTACCAATATTGCAACAGATTGGGTACCACCTTAGCGCCTAGATTCCAATCTTAAAGCCCGCCCCGTTGCAGGTGCACACGCCGTGAACTAGTCATCAAATATAAAAGCGCAACTATATACAGCGCCTGGTGCAGCGCATGTCGTTAGCGAGGCTCTATTTGACAGTAGTTAAAACCTAGCCATTAGATCCGCTAAACGCTGAGTTTGCATGCGGATGCAGGTAATCAGACATGCGAGGGAGAACTAAATTGCACCAAGCATTTTCAGTTAGAGGTACCCCATGCATTTCATAAACGATGGTGATGTTCAGCCACTATGGCCCAACGGGGCAACCGAGCAGTTGGTTGACACGCAGCCCGCTCCGTCGCTTACACTGCTCTTACCAGAGTGTACGCCCTGCGGTGCATCTGTAATTGTCTGCCCCGGAGGTGGATACAGTGTGTTGGCTCCACATGAGGCAGAGCCCATTGGCCGATGGCTAAACTCTCTGGGCATCACCGCGTGGATACTGCGCTACAGGGTTCATCCCCCCTACCGTCATCCCGCAATGCTCCACGACGCACAGCAGGCCATTCGCATGGTACGAAACGCGAGTAGCACATTGAACCTCGACCCTGAGCGAGTAGGAATTCTGGGATTTTCAGCCGGCGGCCATCTCGCATCTACCGCTGCGACGCATTTTATGCCTGGGGATCCAACGAGCGAGGATTCGCTGCGACATCACAGTACACGCCCGTCGCTCGCTATTCTTATTTACCCAGTAATTACTTTTAAGCCGCCGTTCGGCCACACGGGTAGTGGAAACAACCTGCTGGGGGAGAGCGCTACGGAACAACAGGTTCAACTTCTCTCTAACAATGAACAGGTTACCGCCTCCACTCCCCCGATGTTCCTGGTGCACACTGCCGATGATCCGGTGTGTGTGGAGAACAGTCTACTTATGGCGACCGCGTTGAGTGCAAGCAAGGTGCCATTTGAACTGCACATTTACGAGGCCGGCGGTCACGGGTACGGCTTGGGCAAGGATTCACCATTTGCATCTCCATGGACTGCCCAATGCGCACACTGGTTACGTACCCGTGGATTCCTTAACCGACTGCAGAGTTAAACTGCCGGCTCGTCATCTGTTGTTAGTCGAGAGGGCTTCTATCGCCTGTGCAACTCGTCTGCGGTAGGCTAGCAACAGCGCAGGATTATGTGTGTAAACAGTCATCGATGAGCATATCTGCGGCGGAATATGGAGGAGCGATTCCGCCTGCTTCACTACGCTAGACTCGTCGTGTGCAGTAAGCTTCTCATCCACCAGCTGCTTGAGCAGGTGGAAGTACTGCCACTGTTCCACCCCTTCCCCCAACAATTCCCACCGAATTGATGGTACTGGTCCTTCGACGTACGGAGTCGTTTTGTCCGTGTTGGGGTGGCGATTGGCTGGATACAGGTAGCGGCCATCGCCGTTGCCCCATACTCCACCTGGTCCATCCACGTAACTCATGGGATCCTTCCAGGGGTTTTGCACGGCGTGTGGAAACTGCGGCGTGCTTGTCCAGTAATTAACGGACCAGATTAAATTGCCCTGCACGTGGTATTTCCAGGTCTGCCACATCCACATCAGCATGTCGATTCCCGGGCGATCGATAAACTCACCAACGTACGGCTCTTTGGGTCCTGTGCAGATATACCACCAGACTTCGTTACCCGCCCTCTGTTGCTCAAGCGCGGCAGCATGATCATACTGGTTGGTCAATGAACACCATATATTGACATCACCAAAGAGCTTTGGAGTTATGTGCACTGTAAGTATGGTGTGTAGACGCGGAGCAACCCGTCTTATCTCTTCCATACCTTGTTTCACAAATGGAAAATCGTCCTCCTGCGGCTCGTCGGTCCAGTAGACGTAAGCTTTATCAAGCCAGCCGTGCTTCTGTAGATGCTCCTGCAGTTCAGCACCATACTCCTTCATTAGCCGATTGTACTCCGTGGTGCCCTGTTGATACCCTAGAAATGAGCCTTTTTGGTAATTAGGATAGCGTCCGCCCCCCAGGCCGTAGAACTGAATGACAAATGCATTGAAACCCATTTCATCGAGCGCCTTGTGAGCAGCTTCATCAAAACGAGTGAAGTCAAGCTTTACGTGAGGGCTGCCGTTAGACCCGTGAACGAGAGTGACCAGATAAGGGCTCAAAGCCATCGGATCATAAGGATTGAGCCTATTTCGTTGAAACGCCTCCATATATAGCTGCCACACCTTCGCTTTATCCTGAGGCGTGGTAATGTTTTGATACCGAAAAATGGTGTCTTGAGAGATACCAAACCCGCCTCTCAGCGCGCTCTTAAGAGGCAATGTGAAATTCCAAACGTGCAGGGTAATGGGTACAAGGACGTGCCAACCACCGCTCGAAATGCGCATGGTAGCGGTGTAGTCACCCGCGCGTGCGGACGCAGGAACACTAACCTGTAGCCAAATGGGATTGTTGCGCCCTGTTACTGGCTGCCAGTTTTTGGGAAGCAGCGGCAAAGGATCCGGCCATAGCCCCGTGCCACCTTCCGCGTCCGTCGGCTGAGTGACTAACACGTAGTCTTCCTCGCGCAGTGTTACAGCACTTGACGGAAGCGACTGGCCAGCCTTTCCGCGGAAAGGCGAAACCGTTACGGTAACTATGCCGAGGTTGTGATTTGGCTTAATCACCAGCTGTATAGCAGTATGCTCCTGCCGAGCAGCCGAAAGATGCACGGAACCACGTGCTACCGGCTGCGGACGAAATGGAGGGATTTTGTATGGTGAGGGAGACCACCAAACGCCCGCATCACCTGTATTGACCACTGTGGCACCGTAGTTAGTTGCATAGTACACTGAGTTGCGTAACTCGAGGTCGCCTGAAACAAGGTTCTGCCCACTATGCCGGGCTACGACGGAGACTGTCTGAACTCCCGGACTACCCCAGCGTTCAACAGCGAACGACGCGTGCATTTCGGTACCTAATGCCGATCGGGTTGTTCGAAGGGTAGATTCTAGGACGGCCTTGCCCTTCTGGTTCACACTCACTGTGGGTTTAGCGTGAAGACCTATTGCGCTCGTGTCACGCAATTCTAATTGCAGGTGTGCAAATCCGCTGCCCGGGAGTTCGGCTTGTGCGTACACACTCGCCGTTACGCCACGTGCGATATTATGCACAGTCATGAACTGTGTAGTGCCTGCTGCGTCGCCAACAGCGGAGCGGAGCAAGGCGTGGTATTTGTAACCGCCTATCTCAATAATCCCGCCCGAACTGCGCGGAGCGCTCGTACCGGTTAAACGAACAAATAGAACCTTAGCCGGGAGCAGAGACGGCGGCATAATATATTCGGTGGATCCCACACCGCTAATATTCCCAAGCTGATGCCACTGACTACCGTCGCGAGATACACTCACGATACAGTTGCAGCCACTGTCGTAAACACAATTTATGTGCAGATCTGCTGACTGTTGCAGATGGTCACCCACTTGCTGTCGATATACCACCTCGTTACCTGGACCAATCATCCATCGATCGGAATTGAAGCTCGCAGTAAACCTAAACAGCGGCCTGCTAGCGGTGGTCAACCCGTCTCCGAGCG
>DAIDKH010000068.1 GCA_027450145.1 Chthonomonadaceae bacterium | reverse complement strand
CGCTCGTACTCTCGCCCGAGCCTAGCAGGCAACCGGACTCGTTGCGAGTGATGACGGGCAGTAATCGAACCAATTTGACCGACCGAAACTCGACAGAACCCCTCAGCATCCACTGGCCAAGGTGCAGAGATGAACAGCCAGCGGCTGGCGTTTGAAAAATGTAGTTGAACGTCTGCCACTGGTCGGACGGGACATAATCACGAGTGCAGAAATCGGGACCGGCAGTGACGACACCACCAGTAAAAGGCTGCAAAGTGCGTGCAGTGAACTCAAATCGATAAACCGTAAACGGCGCCAACTGCGTAAACGGCAGTTGCCATTGTCCGTTGTTGCTGCCAGTACCCTGCAGTACGAGTCCGGCATTGGTAGCTTGTCCGGCACAACCTGTTAGCTTCCACTGAGCGCTGTCTCTGGCAAGATTCAACGATATGGTTTGCGCCGATGCTCCGACGCAAGTAAGCCACAACAGACCAAGGAATACGACGAAACCGATGCTGCGTAACCCGGACGCAAAAATTTTAAAGGTTTTAGTATTCAAGATCCACTCTGTTCGATACCCTAAACATTCATCCTGATAGAACATGATCGCCCCCAGCCCAAAAGGTTGCATCTATTGCACAGTTACACCAATCGGCCTCAGGTTCCTTCCAATAATCGTACGAAAAAACTCAGATTCTCGATAAGTCGTGGCATACCCAGTATTCACATTATTGCGATAGATACACCGGTAAAGGTGCGAGTAATTCAAGCCGATAATGTGCGGGACGAACCCGGAGAGGTTTGCAGGAGGAGACATATGAACGGAATATCGGCCGCATCTGCTACGGCATTCGCCCAGGCGGCGAATCAAAGCAGTGCAAGCATGCAAATAGCAGCGAGCCTGCTTAAGGGCATGAACAAGGAAGCACAATACATGGTTGACAAGCTTCTTCCCGCACCGCCACCGCCAACCAGCAGCCGTCTGAACATCCAGGCGTAGGGCTTAAGCGGTACCACGCTACTGCAGGACATCGTATAAGTAAGCAATAATAGTACACACCGAGCACATCCAAAGTGCTCTAGAGGAGCCTACCAAACCATGTCCTGCTTATTAATGCGCCGGCCAGATCTAAACGACCTTCCTGCCATGCCGACTCTTGAGGAAGGATATCAACTTCGATTAGCTCAGTCGAACGAGGCAGACGCGATAGCCGTTCTGCTGCAAGGGGCTTTTGACGACACTGAGTGGACAGTGGACAAGGTTAAGAAGGAACTCCTCGAGTCGCGGGATGTAATAAAAACGTTCATAGTCGACTACCGCGGTGTTCCCGTGGCTACCTCTTCGCTTCGTATAACGGATGAATTTCCGGGAAGCGGCTATCTTCACTGGGTTGCAAGTCACCCCGCGCATAGACGAAAGAATTTGGGATTGGTGGTCTGCCTTGCATGTCTCTATGCTGCACGCGAAATAAGTTGCACGAGTGCGGTTCTCGAAACCCAGGAGATGCGCATCCCTGCGATAGGACTTTACAAGAAGTTGGGGTTCGAGCCCGTGTATCGGGAACCCTCCGATGCTGAACGATGGCTGCTTGTGTTATCAAACCTCGCCGCGGCAATCAACCTCTAGCTCGTGCCTGCAACTGTCACTTTCCAAGTAACGGACGGGTCTTTTCCATATCCCGTCCGTTATCCTGGGTTCTTGGGAAATCAGAAACGCTTTCACTAGCGAGGTTCGACTGTCACCAGCGTGCCGTCCTGTATCTCACCCTGGCCGACTGTTACGACCTGGTCACCGCTCGCAACGCCTTTAAGGATCTCGTAGTACTCCGGGTTGAAGAAGCCTAAGGTGACATCCTTTTTCACCGCATTCTTGCCCTCAACCACGAAAAGGCTCCCCTTGTTTCCCTGAATATTCATGACCGCCTCTCTTGGTACTAAAACTGTGTTACGATGCTCAGCAAGTACAATATTGCCTCGCGCAAACATCTGCGGTCTAAGCCCCGGAGTGCCATCTGGCAGGGCAATGCGAATGGTGAACGCACGCGCCCCGGCCGAGGCGACAGGAAACATCTTGTGAACCGTCCCTGTAAACTGCTTGCCTGGCAAGGCGTCGATTGTAACGGCCACCGGCATACCAACCTTTACCTTGGCAAACTGCGATTCTGGGAGCTGGGCATCAAAGTAAATATTGTTAAGCGATACGATCTCGAGTACTGCGCCACCCGCCCCAAGCTGTTGACCTACCTGCGCATCGCGTTTCGCGACTACGCCTGTGATTGGACTCACAATGGACGTATCCTTAAGTTGTGTAGCGGCAAAGTCTCGTGCCGCTTGTGACTGCATAACCGCTGCCTGCGCCTGAATCACCGCTGCGCGCGCCGCAGTTATTGCCTGTTGAGCGTTACGCACGTCCTCCTGGCGCATCTGCACCTGAGAGGCGTTGGCACGCTGTTGAAGCAGTTGCTCTTTCGCTTGAGTAAGTGCGTCTTTTGCCTGCTGAATTTCCTCTGGACGAGCACCCACCTGCAAGAGGTCATATGCCTGCACGGCACTGTTATAGTTAGCATTTGCAGTATCATATGCGGTTTGGCTGGTATCCAGGTCTTGAGCTGAAACGGCATTTTCTCTGTACAGCTGCTCGTAGCGATGCAGGTTATCCTGGGCGTTCTTAAGGTTTGCACGCGCGCTGGCCACCTGTGCCGCCGCTTCCTTGCGTTGCTGTATGCGTGCCCCCTTAACTACAATGGCATACTGCTGCTGAGCAGAGTTCACCGCAGCCTGGGCCTGCTGAACCGCGCTAGCCGTTTGAGTGCGTGTTATAGACAGGGTAGTGAGCGAATTTTGGTAGGCAACTTGTGCTTGCTGTAACTTCGCCTGTGCGGCAGCGACATTCGCCTGTGACTGCGCTAAGGCAGCGGTAGCCTGTCGCAATTGCGCCTGCGCATCTATAGGATCAATCTGTGCTACTATCTCGCCTGCCGTAACATTGTCCCCTTCTCGCTTGTACAGTCCTGCAAGTCGTCCTGCACTTTTCGCTCCGACTGTTACGTCGTTCAGCGCGGTAAGATCTCCCGTAACGAATGCGGTCTGTTGAATTGACCCAGAGAGCGCTGGTGTAGTACTTACCTGCACTGCAACAGTTACTGGCGCGGCAGATTTCGCTGCAGAAGGTGCCTTTCCACCGCATCCTGGTACAACCCCCAACGTAAGAACAGCCAGCAACCCATACAGTTCCCTATTTTTTAACATTGCGCATGCCTCTCTCTGCACCAACTACAGATGGTGTTGGCGGGTGAGTATATCCCACGCCCTGAATATTGTAAGCGTAGCGGCCCACTGCCCCGTCTAGTTGAGAGCGAGCCGAATTGTAATCGTACAGTGCATTCACCTGGTTTTGTTCTGCCTGTGTAAGCGCAGCCTGAGCATTGCTAACTTCCACCTGCGTCGAGACGCCGCTGGTATACCGAACCATAGCAAGCCGATAACTCTCCTTGGCCTGGCTAAGTGCCTGATTTGCCACAGTTACCCTGTCGCGAGCCTGCACCAGCGTAAGGTACGCGTTGCGAACATCCAGGTCTACTTGATCGATAGTCTGGCGGAGCGTGGTCTGTGCCGTATCCACATTCGCTTTCGCCTGCTCCACTTCCGCCTGAGCAACACCACCATCCCAAAGCGGTATCGATAGGCTAAGTGAAACCTGATTCGCAGTGGTTTGAGGTGAAAAGCCAGCTGCATTTGGTTCATAGGTGAATTGCGCATTGAGTGCCATAGACGGCATGTAACTACGCCTAGCCACGTACACACCACGATGCGCAGCGGCAAGCGCTGCCTCTGCGCCTAGAACTTCGGGTCTCATAAGGCGTGCGTCTTTCACGAGCAGGTCGTAGACTCCCGCCCCACCAAGCGGCTGTGGGCCACCGTTCGCAGATGGCCCCGACAGAGCTGCGGCAGCACCTGGCGGCACTTCCACTGCACCCCGGCTCGTCACCTGAATTGGTGAGTCGATTGCGATGCCTAGAACGCTGTTAAGATTTGCAGCTGCAAGGCTAACATTGCTGCGCGCCGTTATTAATTGCTGTTGCGCATTTGCCACATCAGTCTGCGCGCTCAGTACATCGAACGGGGCCACCGTGCCTGCTTTCAACTTCTTCTGAGCATCGCTAAGTCGAGTTAGATCATCATTAAGCGTTTCGTTGGCCACCACCACAAGCGCACGAGCGCGCAACATTGCATAGAACGCCTGTTTGACGGATAGAACCGTTTGATTGAGAGCGGTATTGACGCCGATGCGGGCTGCTACTTCCTGGAAGGAAGCTTCATCCCTGGCTGCATGAAGCACACCCGAGATGTCGACAGGAAGCGATGCCTGCGCAGTTAGTACCGGCTGGTCTACATTCACCAGGGTGATGCTGGTGTTGCCAAAAGTGGCCGACTGGCCCCGATTAAGCCGCGTGTACACAAAATTTGCAGTCAAGGTTGGGCTAAATGCGGTGTCCGCCTGCACACGCACCCCGCGAAGTCGCTGCAGGTTTTCCACCGCGAGAGCAAGGACTCTACTGTGCGAAATCGCGATAGCAACAGCCCTCTCAAGGTCGATTGGACCACTAACAGAGCGTCCAAGCACTTGAGCAAGCGTAGGCGAAAGGTGAATCGGCTTATCTGGAACCTGCAGGCCGTTCGACGGTTTGGGCAGCGGCGCCTGTAATCCTGTAGGCGGAGCTGCCGTCATGAGTGGCACTACGCCCGTGGGTCCAGCAGTATCGGATTGCGCAAATGCCGACGCGGCTGCACACACTCCTGCTGCAGTCAGGGCAACAGTGAGCGCACGACTGCACGCCCTACTCCTCGTCATGTTCCTCACTCCTTTGCAACTCGGCACGTTCTAATGTGGCGAGCATTACATCCATAAATTCCCGAACCGACTCCACAGGAAACATCATGAGACCCCGATTAGATGGATGGCTCCAAATGAGCAGACGGCTGCCCGGATGTATGTTAAGAGCCTTGCGAAGATCCGCTGGTATCACTATCTGCCCGCGCTCGCCCACAACTGCCGTGCCGCAGGTATGATCGGCCGGGTCTTGCGATGCAGAGTTGTTCATGAGTCTTGTCCATTGGGGTAAACTTTACCAACCTATGCGATTTAGCGGCAAATTGGTAATGTAACCGTCAACCATGTGTGAAATTTCATACATTGTAGCGAACATCATACATCGAAGGTTCCGCATTTACAAAGTTTTTCTTTCCAATGCCTACACGTTCAGGAGATTCTATGCAAACGCGGTTAGAAAACTCTCCGTTCCCCGGTCATCGGATAACCAGGCGGCATCTAGTCGTTTTAGGGGCTGCGGCGCTGGCTCCGTTGTTGCCGGGCTGTACTACCGGGCACCAAGGTGAACAGCACGCTTCGGCAGCCAATACCCTGCGTTACCCTTTGTCATCCCCGCCAACCACGCTTGACCCTGCTCTGGTTCAAGACGGAACCACGATTGATCTTCTTCAAAATATATTCGAGGGCCTCGTCGTGCTGGATACCTCCAGCAAAGTCGTGCCAGGCATAGCGGAGAAATGGGATGTTAGCAGCGACGGCAAAACGTATACCTTCCACCTAAGGCAAAACGTGAAGTTCCACAACGGCAGAACGGTGACGGCCAGTGACTTCAAGTACAGTTTGGAACGAGCATGCAGCGCCACTTTGAACTCGCAAACAGTTTTTTCGTACCTTAACGATATCGTTGGCGCGATGGATTGCCGCAACGGTAAAGCCTCTAACATAACCGGTGTGCGCGTGCAGGATCCCTCAACGTTGGTGATTGAAATAGACCAGCCAAAGTCTTATTGGCTGGATAAAATGACCTACCCCACTGGGTATGTCGTCTGCCAGGAGGCCATTCAGGAGAATGGTGGAAAAGTGGAGGCGGGCTCCGCAATAGGGGCCGGCCCCTTTAAGATAGCTGCCCCTGGTGACTATCAGGCAAACTACGAAGTTACACTCACCGCCTTTAAGGACTACCATGGGGGAAGCCCCAAGCTCGATCATATCGTTCGGCCAGTACTGCCAGATCCGTCAACGCGCCTTGCAAAGTACCAGGCGAACACCCTCGATATCGTAAAAATCTCCCCTACCGATGTTGACCACGTTGATGCCGATCCAACCCTTAAACCAGATCTGCACCTCTATCCCCGTGCAGCCACCTGGTATCTCGCTATGAACAGTGCGGCGCCAAACTCGCCCTTTGGCGATATTCGTGTTCGCAAGGCTTTCGCGATGGCTATTGATAACACCGCGATTACCCGTATTGCACTTAAGAACCTGATGGATCCCGCCAACAGCGTGGTACCGCCTGGCATGGGTGACTATCATTCCACCTGCGTGCCACTGCCTTTCAGCCCTTCCATGGCCAAAACAATGCTTGCGTCCGCGGGATATGGCGCCGCCAAGCCATTTCCGGTGTTGGCTCTTACATTTCGCAATGACTACCAGTGGGTCGCCGACAGTGCGCAGGTGCTAGCCCACCAGTTGCAGCAGAATCTGGGAGTTACTGTACAGCTTCAGCCGATGGAATGGAGTCAATTTCTCGATAACCTCGACCGACTGACAATGCCTCTGGCACTTGAGCGGTGGGAGGCTGATTATCTTGACCCTCAAGACTTCCTCTCCACTCTGCTGCACACCAGCAAAAAGGTTAACGGCCAGGAAGACCATCCAGAAAATAATACCGGTTACAGCAATCCGATATTCGACAAATTGTGTGACGAAGCCGATAGTGAGTTGAACCCGCTGAAGCGAATGGCGCTCTACCAGCAGGCGGAACAAATTGCAATTAATGACGCGCCGTGGAAGCCTCTATTCTTCCAAAAGGATGTGGAACTCGACAAGCCGCGCGTACACGACATTCGTGACTGTGCATTGGGACACCTGCCGTACACTACCACCTATGTTACGGCGTAACCATGCTGAATACAATCCTCCGGCGCTGCGGTCAGGCAATACCCACCATGTTCTTCATTCTGCTGGTGGTATTTGCTGCGGTACGACTGGCTCCGTCCAGCCCGGCGGATATCCTGCTAGGTCAACATGCCAACGCAGCGGCTCGCGCGGCAATCAACCACCAGTTTCATCTGGATGAACCGCTGCCAATACAATTTTGGCTCTATCTTAAGGGTATTTTTCTCCACGGCAACCTGGGTGAGTCTTACATACAACGTGGCCAATCGGTAACATCCCTCATTGCCGGCCAATTCCCGGTAACGGTGCAGCTGGCCGTGCAGGCGATGCTGTTTGCAATTGCACTTGGCCTGCCTCTAGGAATAGCTGCAGCCTATTATCAGAACACATGGATCGATAGGGTGGCAATGGCGTTCGTCGTTGCGCTCACATCCATTCCATCGTTTGTACTTGGTCCCATCCTGGTATTGGTTCTGGCGATACAGTTTCACCTTTTGCCGGTTGCAGGTTGGGACTCGCCTGTTTACACCATTTTGCCAACGGTCACATTGGGCGCGCGCACTGCGGCACAACTGGCACGGTTTCAGCGAGCCGCTTTACTAGACGTACTTGGTCAAGATTACCTGCGAACCGCGCTTGCAAAAGGGCTTTCACGATCGCGCGCACTTTGGAAACATGCCATTCGCAATGCTTCGCTGCCGGTGTTAACGGTATTAGGGGTTAACTTCGGTAATCTGCTCACTGGCTCGTTCGTGGTAGAAACCCTCTTTCACGTGCCAGGTATCGGGTACCAGTCTATTCAGTCCATCAATAATCGCGATTACCCGGTTATTCAGGGAGTTGCGCTGCTGGTAGCTGCCATCTACGTTGTAGTTAACCTTGTGACGGACCTACTTTACCGTGCAGTCGATCCCAGAGTAAGGGATATTGAAAGCATGCAAAGTTGACGCAAGAGAGCCTCACTTTTATTTCCAGTAGCCCTGGACGTATGGCCATGCGGCGGCTGGTGCGTAACCCGATTGCCGTTTTAAGCTGTACATTTATAGCCGTCATGATTTTTTGCGCGATATTCGCGCCAATCATCGCCCCTTTCCGGTATGATTATGAAGACACGTCGCATTATGTATCGACGCCATCGCGACCGGACTCACGCCATTTGCTGGGTACCGATACATTGGGCGAGGACGTGTTGAGCAGGCTTATCTATGGCTCGCGAATATCGTTGAGCGTGGCAGTGGTTACCATCTTCATCGAATGTATCATAGGGTTGCCACTCGGTTTGGCGGCAGGCTACTATGGCGGCTTTATCGATACTGCTTTGATGCGAGTTACCGACGCCATGTTTGCCTTTCCCGATATTCTTCTCGCAATTCTATTGCGAGCGGTCATCTCGCCGCCTTCCGGTCAGCCGTTGCCCGCCTACATAAACCTGGGCACCCTGTTCATAGCGCTGGGCATGGTTGGTTGGCCGCCGCTGGCAAGGTTAGTTCGCGGCCAGGCGCTCTCGTTACGAGGGAGGGAGTATGTAGACGCGGCCCGACTTGCAGGCGTAAGAGATGGAACGATCATAGTGCGGCACATAGTGCCGAATCTTATTGGCCCGGTCGTGGTTCAGATTACCCAAGATGTGGCCGGTGTCATTCTGGCGGAGGCCACGCTTTCGTTTCTTGGCCTTGGAGTACAGCCTCCATTCCCCAGTTGGGGGCATATGATTTATGAAGCTCTGCCTCAGATGCAGGTGTTTCCGTTGCTTATGATAGCGCCGGGTCTCTTATTGGCCGCGGCGGTACTTGCGTTCAATTTTTTGGGCGACGCTCTGCGAGATGCACTCGATCCGCGAACCAGCACCCTACAGACCGGTGGGCGCTAATTTCGTCTTGTCATAGTTCAGCTCAACAGTGGCGACGCTGCATTACCGGCAGATACGCCACAGGACGTGACTGCCCGCTTTAAGCGAGAACAGTAGAGGAGCTAAACTGAGATGAACCTTCACCGACTTACTGGCCTTGCGGCTGCTGCCTCCCTTATGGCATCCGCTGCGTGGGCAGCCCCGATGCCCGGGCCCATTCACCAGAAGTACAATTGGCGGCACGTTACCATCACGGCGGGTGGCTTTATTCCAGGAATTGAATTCAGCCCCTGCAAACCTGGGCTCATGTATTGCCGTACCGACATGGGCGGCCTATACCGCTGGAGCGCTACGAAGAGCCGGTGGATACCGCTTACCGACTGGGTTGGTCAGAAGGACTGGACGTATCTTGGCGGTGAATCGATCGCTCCTGATCCCGTGGATCCCCACAGAGTTTACGCGGCAGTTGGCATGTATACCGGACCCAACATGCCAGATGGCGCCATTCTTCGTTCAAACAATGAGGGGAGAACCTGGAAAATTACGCCTATGCCGTTTAGGATGGGGGGAAACAACGACGGCCGATCGATTGGTGAACGACTTGACATTGACCCTTACGACCCCTCTGTTCTCTACTTTGGGTCGCGATTGAATGGCCTGTGGCGCAGTCACGATTACGGTGCGCATTGGTCGCAGGTCCGTTCGTTTCCAGTTAATGGCGCTCAGCCAGGAGGCGCCGGTATCGGCTTCGTCGTGTTCGGTGGCGGCGGCGTACCGGAACTAAACCATCCCAGTAATTCCATCTATGTGGGCGTCTCTCAGGTGGGGCGTGGGCTCTACCACAGTGCTAATGGCGGTAAAACGTGGCAAAGGATTGCAGGTCAGCCCGAAGACCTCCTGCCTCAACACGCCTCCCTAGCCTCTAACGGCGAGCTCTATGTAACGTTCGCCAACGGCATTGGCCCCAACGGAGTCACCGGCGGCGCTGTTTGGAAATATGACACCGTAAACGGTACGTGGACAGACATCACACCTGTTAAGCCAGGCGTAGGCGGTAATTCGCAATTTGGGTATGCGGGCCTTTCAGTAGATCCCCGTAACCCCAACCTTTTGGTGGTAAGCACGCTGGACCGCTGGAACCCGGGTGACGACATTTTTAGATCTACTAATGGTGGAAAAACCTGGAGTTCCATGCGACAGCATGCCACTATGGACGCAGCAATCACTCCTTACCTTAAGTGGGGAAACCCCGAACCTTCCTTTGGTTGGTGGACCGGCTGTGTGGCGATGAACCCATTCAATCCTAATGAGGTGCTATACGGCACTGGTGCAACAATTTGGGGCACTACGGAGGCACAACGTGCTGGCACCCAAAAACCTATCAAGTTTACGGTATGGGCCGCTGGTATAGAGGAGACCGCGGTAATCTGCCTGCTCAGCCCACCGCAAGGCGCGCATCTATTTAGCGGTTTGGGTGACATAGGAGGGTTTAAGCACAACAATTTTAATCGGTCACCACAACACGGCATGTGCAGTAACCCCATCTTCAATAACACAACGGGCATTGATGTTGCATGGAAGAAGCCATCCATCCTCGTGCGAGTTGGAACCGGTAAACAGGGGCAAAACGGCGCGATTTCGGTAGATGGTGGTACAAAATGGAAACCGTTTGCAACGCAGCCGCCAAATACGCGCGGCGGAGGTTCAGTTGCGATCACCGCTAACGGCAGTGCCATTCTTTGGAGTTCCTACGGTAGCCCGCCCTGGTTAAGCTTTAACCGCGGTGCATCCTGGACAGCTTGCTCGGGGCTTCCTGCGGGTGCCGAACCTGTAGCCGACCGGCTGGATGCTTCTGTACTTTACGCACTCGACCGCCGCACCGGCGACGTGTATATTAGCCGCAATAGCGGGAGGTCATTTACCCCTGTTGGAAGTGTGAGTGCGCAGAACGACAAACTGGTTGCCTCATTTGCCTCGGCGGGCCACTTATGGGCTGCATCCCGCTCTGGCGGTCTCTTTCATTCCACCGACTACGGTCGGACGTTTGTACGCATTCGCGCAGTTAACAGCGCTATTTCGGTTGCCTGTGGACATCATGCACCAGGCCTGGTGAACCCTGCAATATTCATTGTAGGTACCGTTGATGGCGTGGATGGGGTATTTCGATCGGATAACGAGGGCAAAACCTGGGTACGCGTTTCTGATAAAGCCCACAGATACGGCAATTGCGGTGAGGCTCTTGCCGCTGATCCCCGCGTATACGGGCGCGTTTACCTGGGAACCAACGGCCGCGGCATCCCATTTGGTGAGATTGCAAAATAGCCTGGCTGGTTTGCGCATCTACTACCGCAGTCGAGTCGACGACCAATGACTGCGGTAGTCTCTGAGAGCTTACTGCCCCTGCTGCCGCGTGAGAGAAGCTTCCTCTGTACAGGCGGTGGCTATTGCGCGGGTGCAATAGAACGAGCTAGCTGGCAGCGATACATCGCCATGAAACTGAACGTTAAACTTAGTAGCCCTGCTTAACTCGCAGAAGGTGTTGAGCAGAGGATCGTTGCCAAAGAAGTACGCGTACGCGCCGGTAGGATCTGCCCCCTTGCTAAACGCTCCATCGGCAGGAATCCACCCTGCTCCCGGCAGGTAAAACTCTGCTAGACAGTGCCTCTCATTGTGGCCGGCGAGAATTCCACACAGGGCTCTTGCCGGCACGCCCAAATGACGCATACACGCTGAGAAGAGTGTGCTGAAGCCCGTACAGTCCGAACGCCGAGTGACAAGCGTAGCAATCGCACTCTCGTCCGGTACAGTCTGGTCATAAACCGTGCGCCGGACAATCGCTTTGAATAGCGTTAGCGCCGCCGCGTAGGGTGACATCGTGGAACGGTAATTTGCCGGAAGGTGCCGTGCTACAAATGCAGCAATGGTTGGGGAATCACTCTGAATTAGGGTGTCGCTCTGTGTCCAAAACTCCATGCGTGGGGAGAGAGCCTGAAGCGACGTCCACGGTATTTCAGAGAGTACTGCAGGATTAATCGCCGCATTTCGTACTTCAATGTCGAACCGCTGCCGCGCATTCCACGACACAATGGCATCCGTTGGTCGGTGTGTGCTGCAGTTTACAACCCACACCTGCTGGTTCGCCTGGCCAGAACTAACACGCTCAGCATTACTGGGGCCAAGCTCGTTGAGGACTGTTTGGAACGAACCTGTCGTCGGAACTCCAAGCACCATAATGCCATTGATGCCGTGGGTAGAAAGACAACTGCCTTTAAGGTTCTCAAATCCGGTATAGTGGCGCGGTGCATAGTACGTTAGACCACTGCCCGGACACTTCAAAGTGAATGTGCCATGCCGGATAACCGGGCCGCTTACTGCGCCGCTTGCTCGGTCCGGGTCAATCGTAACGCTGTAGGGTATCGCGCCCGGTATGGGAACATCTGCCGACATGCTTGCACTGCAGAACCCGGAAACAGCAGCAACACGTTCAACCATTTGCTGGTTCGCAATGTGCAATACCACTCTGTAGGCCCGGTGAGGTGTGCCGCTCACCTGCCACAGCACGCGCAGAGTCACGTGGGGATCAGTAGCATCAGGATTGACGGTCGCACCATCGCTATTACAAAAGCTGGTAGACACCACATGAATTTGGCACTGAGCTGCAGACCGGCCAATCCCCATAAGCAACAGTATGGAAGCCATTCCAACACTTACTGCGTATGCATGTTTCGCTCGGTTCATGTCCTATCCTCACCCCTTACACGGGTTGAAAGCGCGGGCAGTTGAACAGTGTGTGCACTATTACACAAAATGAATGTTAAATACTTCACACTAAATACCAGGCGAGCGTTAAATATATGTTAAATCTCAACGAAAACTGGTATGTGGCATGACATGTCCGTGCCTCTTCTGTTTTTTCCCCGTTTTAGTAGTTTTGTGATATCGAATTTCCAGACGTTAGTCATGTGAGAGGCGAGTATTTGCGGGAATGGCGACACCGGATATGCCTGAACGCGGAACATGTCCACGGCGAATCGTTCCAAGTGGACCCGTGACAATCTTAACCGAGCCTTGGGAGGATATGTGCCATCAGCCGGCTTATGCCATACTTAAACAGACACAAATACGCATTTGAAACCTGCCCGCAAGGTTCTTCGTACTGCCTATGATCTGCAAGCGAATGTCGCTCATG
Organism: Chthonomonadaceae bacterium; assembly: GCA_027450145.1. Classification (GTDB taxonomy): domain Bacteria; phylum Armatimonadota; class Chthonomonadetes; order Chthonomonadales; family Chthonomonadaceae; genus JAJZFK01. The sequence continues at coordinate 8,895 of DAIDKH010000068.1, read as the reverse complement.
TGGAGTAGGGTCGCCTCCGAGATTTGTAGTAACGCAATTGATTATTGCGACAAGATTAGCTTCGTGATTAACCCAGTTCTGTGGAGTATGAATTGACAGCAGCAAGAAAATTGATTTGTTGTACAGCCACAGTCGCAGCCCTTGTGATGCTTGGTGGCTGCCACATGCTTGCAAAACCTGCCAGCAACGATCCTACATTTCAGGTTTCAAAGGGCGATGTAACTGTTTCGGTTATAGCGCTTGGCACTATCGAACCACTATCGAAGGTTGATGTCAAGTCCAAGGTAGCAGGTCGCATTCAGCGACTGTATGTGCACGAGGGAGACACGGTTCGGGCCGGGCAGATATTGGCAACAATCGATCCGCAACAGATTAATAGCCAGGTAGCAGCGCTTCGAGCACAGCTAAACCAGGCACGAGCGCAGCTGGCATCCGCCCAGAAGAACGTTTCATTTCAGCGGCTTCAAACTTCCACGCTGATCGCCCAGGATGAACAGAATGTAGACTCCGCACGAGCAAGGTTACGGCAAGCGCTTACACAGTCTAATGTGCAGCCACAATTGACTGCTCAATCTGTGAAGATCGCGCAAGCCAACCTCGCGTCCGCCGAAGCTAGCCTGAAGGCCCAGCAAGACGCATTAAAACTTTTGGTAACTACCACAAACCCGAACGCGGTCATTTCTTCTCAAGCAGCATATGATCAGGCGCGAGCAACAAACATTAATGCCACTGCTGAGCTAAAACGCCAACAGATGCTGAATGAACGCGGTTACGTATCGGATCAGGCGTTAGATACCGCACGCGCGGCACAACAGGTGGCAGCAGCCCAGCTGCAGGATGCTGCCAATAAACTTGCGACGATTAAGCAGGCCAATACCATTCAGGCGGAGAACCTTACAAGCCAGGTTGAATCGGCCAAGGCGCAGGTTAGCCAGATGAAGGCAGCTCTAGTGCAGGCGCAGGCCGATACGCTGCCAATGACACGACGCGATGATGTAACTGCCGCGCAAGCCGCCCTGAAACTTGCCACAGCTCAGCTCGCGAGTGCCCAAAGCGGCGTGCTTCAAAACCTAATGCGTAAGGACGATGCAGCTGCAGCAAGCGCTAATGTGCAGCAGATAAGGAACCAGTTGGACGCCGAAATCGTTCAACAGCACGACACTACACTCTATGCCCCCATGACAGGTGTTGTTACCAAACGCTATGTGGAGCAGGGCGACCTTATCACATCGGGTATCGACTCCTTTTCCAGCGGAACACCAGTCTACCAAGTTGCAGATCTACAGACAATGCTGGTGAAGATACCGGTAAACGAGGTCGATATCGATAAGATTAAACGAGGTATGCATGCGGATATCTCTGTTGATGCCGTACCAGGAGTTACTTTTGTGGGTGTAGTTGACAAAGTAGCCCCTGCAGCCAGCAGCTATACTTCCACGTCTACCACCAGCACCTCCAGTAGTGACGCGGGCGTTATTAAATTCCCGGTGGAAATACGAATTGATCATGCAGACCCGCGCCTTCGCCCAGGGATGACCGCCAACTGCACGGTTATCGTGGCAGATCACAAAGGGGTACTGCGCGTGCCAGAGGAATGTATTGTTGGTACAGGCACGCATTGCTCTGTGCTGGTCGTTCACGCGACCACTGACAAAAAGGGAAAGGCTGCACAAACAGCGGTCTCGGTGCCGGTGACGGTTGGCCTGCGAGGATCCAACTATGCTGAAATTGTATCGGGCCTCACAGAGGGCATGACGGTTAAATCCGCCCCCTACACGGGGCCGAAGCGCCAGGGCATCTCTATACAGGGCGGACCGTAGGCGTGATAGAGGTACAACGACCGTGTCACTGATCTACAGCATAAAAATTGCCCTGGAGACGCTGCGAGCAAACAAGCTACGATCCATTCTAACGATGTTGGGCATCATCATTGGGGTTAGCGCGGTCATTCTCATGGTCGCCATCATGCAGGGACTCTCATACAATATTAAACAGCAGTTTAATAAAATGGGATCTAACCTCATCATCATCGTTTACGAGCCGCCTAAGAATAATACAAAGGGACGTAAGATTGACGGCTTCACTATGCGTGATGTGAAGCGCATTGAACGCGACTGTCCACTGGTTGGGGCAATATCACCGGAAATGCCGGTCGGTAGCTCTAGCGAAGCACAATCGAACGGGCGAAACATGCTGGTGAACCCCATTGGTGTCATGCCAGATTACGCCAGGCTCCGTAACGTTCCCGCCGCCGAGGGCCGCTTCATAACAGATACCGATGCCGCCAACTGGGCGCAGGTCTGTGTGATAGGTAGTAAGGTAAAGTCCACGCTTTTTCCTGACGTGAACCCCATTGGCCAGAGAATTGAGGTGAACGGCCTCATTCTGCAAGTAGTTGGTGTTGCTATTTCAAAGGGACGCTCCTTTAGTGGTGACACCGATATCAACGTGTATATCCCGCTTACTACAGTGCAGAAGCGCTTGTTAGGTAGTGACCGTGTTGGTGCGATTTATGCCCAGCCAATCTCGACCAGTGTTCTTGACCAGGCACAAGAGCAGGTGTGGGAAACGCTTATGCAGAAGTATGCGGACGTGCCAGGTATTAAGGTGGATACCATGGCCGCGCTGCTAAGCAGCATACAGTCCGTATTCATGGTGTTTACCATTGTGCTTGGTTCCATAGCGGGCCTGGCACTGCTCGTTGGCGGTATAGGTATCATGAACATTATGCTGGTCTCTGTTACCGAACGCACACGAGAAATTGGCGTACGCAAGGCAGTTGGCGCCAAGCGGCGTGATATTCTACGGCAGTTCCTTATAGAGAGTGCTACGCTCTCTGGGGTGGGCGGTTTGGCGGGAGTGATCGCGGGTACATTTGGCTCTTACGCGCTAGGCTATATCACGACGTTCATCCCTCAGCTCGCAGATAAACAGAGCGGTCATAAGGGACTATTTATCTATGTGCCACCCTGGATTGTCATTTTCGCATTTGTTTTTTCCGCAACAGTGGGCATTTTCTTCGGGATGTATCCGGCGGTAAGGGCATCGCGCCTCGACCCAATACAGGCGCTTCGGCATGAGTAACTCAAGCGCTTTAGAGCTTCGCCACTTGTGTTCACAAAACTGGACCGTGTAAAGTGCAGTGAGCAGATACCGTCATGTTGAATACGTTCGTGGGAAACTGCCAAGTGGGTGATGAATCCACCCGCATCCTGAGTACGGAGTCGTCCGCGCTATTGCAGCAGCCTTGTTTCTCGCCGTATGGACGGCCTATTTGTAAACGTGTGTACTACATTGTTGTGAATCACGCAACCCCTGTAACACCCACGAGCCTTACGGGGTCGCGTATTTTGTGCGGGCTACTTGGCAACATTCTCCCCTACCCACAAACACCCAATAGCCGTACTCGCGTACGTACCGGTAGGCGTTGGTGCTGATGGTAAGTTGCGCTACGGTTGTCAAAGCCCATACCTCATGACGAAGGCTGGTACGCGGCTAGAGGAACCTTGAGATCCTTCACCGCGAGCGTTTGCGAATTTAAATTCGACACGGGCAGTTTCACATCCTGGTTCCGGTGCGATTTGAGTTTGGCCACTACCTTAATAGTTGGCTAAACAACCGCGGTAACTCGTCCAACTGGGGCTTTTCCTGTTGGTTATTAGTTTCTAATCACTCCCGCCGAAGTCATCTCTGGAATTCGCCAGGTGTATATGCGGTTTCCGGCTGCAGATAGCAACTCGCGCTCGTTGGGTAAAAACGCAAGCCCGGTTGTGATTCGAAATCCTAGAGTGGCGCTTCGCACTAGACGCATATGCCGAGTTGTAAACAGATCAATCCTGTTAGCAACTGCGATTGCCAGCAGCCTTCCATGTGGGGAGATTGCTATAGCAGTACAATGGGCTAGGATGTGGCTCCGTATACTTAATTTCGGCACGTTCCAAATTGTTACGTCCCGCCACGTCGCTCCTACTAACACGGAACCATCTCGTGAAAAGCATAGCCTTAAGTAAGCATTTGCAACATCGGGCAGGGGCGCGTCGTTCATCTTTTTGCGCAATTTGCCATGAATCATTGCACCATAGAGCGAGATAGTGTTATCTAACGTATCCACACACCCCATCAAGCCGCTGCGCGGCACGGAGGCGAGCAACTGAGTGGCCGGCACTTTGCCAATCGTCCGCCGGGAGTGCGTATTATATACGGTCCCGTCACCACATATTACGTCGTCGGTGTGTCCGCAAAAAACCACGGAATTAAAGTTCCCATTCCACAAATGGATCGTTGGGTAGGTGGCAGTGGCAACCGTAGCATTTAATCTTGTGTTGTAGACGATTGTCTCAAGGCCCAGTCCGCCGCCCACTAATGTGGCGCCGTCGTGGTTAAACGCAAGACCGCAAATACCGTAATCGCTGCTAGTGACCGGTATTGAGAATGCTGCTCGCAACTTGTAGAATGGTCTATCATACAGTCGAATCTGATTATGCGGTCCACCGACAGCAAGTTCCGTTCGATTCGGATTGAGCGCAATAGATGTGCAAACAATGCCGCCGCCACATGGCGCGTTGGGACGTAATTCGTGGTGCGAAGCTATAAGGAACCGCCAAACTAGTTCGCCGGCCGCATCAAGGTAATAGGTACCACGCCCTAAACTTGAATACCCTTGTGATGCGTTTGAACACTCGCAAATTGCCCAGTTTTTAGACTCATTCTGAACACATCGCACCCATGCCAACGGCGCAGAGCGATATACCATTCGACAATGAACGCCATTCCAATTGAAGAGGAACGCAGTAGCTTGGGGAGACCTGGTGCAAACGAAAAGCTGATCATATCCTAATCGCAATATGTCACATTTCTGAACAACTACATTGCTCGGCATTTTGCGCCCGACGGCCACGGTAATCTGCCTAACAAGGTAACCATGTCGTTCCGAGTAAAAGCGAATAAGGTAGTTAGCAGTAGCGACCGCCTTGGAATTTGTGGTGTGGCGGATCAGTTGATATTCTAGTGCTAATCCTGCATTTAACCCGAGCGAGCCTGCATTGACTATGTCAGTCGTTGAATTGTGTCGCAGGGGCAACGGGCTCGCGCACGCGTTGGGTGTGAACGCAACGTATGCAGCTAATACAATTACCGCGGCCGTAGTTAATAACGTGCACAGTGATGAACTATTGCCGGTAACCCGATCCTTTATATCGTGTTCCATGGAGATCATTGCGGTTTTGCGTTGTTCACCGATGTTGAATCTAAGGAAACGGAGACCAGCTCTCCGGCGCGGAATTTGAATGCCGCTGTAACGTAGAGCTGCCTATGGCGGTGGCCCGTAGGCGCCGTTGAACGAATGAGCAGCGTATTTGGATCTTGCCAGGCTTGGCGATACGGCCGCAGTCTGTCTATTACTATTGCGCGCGGCATTCCCAAGCCGACGCCTAGATAGCGCAAATGCTGCGGTTTCCTTCTACTGTCTAGGTTATATTTTTTCCACTTCTCAATGCCGAGATTGTCACTTAGAAGATCGGAATGATCTTGTGACCAAAAAATGGAGTCGACTACTACCTCATCGTGGTGAATAGGGCTATACTGTGCGCCGTCAGTCTCGACAAGCTGGTAGCCATCGGAACTTACAACCCACAACCGGCGGCTTAAGGGGTGAACCCCAGTGAGGGCTATTGACCGACCGAGTTCTCGATCTAGTGCATCTGCAGTATCGGAACCAAGATGAAGCCCCAGAAACACGCTTGGCGACAATCTCCGGCTTGCGTATGAAGACTGCTTCCCGTTAGCGTCCCCTGCGCACGCGAGGCAGATGGCTAGAAATGCAACATAAGATAAGTTATGGACGGTCATTGGTCAACACCTCAACAATCTGGGCTAGGATGCCGTACTCCAGGCTTGCATGCGGTTGGGAGGCTCATGCATACCCAACATTTAACGTTTCGATAGGACCAGAAGTCCATCCAATGGTTCGGCCTTGGCACATTGGCTGGGTGTTGGCCACACCCGCCGTTGTTGACTATGCATCGGCCAAAGCCTGGAACCGTAACATGCGGGTGCATCTTCACATTACAAAGCGGCCGATCGCTACCACGAGAACATTGAGCCTTATTGCGTCGGTGGCAGTGAGAACAGCACCAGGTGGTAGGGCAATACACAGCGCATCGCCCTTGTTCACCCGGATCACTGTATGTCGTAATAAACACAGGTGTATCTCCAGGGGCGCATTGTGGTGCGTCGTGAGGATCACCCCATTCGTCACATCTCATCTTGCAGCTACGCCAGCATGCGAGGCACGCGAACACATTAACGGAACAAAGAATTTTGCAGTGACGGCATGAAACATTATCATCGGCGTAAACTGGTGCATGAGCATTATCACCAAGTTGTGAAATGATGGAGGTATTGTTGCGCTGGAAAGAATAAAACTTTTCGTACCCCACCCTGGCTATCGGGTCCTCGCTCAACCACCGGCCTGTGCCCACCGCCAGCCAGCGGGCGCGCACGTACTGCAGGGCGGCGCTGTCGCGGTAGTAGCCGTACTCGCCTACGTACCGGTAGGCGTTGGTGCTGCCGTTACCGCCTTGCCATGCGGTGCCAAAAGCCCGGTAGGCGTACGCGTCAGTAACGGCGCCGGCGGGGTTGGTGAGTATTCGCGTACTGCCCTGGCTGTCGAAACCGTAAAACGATGAAGATGGCGAGTTCCAGCTATCCACCAGCTGCGCCTGCTGCCACTGCGATACCAGGCCGCCCCACGTGCCCGGCGCATCTGTGTACAGGTTCGTGCGCCGGGGGACACCAGGATATTTGCCGCGATTTATGAGCCGCGCATGCAAATGTCGGGTCAGAATGTACGCATGAGTTCGTGGCAAAAACTACCATGCCGGCTCGTCGCCATCACGGGTTATTACAATCCGATCTTGTCCATTTACATTCTTGCACACAATCCCGTCGAAGGAATTAAATGGCGGCCGCCCAGTTGTGTGGTATGCAACCAAGGAGCCGTCAGGGCTAAATGTTGGGCAATCGCCGCGAGTGCTAAAACACGTTACGGAATTTTGGGATTTGGCATAGATCTGAATCCCGGTATCCAGATAACCCGGCGGAAATTTCGTCATATGGTACAAATAAATCCCCTCGCCGTCTCCGGATTCGTTCAAGCCTTCCACGCTGAATGCGATGTATCTTCCGGTTGGTGAACAGGAAATAGCGTCAATGAATGTGGTGGAATTCGACCGGCCTATACCACCATCGTAAATCGCTGCTGGACAGATGCGTCTTTCGCTCCATGTCCACGTCGCTGCTTCCCAGGTGTGCATTCCAGCCCATCCTCGGGGCGGCGTGGAAGGCAGCGTGGCATCATATGCAAGCCATAAGTCACCATTTCTAACAAAGGCTATGTAATTGCCTCGTGGACAGAAAGATGGGATTGAGGAATTGGTGACTGAAAAGGAAGGTAATCCACTTGTGCAAGCGGATAGCCAAACGAAAGGCTTTGAACGTGCATATGGAATTGAGGCATAGATATCTGAGATATTTAACCGCGTTTGTGACGTGATGTCGTTCTCAAATATGCTTGCAGATGGCGGAACATTACGCGTGACAGTATATTGATCAACTCGTGAGAATGCGACGATTCGTTCTGTCACATCCCATGATGGAGATTGAATCGCACCATAATCTATCCCGCGGAATCCGTCTCTCAGTTGGGCAATTTCTTTATGTGACAACCTAAAGTCTGTAATTCGACGCTGGTACCTACCATGAGCGTCACATATCCAGACATTGCCGTTCCTAACAAACGCTATCTTATCTCGCTTAGGGGACCACGCCGGTTCCTGTGCGTTAGTAATCAGCCTATGAAACTGCCCGTTATGAACTTCCCAGATATCTCCACCGCGGCAAAATAGTAGTGGCGATCGCGTTACCGTAGCAAGCGGATACTTCGAACCCCGGCTTACGCTGGAAGTACGTGCAGGACCGAATTCGGTTCGCACGGGATGCTTTTTGCCGCTCGGCTGTTTGACAAGGCCGAGCAAGCATATCGCAAGTATGGATTTAAGAGGTTTTGCCATTTTTACGAGCATTCCGAATTGCGCCGATTTCTATGATGGCTGCGCTGCGCGCAGTCCGAAGCCCAACATATGCGTGCGTCAGCAGGGAATCCGTGACCAACACGCTCTGCTCGAACTGCATGCAAAAAGCTATCGCACATGGTTCCAGGTCGTTTCTCCCCAGGAAGTAACAATTTGCTAGCCGCAGCCGGCATTAGATCAATAATTCGTTTAAGACCTGGATGTCCTTGCTTTGAGGTATTTTCCAGGTGCCCAGAATCAACTATAGTCACGGTTACTGAATAAGAAGTCTCAACGTACCGTTTCAGGCTCTTTTCATATTTTATACGATGAAGTTTAACAACGTCAAAGCAGTTAAACCTTGGGTCGGATATCTTGTACGCTCCATAAAACTTGTGCCAATCAAGCCATACGTTCTTCCAACATTTGTCGCGTGGTTGTTGGGTGTGCAGACAGCAATCCTTGTCGCGAATTGTACTCGTTCCGTGGGACGTGCAGGAAGAACACTTAATGTCTTTAAAACACGTTGCAATACCCACCGAACCACCGCGATCGCCGGCAAACGTTGAGCCGGTAAGATAACTGCCGGTTCCCAACGGGTTGTTGTCCGCGTATTTATAAACCACGGCATCTCGATGTTTGTCCGGCCATAACGTAGCCATGTTCGTCCATCTCCCCCGGCCGGAATCGAGTTGCTGGCCTTTAACGAAATAGGTGTATTCGCCATCGCGGTAGTAGCCGTACTCGCCTACGTACCGGTAGGCGTTGGTGCTGATGGTAAGCTGCGCTACGGTTGTCAAAGCCCATACCTCATGACGAAGGCTGG
>DAIDKH010000067.1 GCA_027450145.1 Chthonomonadaceae bacterium | reverse complement strand
TCAGCCCCTCACAGCAGATGCAGATGATGAAGAACATGAAAACGCCTAACGCTCCGTAGCCTGGAAGACGGTTGGAAGTGACTTGCAGGGTGCCAGAATTTGGTTGCCCTGCAAGTCATTTTTATGTAGATGTTACGTGGATGTAACGTCGAAGCATGGTCAATAAGCTCGATGGCAATATCTGTCAACTGAGTCACCTCGGTCATCGGCGCGCCGTTCCCGAGCCTGTAATACGGCAACAATGGTGTCACGTAACGACAAGGTTAATCACCAACTGTCCTGGATGAATAGCCATGCAATTTGCGAACTACTTCTGTCGTCTTTCCCTCGCACTACCGCAGGATCCTGCATTATTAGAATCCCGTAATAGTTAAATTACAATTTGTGTTAGAATGGTTGTGAAACTTCTAGCAGCCGCGTGATCGGCTTACTCAGAAAGGCAGCCGTATGGAACAAACCACCGTTCAACTGTTCGCGGAAGTACGAGCGAGACTTGAGGGCCATGATGGTCAGGGCGCCATCGAGCTTCTGTGGCCATATATTTCTGAAAACCATTCTGATGCCATGGCCCGGTCGCTTTACGGTATGGCGCTGTTTACCGCTGGACACACGGATGCGGGAATCGCTGAACTGCGCCAGGCTACGATCCTTCAACCTGATGGCGCACAACTTCACTTCAACCTTGCAGTGGCTCTATTTCAATCGGGAGATAAGACCGCTGCACAAACCGAGTGCGAGGAAGCACTTCGCCTTGATCCTTCGCATGCCTCGGCTGGCACTATGCTTCGCAGGCTGCAGAATCTAACTGTGACCGAACAACCAAATGTAGTCCAGCCGCCCATTGCGCCATTGCAGGTTACCTCACAGCGCGAGGTCTCTTACGGGCCGGCTCAGTCACCATCGTCGCCGGTTACGAATGGCGCCTTACCCTCAGGCATGATTTATACTCCACCAGTAGTCGAAGCGGCTCCAAATTCAGTTCGAGCAATCAAAGGGTTGACCTGGGGCGCAGGGTACGGGCAGTACTGGACATTGTGGAGCATCGTGTGGATGGCGGTCGACGCTGGTTCTCATGCGAAATCCGAATTTTTGATAGCATATGGCCTTATTTATGGAGTGGCCTGCGCGCTTGTTGGTGCCCTAGTGGGCCTTTTTATCTTTGTGAAGCGCACTCCCTATGCTACGAGCGTTATGGCTGGTCTCGTAGGTGGCCTTGCTCTAATGGGATTTGAGTTTATGCTCTATCATGAACGACCCATTATCCTGGTAAATGTCATTTTCTGGGCTTTCACAGGCCGATTTGTGGGCCGGCTCATTGGACGCAGGTCGTTAAGGACACCCTGAGATGACGACTGCACGGCCAAATTCAGTTTATCAACATTGTTCCAGTTGCGCGCGAGCAAATCTTCCGGGTGGACTACGGTGCGTGTACTGTGGTAACCGGTTTCCAACCAAGGCCGCCAAGCCAGTGGTAGCTCCAGCAATTCCTGCACAATCCAAAGCGAGACGCGGAGGTATCCTTGGTTCCCTGGCGATACTCGTTGCGAAAATTAAGGCTGCACTGGTCTTTCTTAAGTTCGGATCTATCCTGCTAACTCTGTCCACCATGCTGGTGGCGTACAAATTCTACGCTTATTTTTATGGATGGAAATTTGGTCTAGGCATCCTTCTCTCCATCTTTGTTCACGAAATGGGCCATGTATACGTGAATAGAGCTAAAGGGTTGAAGTCCAGTTCGCCCATTTTCCTCCCTTTGATGGGTGCTGTCATCTTTTTGAAGGGCTTTCCTGACGATCCGGCAATTCAGTCGGAGGCAGGGGCTGGTGGCCCGGTTGCTGGGGCTTTTGGGGCACTTTTCTGCCTGCTCGTAGGATTCATCACCCACAATCCATTTTGGTACGGTCTGGCAAACTTTGGGTTTCTAATTAACCTGTTCAACCTAACACCGTTTCCGCCATTGGATGGTTCGCATATCAGTACTGTATTCTCGCCTCGTCAGTGGAACTTTGCCCTCATCACGCTGCTACTGTTTGTAATCAAATTCCCAACTCCCATTCTATGGGGAGTACTTATAATTGGATTTGTCATTCGGCTAGGGATCGGTGACAATCGCCGTTACTTGCTGGCAGCCCCTGAAGTTCGCACACGGATGACGGCCTTGTACATAGCGCTTTGTATAGTTTTATCACTTGGATTTCAAGCAACTGTTTCAGCACGATTTGGTGCCTATGCCGCGTCCTCAAAAGGGACAGTTGTGGTGCAACACGCACAGATACGGCAGCGAAATAGTATGGCAAACAATGCACCGTCGAAATTTCACCATCCAAAAGTGGACCTAGCCATTCCATTCGTTCTCGGCGGTATGGCTGTAGGGTTATGGTTCGTTGTAAGTGGCGTGTTGGCGCGAGCGGTGCGCCGTCCCGTGCTAAGCCGCATACTGCTGTTGCCTATTGGCATTTTGCTGGCGAATGCTGTCTACTTAGCGTTTATGATCACAGTTCCGAATCCCACTAATGTTGAATATAGTATGGTAATCATGGAGTTACCGATGGGCGCAGCCGCACTCTTTTATGCACTTTGGAGTGTCTTCCATCGCGATAATCAAACTGCCCCTGTGAGTTATTCAGAGCTGGTTGGGCGCTCAGTATTGTGGGGTACCGCCGTAAGTGTCATCATGGCGTACGCCTATAACAACATCGGGATATTGGTGACCCCGATCCTTGCAATTACGATCTGTTTGGTGATGCTTAGGTGGTTGCCCTATGCCATGTTCGCGGGCTCTTGTCTGGTGGGTGCGGATTTTGAGCGCGCTGCGCACTATGCCGAAATTGCACTGCGGCATGCACCTCCTCCTGAGAATGAGCGCACCCTAATAACATGCCTGGCTGTTAATTATGCCTCTAAGAATATGGCAACGGCATGTTTGACCGAAGTTGAACGAGCCAGGCGTCTGCCAGGACGAAGCTTCCAGGATGAGGTTTGCCTTATTCTTGAGGTGCGATCATGGATTTATTCCGAGCAATATGATAAGGCCATCGTGGGCATAGAAAACCTACTTAAGTTCCAGTCGCGTTCCACTCTCATGGCTGCGCAAGTATTGCTTGCAAATCTTGCCCGTTACAGAGGCTGGTTAGATGACGCAGAGGCGCGCATACGCATGCTGTTGACTTGGAAAAGTGTTCAAGCGTTACCAGGTGCCACCAAACTAAAATTGGACCTGGTAGCAACCCTCGTCGATTCTGGGCAGTTGGAAAAGGCACAAGCGGAAATTGCTGCTCTGAAAAGGGCGTCGTTGGAGGCTTCCGATAGGAGGCGTATGAATTTGTTAGAGGCGGAGATAGAGGTTGCACTAGGGCGAGTTAGTTCGGCGTTGGAGATCATAGACCAACTACCACGGCAGGAGAGTGGCCTAGAAGAGCGGTTTCGACTTGCGCGATTGCAAGACACGATACGCCTTGCTGAAGGACGTACTTTTCTTGAGGATTTGGCTAGTTCACATCCGGTGGAGGCTTGGGGCAAAAGAGCCGCGCGATTGCTGTTAGGTGAGGAGGAGCTCTTGAGCGTAGGTGAGCCCGCGATTTCCTTTGAGTTTTGAGAGCGAGGTTTCATCCAAGTTATGCTCTTACAGCAGACTATTTCAGCAAACATCTGTTAATCTCGAGCCGTATGAGCGCGACTGCGGATTGTATCGATGTGATGCTCGGCACTTTTCATTCACGGTATTCATAGGTTTCACAATGAATAGAAATTCGGTTAGTGTGATTCTGCATTCGCACCTGGCTAGATAGTTCTTCTCTATCTCAATCGAAGGCTCGTGTGGGCAACGAAAATTCGCCAGTCGATTATGAGCCGGTTGAGAGTTAGGTGATTTGCCGCATCATCGCCAGTGGTGGTTGAAAGATTGTGAGATAGCATCGGCCAATATAAACCGTCTACGGCAGTTGCTAGTCGTTTAACGCTAGGGTGTCTACAGGGAATCGTCCTCAAAACAGTTGCCACCCATAGGTTTCTGCCCGCGGACAGGTGTGGCGACGCGCGGTCAATGCCGAACTAGGTCACCACGTATTCATCGGTGCGAACGGTATCTGCCCTCCTCTCTTGCCGGTGAATTTAAAAAAGCCTGAGGGCGTAGGTCAGTTACCCATGTAGATTTATCGGCGCTTATTCTTATCAGCCGGTTTATCAGGTCACGCACTACAAGAAAGTACTTCGCATATGCGTAGTATAATGATTAGGATCTGTCGATCTCCGCTTCAATAAGCCCAGTCATACGAAAGGACTGCAGCAAAAATGGGTGCTATGAGGAGCCTCTACGCATCGGGTGCGCCATCTAGCCGCAAGGTTACACGTGTTACGCTACGCCGTATTGCCCGCACCTTTGTGCCATATCGCCGTGAGGTGATCATTACAGCCCTGGCGGTTTTAGCCTCCGCGCTGCTTGGATTAGCACCCCCTTTCTTATTGCGAGTTATTATTAACAACGGCCTTCTTGCAAGGAATATGCACGTCATCACGGTATTTACGCTGCTCACCATCGCGGCGACCTTAGGTGGAACGTGCTTCTCACTGGCCTATTCGTACTTTGCCAACGTGGTGGGGCAGGACATAATGCGCGATCTGCGCAACCAACTTTTTGACCACCTTCAAGGGATGTCTCTGCGATTTTTCACCGCAACTCGCACTGGTGAGATTCAGAGTCGCCTTTCGAACGATGTAAGCGGGGTTCAGGGAGTTTTAAGCGACACCGCTGCGTCCATTCTGGCTAATCTTACAACGGTTATCTCCTCGCTCATCGGCATGATCTACCTCGATTGGCGTCTGACGCTGCTATCCGTGGGCATTCTACCCGTCTTCGCCTTCGTGTCAACATTTGTTGGCGAAAAAGGGCGCACCGTTCGTGGCAAAACCCAAAGCAGTTTAGCGGACGTTAACGCTACCATGCAGGAGTCGCTCTCGGTATCGGGCGTGCTTCTTGCAAAGGTTAGCGGTCGGCGCTCGTTCACCATGGATAAATTCAGAAAGGAGAACCAGGACCTAACTCGGCTGCAAATACAGCAGGCGCTGATTTTTCGCTTCTTTTTCATCCTAATTCGCCTCACCTTTAGTATCACGCCAGCACTGGTGTACTGGCTAGCCGGCTATTTGTCGCTCCACGGATACGGTGCCCATCTTAGCCTAGGTACTATTGTCGCGTTTACTGCATTACAATCAGGGTTGTTTTTCCCACTCACTAACTTACTCAATGTGCAGGTGGAGGTGATTAGCGCACTTGCGCTATTCGACAGGATATTTGAATACCTCGATTTAAAGCAGGAAATTGTAGACGCGCCGAATGCAGTCACTATTAACCCCGAGGATGCACAGGGCACGGTGGAGTTTCAGGATGTTTCCTTTCGCTACTCCGACGATCAACAAGCAAATGCTCTGGAGGATATCACCTTCAGCGCCAACCGCGGCCAGCTCATTGCATTGGTTGGCCATAGCGGGGCAGGAAAAACCACGCTAACCTACCTTGTACCGCGTTTGTATGACGTATTACACGGAGCAGTTCGGATCGACGGTATCGATGTGAGACAGATTAAATTGGAGTCACTGGCACTGCTGGTGGGAATCGTGACTCAGGAGACCTATCTCGTGCACGATACCATTGCAGCCAACCTGCGTTATGGTCGGCCGGATGCAACTCTTGAACAGCTCGAGGACGCCGCCCGTTCTGCCGCCATCCATGAATTCATAACCTCCCTTCCTGAAGGTTATGAGACGGTTGTTGGCGAACGCGGATATAGACTTTCTGGAGGCGAGAAGCAACGAATTGCTATTGCGCGCGCTATCCTCAAGAACCCACGAATACTGATTCTTGACGAGGCTACGTCTGCACTGGATACGCAGAGTGAGCGGCTTATCCAATCGGCTCTCACCCCGCTCATGGCAGGTCGAACAACATTTGCCATTGCACACCGGCTTTCAACAATACTCGCCGCCGATCTCATTCTAGTGCTTCAGCATGGTCGCATCGTTGAACGCGGTACGCACACTGAATTGCTCGAGAAGGGTGGATACTACGCTGAACTTTACGCAGCACAGTTTCAAGACCCCGAGACCGTGGCTGCCTTGGCCAATGAGGAGGGCGTACTTGCTAAGCTTAGCGCACTAATGTAAATGGCCAAAGCTAAGAAATGAATCTAGGTACCTGGGGAATAGAGTGATCGGGACGTAATACATATTCGCCCTGCACGTCTCTACCAGACGCTAAAATGCCGGAAGTGCGTTGTAGTTACAGCTTACTGAGGTGTACACTAACAGTTGGTTATCGGTTTCGCTGTTTGGCAACAGACATCACCGGGAGGTTTTCGGTTGGCAGCGGTCATGCCTAATAGTAATTGATAACAAACAACCAAACAAATCGTAGAAGAGCCATGGCTTACACAGATTTTCAAGACTTTCTTACACAATTGGAACGCGCTGGCGAACTCAAAAAGATCACCCGCGAGGTTGATCCTGTTTTAGAGATTACAGAGATTGCAGACCGCGTGATGAAGAGCGATGGGGGTGGTCCTGCGCTTCTATTTGAACATCCCAAAGGCAGCTCCTTTCCCTTGGCCATTAACTCCTTCGGGTCTCGAAAGCGAATGTCAATGGCACTCGGTGTGAGTGACTTCGAGGACATTGCCAAGGAGATTGAGTCCCTATTGCAGCCGGATATCCCTCAGGGGATGTGGGCAGCCGCGAAGGAGATGCTACCTAAGTTAGCTGTTCTGGCCAAATGTCCTCCAAAACGCGAGAAGGGCACAGGACGCTGTCAGGAAGTAGTACTTCGCGGTGACGATATTGATTTGGGCAAACTTCCAGTATTGAAATGCTGGCCGCAGGATGGAGGTCGGTACATCACGCTTCCATTGGTCTACACACATGACCCGGTTACAGAGAAACGCAACGTCGGGATGTACCGTGTTCAGGTATATGACCGCAACACCGTTGGCATGCACTGGCAAATGCACAAGGTAGGCGCGGAGCACGCAAGGCTGCGAGCCGAACGGAACGAACTCATTGACGTGGCCATTGTTTTGGGCGGTGACCCGGCGCTAACGTATTCCGCTACTGCGCCTCTTCCGCCGGGTATTGATGAGATGTTGTTTGCAGGATTTTTACGCAAAAAGCCGGTGAAACTGGTTCCCGCTATAACGGTTAACGTAGACGTTCCCGAGGACGCCGAGATTGTGATCGAAGGGAAGATAGATCCAGCTGAAAAGCGGTTGGAGGGACCATTTGGCGACCATACAGGTTACTACTCGCTCGCCGATATGTACCCTGTTGTGCACATCACGGCGATAACTCATCGGCGCAGGCCGGTGTATCCTGCTACCATTGTTGGTCGCCCGCCGATGGAGGACGGGTGGCTGGGGAAGGCGACGGAGCGGCTCTTCCTCCCACTGTTACGGCTGACGTTGCCTGAGATCCGCGATATCAACCTACCCGTCGAGGGTATCTTCCACAACGTTGCATTAGTATCAATTAAGAAACGGTATCCGGGACACGCGTTTAAGGTGATGCACGCACTTTGGGGGTTGGGGCAGATGATGTTCACCAAGATGATTTTCGTTTTTGACGAGATGGTGGACGTACAGGATGTTCGGGAGTGTATGTGGCGAATGGGTAACAACATTGACCCGGAGAGAGACACTTGTTTTGTGCGCGGACCCGTGGACATTCTGGATCACGCAAGCCGTGCGCTAGGGTATGGCTCGAAAATTGGTTTCGATTGTACCCACAAATTGGCAGGTGAAGGCTTCACACGAGAGTGGCCCGACGTAATTGAGATGAGTGATGATGTTCGTAAGCAAGTGGATAGTTACTGGCATGAACTGGGATTGTAATCCCAGTTCATGCCGCGCCCATTAATATGTTTTTGCTAATTTGTGGATTGCAAATGCAATCGCCATAGTTCCCATACCAGCCAACGAGACACCGTGCCAGCTGTAATTTGACCACACCCACGCCCCAAATTGAGACCCAGCGGCGCCTCCTATGAAGTAGCACACCATATAGGCAGTATTCAGTCGGCTGCCATGGTGTGATCCCAATGAGTAGATTCGAGTTTGATTAGATACATGGCCCGACTGCACACCGAGATCCATTAGTAAAACCCCCGTAATCAATCCAGCGTAAGTCAAGCCGTACACCAGGAAGATTACAAAGGAGATCGCAACGCCTACCATGGATATGCCTACCATATAGCGCGCTCCCCTGATGTCGGCAAGCCGCCCTGCGAGTGGGGCACCCGCCGCGCCAGCCGCCCCCACCAAACCAAAAAGACCAACTGCAAGCGGACCCTGATGATAAACCGCTGACGACATCAGGTAGGCGAGTGTCGCCCAAAATATACTGAATGACGCAAATAGCAGCGCACCCGATATACATGCCTGGCGAAGGACAGGTTCTGCCACTAGAAGGTCCCACACGGATTTCAGCAGCCGAGGGTAGGAGAGATTAGCCGTTCCGCGGCTATCGGGAAGTTGTTTGCCTAGAACCACAGCTAAAGCAACCATCAGTATTGCAGCCGCATAAAACACCGCTCGCCATCCAAACATATCGCCAACAATTCCGCTTGCCGTGCGCGAGAGAAGGATGCCCAGCAGCAAGCCACTCATAACCTTGCCTACCGCCTGGCCCCGTTCTTCTGCACTAACAATCGATGCGACGAACGGAATTAGCACGTGAGGCACGACTGTAACCAGCCCGATGGCAAACGAAGCTGTAGCAAGAACGGTAAGGTTCGGCGCCGCCGCCGCGGCAAGCAGTGAGAGAATGGTAAGAGCAACAAGCAACATCACCAGCGGTTTGCGTCGAAGTCGATCCCCTAGCGGTATAAACAACAGGATGCCCAGCGCATAGCCAAGTTGTGTCATTGTCGTCACGCTCGCGGCAGCAGATTGCGACACATGAAGTCCTCGGCTTATTTCGGCTAGCAGCGGCTGGTTGTAGTACAGGTTAGCAACTGTGACACCGCAAGTGATCGCGAGTAGAAGTGTGAGCGCAGGCGTAAGTACTGCGGGTGCCGTAGGCTGCGAACCAGTATAGGTATCACCATTAGCGAGCATCCCGTTAGCGTTCGGTGAGATGTCATCCATGGGTTATATTCGTCCTGATTCCACGCCACCCGGTATTTCCGAGCGAGAGTAGGAATAATGAACGTACAAGAATTTTAAAGAGAGTTACCATGCACGCTGGTACTGGAGGGGAGCAGACGTGATCTCAGCACGTAGTTCACGTGCGGCACGCGCCGGCCAATACGGGTCGCGCAGAAGTTCACGTGCCAGCAATACCATATCCGCCTGCCCGGTTCTGACAATCTGATCTGCCTGGGGAGCCGTGGTAATCATTCCTACCGCTGCAGTCGCGATAGCTGCCTGTGCACGGATAGCTGCTGCAAAACCGACTTGGTATCCTGGGCCAATCGGAATGGATGTCTGAATGTTGCCTCCTGACGAACAGTCAATTAGGTCTACACCCACCTCCCGCAGTGCAATTGCAAAGCGAACACTGTCTGAAATTGACCACCCGCCTTCAACCCAATCTGAAGCGGATATACGGACAAATAGGGGGAGATCTTTTGGCCAGATTTCGCGTACTGCCTTCACCACTTCTAGCGGAAGACGGCACCTGTTCTCGAAGCTCCCGCCATACTCATCCGATCTTTGATTAGAAATGGGTGACAGGAACTCATGTAATAGATACCCATGGGCAGCGTGAACCTCGACGACTTTAAATCCTGCCTCTAGTGCACGGTGTGCTGCAGCGGCAAATGCCGAGACGATATCCTTGATTTCGGCAATCGTTAGCTGCCGGGGTTCAGGTGAATTCGAGTCAAACGGAATAGCAGATGGTCCCACGGGCTGCCAACCGCCGTTTTCGGTAGTGAGTGACTTTCCTCCGGTCCAGGGTGCAGCCGTCGACGCCTTACGCCCAGCATGGGCCATCTGGATACCTGGAACCGAACCATGTTCACCGATAAATCGTGTAATACGTCGAAGTGCGTCAATGTGCGCGTCCTGATAGATACCTAAATCGCTGGGTGAAATACGCCCGTCCGGCACTACCGCGGCAGCCTCGGTAAAAACTAATCCAGCCCCTCCAACCGCGCGGCTACCCAGATGGACTAAGTGCCAGTCTGTCGCGAAGCCATCTACGCTACTGTACTGACACATGGGCGAGACACCAATTCGGTTCCGAAATGTTACATTCCCAATGCTGTACGGTTCAAAAAGAGACATCAATCGATCCTCACTTATTCAAATTTATGTATCCACAAAATGCGGGCTGTGGTTTCACCCGGGTTACTCAATGTATGTTCAATGGTGGACGGAAACGTGAGACTGTCTCCTAGATTTAACAGGGTTGCCTTCTCGTTCACGGTCACCAGCAACTGCCCTGCCAAAACGGTGCAGGTTTCGACACCTGGATGAGAGTCCTGCGCAGTGGCAGCAAGCCTCTCCAAGGAGATCTCCATAAACTCACTGCCATTAAAGGAGGCAAGCGAGAACCAGGAAACCCCACCAGATTTGTACAGTGGCTGTCGATCAACTGCCCGAATGAGCCTGGTGTTGGGGGCTTCATGTAGCTCATCCGTGGCAAGTTGCCTGTCGGACGCTGACTCAGCCTCCCGATTTACCTCATCACCCAGCAGGTCAACAGGCGTTACCTGTAAGGCGCGGGCGAGTGCGAGCAGCACGCCTGTAGATGGATTTACTTTCCCGTTTTCAATCATGCAGATCATCGCACTACTAACCCCAGCCTGACTGGCCAGTGCGCGCAGGCATAAGTTCTTGCCGGTTCTGATCGCATGGAGCCGCTTTCCGATATTATCGCTTACCTGATGCACCACGTCGATTCCCCCTGTTCAGTATATTAAACGTCAGCGCAGGGGTAAAAGTTGCGAGAAGGATTTAGATATGCCCACGTCAAGTAAGATGGCCTGGTCTTCAGGGATACACGATTTGCACACCTGTCAGGGCGAGTACCTATACCTACAGCTCGGTTCTTGTACTCGCTGAACGTGGAAGTAGCAGAGGCAGAGAATCTCCCCCAACGCTTTCGCGCCGACCCCTCATCGGGCGCTCGCTGAAGGAGGGAGTAGCGAATGGCGCGGCTGTCTGGCGGTTGCGCGGGTAAATTGGCGGTGCGCTCTGCCGCGCGTGCGGGGCCGCCTCGCCTGCGATGTCATTAACCAGGTTTGCGATGGCGCTCACTGCCGGCAACCTCTCCCCCGGTGCTATCGCACCGACCCCTCTCCCGGGCGGGCCGTTGGCCCTGAGCGAGGGGTAGCGACTGGCTCGGCGGTTTGCCGGTTGACTTGCGATTGCGCCGGGGAGTGAACGGACGGCCTGAGACGCAAAGCCCACCTGAGTGGGCTAAATGCAGCGGCTGTCCACCCGTCTACCGCCAGTAACGAATGACGAAGCAGAGTGCATTGAGCCGTGAACAGTTTCAACAGGGTGGTGAACCTGCCTGCCAGCGATGCGGCCGCTGCGCTCTGCAAGATGGCAACTGCAAAGCGAAATCGTCATCGGTACCCCTCGCTCAAGGAGCGTAGCGACTGCCCGGGAGAGGGGTGGCCTGCAGGTCGAGTAGAGCGGAGATGTCTCCATCTCCGCTCCCTCTAAGAACCGTGCTTGCGACTTTCACCGCACACGGCTCAAGCACTTCTAACGCCATATATGACGCGGCTTACTTACTTGAACGGCGGTTGATATGCTTATTGGTAGTTAGATATGCAGACAGCTCAGTCAACTGATTCCCTATGATCTAGGAGAGAGTATTTCTTTTGGCGTGCATGACGCTGTTTAAGATATTCTCTCCAATTGGGATCATATGGATTAACGGTCTTACTGATTTTTGTGTGTCTGCGTATTTTGGTTTGTCCAGCAAAGCGAAGAAGTACTTTCCGTACTCGTCCCTCCTTTGTTTCAACCCGCCCGTAGAACTGCCAGTTATTTCCACCGAATGGACCACGTTCATAAGTGTAATACTTCTGCTTGATCCATTTGCTGCTTTTATTGCGGTGTCTACGGCGTGTCCACCTTCTCAGCATCTCGTAGATTGCGTGGTCTACATCCTGAAATGTTTGAGAACTACATACATGTCGGTGGTAGTTTGCCCAACCCCGTATACGGGGGTTTAGCATTCTAATTAACGAACCTGCATCAATTCCCTTGTTAGTTTTGACCATCTCGCGAAGATTATCCAGAAAGGTCTTGATATTCTTCTTCGAAGGCTGAATAATCAACTTCGATTTATACTTGCGTACATTTTGTCCGAGAAAGTCGAACCCGTCCTCTATATGCGTTATGAGTGTCTTCTCTTCAGAGAGTTCCAGTCCTCGTTCTGCCATAAAGGTTTTCACGAGTGGGAGAACTCTCTTTTCCAGTAACTCCTTAGAGGTACCGGATATGACGAAGTCATCTGCATAGCGCACCAGATGCACCTTGTTTATTGAGCAGTCAGATTTAGTTTTGCCAAACTCTCTTAGCAACACCTTTTCCAAGCCATCTAAAGCAAGGTTAGCCAGAACTGGAGAGATAATACCGCCTTGTGGCGTTCCCTCTTCAGTGTCATAGTGAACTTCATTTTCAATGTAGCCAGCTTTTAACCACTGACCAACTCGCACATACCCCTCATTTGGTAGCAGGAGATGGTTGAGTGTCCAGCCGTGGTTTATCCTGTCAAAACATGCCTTAATGTCTCCTTCTAACACCCATCGTGCCCTACTTTTGCCGCAGAACAACTTAAAGCATTGTTCTATTGCATCTGCACATGAGCGTTCCTTCCTAAACCCGTATGAGTCTTGGTCGGCTGTGGTTTCTGCCACAGGATCGAGAGCCATTAGCCATATAGCTTGCATACACCTATCAAGCATCGTTGGGATGCCTAATGGGCGTCGCTTGCCATTCTTTTTAGGGATATAGATACGTCGTAACGGTTGGGATTTGTATCTTCGCCGTTTTAACATATCCAAAGCCTGCAATCTACTTTCGGGTGTTCTTCAAGTGATTCCATCCACACCCGGTGTATTACTTCCGTCGTTTGTTGTCACCCTCTCTACAGCCATTATTCTGGCTGAGTGGGAGTGGGCGAGCATTCTTTGTAAGACTTTCACCTTATTAAAATGCCCTTCCTCGTGAGCCTTTACGATACGCGCTTGGAGCCGACGAACATTCTCTTCAGGACTATGCTTGCGCTTTGGTCTATCGGATATGTTGGCGGCTGCACCAGAGTATTCGTCCGTCATCTGCAATCTGCCTCCTTTGTTGGTTTGCCAAACTATCTCGTAATGAAGCACCAGATGGAAGTCTGCCCGCTTTCGCGTGGAGTGATATTTCAACTCCTATCCACCCCATTACAGGGCGGCATTCGCTTCCTCCATCCTCCTATACCCGCAGCCTCATAAGCTAAGCTTACGCTTCGCTTTCCCAAATTCTTGGGAAGGCTACGGGCTTACCACGTTCCGCATGTTCGACAGATCTGGTTTAGGCTCTCACTCTTCGCCGGCAGTGTTGTTTGTCCATGAAGGGAAACCGACCACGTCCCTTACCCACTGCATCGCCATTCCTTTGGCTAAGGCCTCCAAGCTTTACGCTTGTGTTTCAGCATCATAGGTCTTCTCCTCTTAACGACGTTTATCATGAGTTCACTTACATTAGCCATGCCAGTCACTCTAGCCCCTAGCAGCATAATGCTTGCTGCCATCGAGCTCCTCACGGAGTTATCGACCCCATTGCTGGGCAGGATACATTGTCAGAGGGCTTTAGACAGCTTGTTACCTTACTGCCATACCTCCTAGAGTACAGGTGATGGAACACCCGGTCATGTCACCCTTACAGGGCATGACAATCGAACAAGCGACTTCGTGTCGCACGGCCGGGGAGAGGTTGCGCCACCTTGGCCGAGTTGTGGGTGAGAGTGTTTCCCGTTTTCCCGGTATGGGCCAATAAGGCAAAGTTGAAAAATATATTAGTATTTATATAAAACAGCATTAGAGCCCTTGACATGCGTTAGTGATCCTGTTATAATCGCTTTGTAAGTGCTCTGCTGCACTTAGTTAGGTTGGTTTACGTAGTCGTTTGCTTAAGGTTTGTCGGTCTATTTTTTGCAGGCGTACCTGCCTGCTTTGTACCTCTACCCATTCATATCTGCATATTACAGTCAGTCTTGCGATCACGGCATAGGGTTTAAACCGACTCGTTAGCGGATTACGGCCATTTCGCGTCGGTGCTCAATAGTATTGTGGCCGCTGGTTTCTCGCTGCTCGAGCTTGGGCCACCAAGAATCACTATCGAATCTTCCGTTTCGAACAACTTGGCAACCGCCGCTGGTCAAAGGACATCGCCAACAACGCGTGGACCAGGTACCCCTGCGGAGTTGCGTGCGGTGCTGGCGAACTGGTGGAGCAGGGCAGCGACCTCACAGGCGCCACGTGGACGCCGAACGCGCAGCACCTGCGGGCAAGTGGCACCTGCATACCCATAGGACGCAAACACTTCACCGCTGATACGCATGATCATGATGGCCCGCATGCGAACTTTACGGTAATACGTTGCGCAAATGCGGCGGTACTGCCTGGCAATTTACGAGTCGCAATCGATGCAAAGGATACTCGACAGGCAAGTAGACGAAAAGGCACATCAGCGCGGGGTCGCTATCAATACGCAGCAGGATAGGCATTATTGCAATGATACATGAGTCCGCCGTCGCAGGCGACGGAACGAGGGGAACCCAAGCTCTCGTCGAGGATGTAACGCAGCATGGTATATTGGCGCCTTAGTTCGTGACCAATACATCATTGGCTCGCAGGACTGCCTTTGGTTGCCACTATGACGGCGGTATTTACGTCTGTTATGTGCAAGGGCAGAGGAATTATTGGTGGAATGGAGATGCAGGAAATGCCAACCCTACATGCACAAGTTTCAAGCGGATACTCCTGTTTGTTGACGAGCGCGCAACCGGTTATTTCCCATCTCAATTTCTGGTACGCAATTCGGCTTACTGAGGCAATTAGCCAACTTCGACCTTAAGCAAGCGTAATCATCGTAAGGACCACAAAACGCCCGTAGAGCGTTTGCCACTTTGATTGTCACGGGAATTTGGTACATTTTTGATTCGAGTTTGAAATTGTGCTTTACCACTACGGAAACAGCAAAACCCAGAGGAGTAAACCATGAATTTGTCTCCAAGTAGAGTCTCCGAAGCCACTGTGAGGGCACTGTCATATGTAATCCTTGGTGTACTCATCACGACAGCGGTGTCTCAATCCGCACCGGCCACCAACGTCACCAAAGCGACCATAAGTACACACGATCTGCGCATCGTAGACCAAAAGGGCAAAACCCGCGTTGAGATAACCACAGTGGGTCACCAAGGAACACCGGCCATCATCCTGCGAGACAGCGAGCATACGCCCATCGCAATTTTGGCTGGAAATCCACACAGTGGTCCCTCCTTGATGTTGATGAATACGGCATCAAAACAGGCGATAGCAATCGGCTTCAAGGATGGAAGCAAAAAGCCGGTCCTCCTTACGTTCAATGGCACCAAGGTGGAGAACGCTCTAGGGTCGTCAACTGGAAAGTAATACCAAAAGGTCGTAATTCTTGGCGGTCTCAACGAATACCGCGGCGGCCAACGCTTATAAAACGACGCCTGTGACTACTTTGCAGCTAGAAATTTGGATAACGAGGGTATTCGTCAAAATGAACGCCGTAACCGTTCACGGCGGCGTATGCAGTTACTACGTCAACTGTCTATTCAGCCATGTCGACCACAAGGGCCACCAACCTTATTGAGGTGTACAGCTGACACGCGCACAACCCGCTGGCCTGCCAGTACGGCGGGTATGGCAATCGGTGTTACGCTTAGGTCACCGCCTACGTCGCACAGACCAGATAGCGCCGGATACGACCTATACCGAAGACTACTGACGCCACGAAGTGACTCGAGCGTCGAGCTTTTGACGTGTGCCGCTAGGATATCGGCAAACTTACTCATTCAGTGGCGAGGTAACGGCACTAACGAATTGCAAGGTTAAGTCATTAAAACCATGTCACCTTCGCAGCAGGTGTGAAAATACTGAATTCTGACCGGACCAGCTCTTGCGGACGAGGTGAAGGAGCGCACCGCGTTGTGGCAGGGCGCTAATGATGCCGAGCACAATTATCTCGGTCCACCTACCACACTTCGGGGTGAACGCCCTGGGTCGTAGAGTACGGCAGTGCAGACCCGCGTAGTCGTAAACAGCATGGTTTTGGAAACCTGCGACTTAACGAAGTTGCAGATGAACCGCATTGTTAAAGTAAACGAAGCATACCGGCATTACGGGAATTTGTGTGCACCTACTTTTTAGCGGCACGATCGCTTGCCTAATCTAAAGCGTGGTAGCTGGCAAGTGCGGTACTAATTGCTACACTGTATGGAGACGGACTTCATCCATGCTGCGCTAATGCGTCACGGGATGGAGAAGCAGCGTGAGCGACAACACCACACCTATAACCACTACCATCCTGCGAACAACGGCCTGCCCAACCTTACGGGCAAACCGCGAACCCATGTAACCGCCTGCTATTGAACCGCAGGCCATAAGTCCAGCAACGGGCCAGTCGATCATAAGGTCCTTGCCGGGCCCCACGCCCGTTCCCACAGGCAGTCTCGCTGTAATAAACACGGCCAGTGCCATAACGTTCACCAACGCACCAAAGATGTTCTTCAAGCCGTTCATTTTGTGCATGTGGCTAAAACCCAGTAGACCCAGGTTCGTGAGGATCAAGATGCCAATACCTGCTCCAAAGTACCCACCGTACAACCCAATTATGAACTGAAATGGTACCGCAACATACCAGTAAGGTGTCCACGGCGGGTTATCGTTCTCATCTGCGACTGCGCTGTGGTTGTCTACTCGACGGCTACGTATAAAATTGGAGACAATACCCTGGCTTGCAAACAGACCGGTCGCCATAAGGATAAGCCACGGAAGTATAAGTGCAAACGTGTTGTCTGTCGTGTGAGAAAGCAGGAGCGCTCCGGCTGTTCCGCCGATGAGGCTTGGTAGGCCCAACAACAGGATAGCCTTGCCGTTGTTACGAACAAACCGCCGATATCCCCACAAGCTGCTTATGAGGCCCGGCCACAACGCCATAGTGTTGGTGGCGTTGGCAACACGAGCAGGTAAACCCACAGCGAGCAAACTTGGAAATGTGATGAGAGTGCCACCACCTGCCAGCGAGTTCACCGTACCTGCCATAATGGCAGCAACGACAAGCAGCGCCAAGTGTGAAGGAGTTTGGACGTCCGTCAACGCTGGCCAATTTCCAAATAGGATTCTCCCTTGGCGACGTATCCCAGCTTCCGTGCGGCTAATTGAATACCAGAAGGTTTATGTGCCATCTGTACGTCAATACTGTCATGCTGGTTCTCAACTTTGAGATGTTCAACCCGTGCTTCTAATCTGTCATCACTCAATTTCATCGCTCGTGCTGCTTTATACGGGCGGGCGGCAACCACCCCCAGCCACATACTGATGATACCAACACCGGCGAGTATCACCAGTCGGTTTGGAGTTGCCATCGTGCGGCGATTTGAATTATGGATTTTATTCATCTTATCGCACTCCTCCCTGAAGTCCCGGTTTCAGAGATTTTCCGCCTCTTTAATATCTAGGAAACACCTACATTTTTTTACGGTGCAAAAACGTACGACCTACAGCGGATTGCCCACTGTATGCACTCGAATGAGATTTGTAGTACCAGGACGGTTCACTGGCACACCAGCCGTTAAGACAACACGGTCACCATGCCTAACCAGCTTATGAAGCTGTGCGGCCTCTAATGTAGCCTGCATCATAGCATCGGTATTATGTACTGTATTCACAAGGCAAGGCTCCACGCCCCAGGTTAAGGCTAGCGCATGATAAGTCGTTGCCTCGTTCGTTACGGCCAATATAGGTACATCTGGCCGACGGCTGGCTACCTGCCGTGCGGTACCACCTGTCGTCGTTGCACAGATGATGGCAGATGCCTTTAGCGCTCCAGCAATGTTTGCCGACGCACGACTTACCGCGGCAGTAACATCATCTGGTTCTCCTAAGCGCTGAGTGTAAATCTGCTCCTGAAAGAACGCCTCTTCAGCTCGGCGGGCTATTTGCGCCATCGTCTTCACCGCCTCTACCGGAAACTCACCAGATGCAGTTTCACCAGATAGCATCACTGCGTCCGTACCATCCAGTATTGCGTTGGCAACGTCAGTAGCCTCCGCACGCGTCGGTCGTGGACACGATAACATGGACTCCAGCATCTGAGTCGCAGTGATCACTGGTTTAGCCGCTTGATTGCACTGCTTAATGAGGTGCTTTTGAACAATGGGTACCTCGTCGAATGCCATCTCTACGCCAAGATCCCCTCGGGCCACCATAATACCGTCGACCATCTTAAGAATGGACGCGAAATTGTGAACAGCTTCGGATTTTTCGATTTTGGCGAGTACCGGCCGCCTAATTCCCACTTCATCCATCACCTTAAAAATCGGCTTTAGGTCATCGCAGCTTCTCACAAAAGAAACCGCAACCATGTCGACACCGTGATCCAGGCCAAATCGCAGATCGTCCAGATCCTTTTCTGTCGCGGAAGGAACGTCTATCTTAACCCCCGGAGCTGCGATTCCCTTGCGTGATGTGAGGGCGCCACCCGTAATGCAACGAGCATAGACTACAGGCGGTCCCTCGTTGTGGCGCGCGCATTCTGTAACCCTTAAGGAGATCTTTCCATCATCCAAAAGCAACGTTCTGCCGGGGGCTAGCGCTTTTAGAAGTTCAGGAAGTGGTACAGGTATCATCACTACAGAGTCCTGTAGTTCGCTAATCTCACCGGCCACCAGACCAACTATCTGGTTGCGCTTTAAATGAATACCGGCCCCTAAAGCGCCGATGCGCATTTTGGGACCGGAGAGGTCTTGAAGGATTGCGAGAGGCCGGCCCATTTCTGCTGCGATATTGCGGAGATCGGTGATAACCTGACCGTGCGTTTCATGATTACCGTGGGAAAAGTTTAACCTGGCTACGTCCATGCCTGCATGCATCAACTTTGTTAGCATGGCTTTCGACTGACTGCTAGGGCCAATGGTGCATACAATTTTAGTTCTTCGAGTCTTCAATCGAGCCTCGGCTTTCTTATTGCATCTGGTTAAGCCCAATTAACAGGGCCTGAACAAACGGGTCTTTTTGGAATTTGGTCTGCATTTCTGTGCGGCGCGAGGCGGAGAGATCCTGAAGTTTACCGCCAGATTCAGCCTGTTTCAGGCTCTCGGCATGAAGCTCAAACTCAGCCCACCGACTCGAAAACTCGGCACGGTCTATGGGGTCAATTCCCATCCGCTGGCAGCCTATCAGGTAAGCCTGATAGGCATGCTCGTACGGATACGCGTTATCGGAGGTTATAGAATGCGGATTTTCCGGCGTATACGGAGGCGTCATCCAGTACCCCTTCAATGCGAAGCAGTTGATTGTACTTGGCAACACGATCGGTGCGGTTGGGTGCACCGGTCTTGATCTGGCCAGCGTTGGTACCCACAACGATGTCAGCAATCGTGGAATCTTCCGTTTCGCCTGATCGATGCGACACCACCGCGGTGTAGCCCGCACGCTTTGCCATCTCAATGGTATCCAGTGTCTCGGTAAGCGAACCTATCTGGTTAACCTTAATGAGGATAGAGTTCGCAGACCCTTCTTGAATACCACGGGACAGGCGCTTGGTGTTAGTTACAAACAGGTCATCCCCCACGATTTGAACATGACCGCCAATCTTGTCGTTCAGCAGCTTCCAGCCCTCCCAGTCGTCCTCAGCAAGGCCATCTTCAATCGAGATGATTGGGTACTTGTCAACCAAACGAGCATAGAAGTCCACCATTTCGGCGCTTGAAAGCACCTTGCCCTCACCCTTAAGGTGGTATTTACCGTCACTGTAGAGTTCAGTAGAGGCTGGGTCTAGCCCAAGGTAGATGTCACCGCCGGGTTGGTAACCGGCTTCGGTAATTGCCTTAATGATTACCTCGACCGCCTGTTCGTTGCTGCTAAGGTTCGGGGCGAACCCACCCTCATCACCGTATCCGGTTCCTAGCCCCAGTCCTTTTAAAACCTTGCGCAATGCGTGAAAGACTTCTGCTCCCATCCGGAGCGCTTCTGCAAAGCTGGATGCACCAACGGGAAGCACCATAAACTCCTGCAAGTCTACGTTGCTGTCTGCGTGCTTACCGCCATTCAAAATATTCATCATCGGCACTGGAAGCGTGCAAGCATTCACACCGCCCAAATACTGGTAGAGAGGCAGTCCAAGACCTGTGGCTGCGGCCTTAGCTACGGCCAACGACACGCCAAGAATGGCATTAGCGCCCAAATTACTTTTGTTCGGTGTGCCGTCCATCTCAATCATGCGCAGGTCAATGCTTCTCTGGTTCAGCGCGTCCATGTCGATGATCTCGGGACCAATGCGGTCGTTCACGTTATCCACGGCATTTAACACACCCTTGCCCAGGTAACGTGTCTTGTCATCATCGCGAAGCTCCACTGCCTCGTGGGCACCAGTAGATGCGCCGGAGGGAACCGCTGCACGGCCCATTGAACCATCTTCCAGGTACACATCGACCTCAACGGTAGGATTTCCTCGTGAATCAAGAATCTCTCGCGCAACAACATCGTCAATTATTAGGCCCATTCAAATCTCCTTCTCGTCGCAACCGGCAACCGCATTTAAAGGCGGCTTACGCCTGATTATAGCACATGACATTACGTTAGGTTGTCCCTTATTTGGCCTATCTAACGCAGCCTTCGCTCTGCTATAATATGGGTGCTGTTTGCAAATTTGGGGGCGTAGCCCAAGGGCAGAGGCAGCAGACTTAAAATCTGCACAGTGTGGGTTCGAATCCCACCGCCCCCATTCTTCTAATCTATCAATCGGTCAGGACATTCATTTTGGAAAAAGACCTGTCCGCAATCAAAGAAGAAGTACGTTCGCGCAGTGATATCGTCGAAGTCATTGGCGGCTATCTGCAGCTTCACAAGGCCGGTAAGGATTATAAAGGTATATGTCCGTTTCATCCTGACACCCGTCCTTCCCTTTCCGTGAGCCCCACTTTACAGATATATAAGTGCTACAGTTGCGGTGAAGGCGGCGACGTCTTCAAGTTCGTTCAGAAGATAGACAATCTCGAATTTATTGAGGCCCTAGAGCAATTGGCACACCGTGCAGGTGTGACATTCGACCGCAAGACGCTGAGCCCCGAACTTCAAAGTAAACGGGACCAGATGCGTACAGTGGTCACGATTGCTCAGGATTTCTTTAGAGAGCGCCTGAGACAGCATCCGGATGCGCAGCAATACCTTGAAAAGCGCGGTATTACCGGCGCCTCTATAGAACAGTGGGATCTAGGTTTTGCACCCGCTCAATGGGACGCACTCACCTATTATTTGGAGCGTCGACGCGCCTCATTAAGTATTGCCGCAGAACTAGGCCTTTTAAAAGAGCGAGATACCGGTGGCTACTACGATGCATACCGCAACCGCATCATCTTCCCCATCCACGACATTAACGGCAATGTCGCTGGGTTCGGCGGCAGGGCCTTAAACGCTGAGGAACCTGCGAAGTACATCAACTCCGACAGTTCAATGCTATTCGACAAATCGAGTACGCTGTACGGTCTCTATTTTGCCCGCAAGTCGTTTAGTTCTAAGGTACCTGTCTTTGTAGAAGGCTACATGGATGTGATTTCCCTCTATCAGCACGGGATACGAAATGTATCCGCCTCCTTGGGCACAGCTCTGACGGAAAACCAGGCTGCCATGCTCAAGCGCTACACGGA
>DAIDKH010000066.1 GCA_027450145.1 Chthonomonadaceae bacterium | reverse complement strand
TGCCTCACTAACGGACCTTGGCCCACCATTGAGGACATATGACACCGTTGAAGGTGATACACCGCTTTCCCTCGCAAGGTCTTTAATAGTGACGGGCATGAGCTCTCTCCTTGCTGCAATAAATGCGACACAGCATAACACTTCAGTTACAGCGCGACTGTTAACAACATTAAGGCAATCAATGCTCGCTCAAATTTAACCACCTATCACCATTCTACACCATTTTGCTGGCATATTTTACAATTCCAGGTGTGAATTATTCCACAGTCGCTCGGGGTGATCAGCCTTTCGTCGATTTTTTACTTGTCGGGAGGTCAACATCGCGGAGTTGCCGACATTTGTCATGGAGTAGTGCGTATTGGAATACGAACGGTGCTTTTTGCAACAGTTTGTGCGGTATGTCAGATTATGATGTACTATAATAAATATGACGTGTTAACCACCGGTATATACCAGGTGGTGCAGTAAAAGAGGATGCCATGCCGAAAGAAAATGATGCTAGAAATGGAAGCGTGAGTACAACGACCCTTGTCCTCGCTGTACTAAAAAGCGGGCCGCTGCATGGCTACGGAATTGCCAGGGAGATAGAACGGCGTAGTCGCTCCTTTTTGCGACCCGGAGAAAGTGCACTGTACCCCGCCTTGCGAGCTTTGGAACAGGATGGGTACATTACCGGCGGCTGGCAAATCATGCAGGATGGTCCACCTCGTAAAGTGTATCAACTGACGTGGAGTGGCGAACAAGAGATAACTAGGCGCACAGGTGCATGGTCTGAATATAAGGCCGCGGTGAACCTCGTAATGCAGTGCCCCGCGCCTGAAAACACGCTGTAATGGTTCAACGAACTAGTATAAATTGCTTAAGGCTCGATCACCGCTGCGGTGGATGCTCCTTTATATTCCCTTGGTTCATCGCTCCTTGTAATGCCTACAAGGTAAAGGATTTGCGGTAAGTACCGCCTAATTCCATCGGGTTAACAAACAGCCGCTAGATGCATTTTGGCCTTTCGAGCCGTTGCATTTAAGAACTGCGGCGCTAATCGAGGTGAAAGATGGTCCGTGTGCGCTACGCCAAGATCCCCATTTTCCTTTTGTCCCTTTCATCGGCATTAATCCTCCCAGTCGGGGCGATGGCAACTTCCGGGACAATGGACTTATCCTCAATGGAAGTAAAGAACGGCATTCAACAGTGGGGTGAACCAAAGGCACTCACCAGCAATGGCAATCCGCAAGGCGGTCTGGCATTTCACAATGCGGTGGTTACGAATGCGAATAGCCGACTTACCATCTTACTCCACAAGTCCTGCCAAACGTTGGCCGGGCGAGTTGCAATTGATCCCGGTGCCCCTGCCAGTGCCACGGCGCAATTTTCTATTTGGAAAGGTGACACAAGGTTATGGGCAAGTCCTATGTTGCACAAGAACGATAACCCGGTGCCTTTTTCGCTTAACGTTGGCCCTTACCGCGAGGTTACCCTCAAAGTTGACAGGCAGTCAGGAACTGCGTTTACGTGTCGATGTGACTGGCTGGACACTGCCGTTACTTATAAAGGGCGAGTACCGGAAGTTGTAGATCGCCCAGAGAGTTGGAAGCGTGATTTTGTTCCTGGAGCAGTTTGGCGCGACAATAACGGTGTGCCAATTCAGGCGCACGGCGGCGGAGTGCTAAAGGTCGGTAATACCTGGTTTTGGGTCGGCGAGGACAAATCCAAAGGCTACAACAATTTTGTAGGTGTTCACGAATATAGCTCCCGTGACCTAATCCACTGGCACGACGAGGGAGTGGTACTGCCGGCCAGTTCCCTTCCAGAAGAGTTCCGAAGTACGGGAGTGTGCGAGCGGCCAAAAATCATCTACAACCCTCTAACCAAGCTCTACTTTATGTGGATGCATCTAGATGCTCATCGGTATACCGTTTCAGAAGCAGGGCTAGCTATAGCCCCGAAGGTAAACGGCCCGTTTAAGTATGTAGCCGCAATTCGACCTGTGAACAATAGTACGTTTAGAGATATGAATGTTTTCGTGGATAAGGACGGTTCGGCGTATTTAATTTACGCTGCGGAGAACAACGCAACGCTCTACATAGTTAGATTAGATCGCAGCTACGGAGCGCCGCACCGCCCAGAAGTGGAGGGCGTTACCTGGGCGCGAATTGCACCTGGTGGATGGCATGAGGCCCCTGCAATGTGGCGCTATGGCTCAACGTATTACCTAATCGCTTCGCACACGACTGGCTGGTCGCCAAATACTGCTTCGCTGTTCACTGCCAAATCACCTCTAGGGCCATGGGTGTATCAGGGTAACCCATTCAATGGTCCTGACTCGCATGAGACTTTTTACACCCAGTCAACCTGTGTGATTCCAGCACCTGGTCATCCAGGCTGGTTCATTTACATGGGTGACAGGTGGAACCCGGCGGATCTTGGCAATTCGAGATATGTGTGGCTGCCATTTCACATTACCAAGGGCAGTAACCATTTTGACGTTGATTGGCATTCGCATTGGAATTTGAAAGACCTGGGTACAACGCTAAAAGCCTATGTTAAGTCTCTAACACCCGGTGGTTCCCACTAGACTCGTGTAGCATCATTAAGCAAGAAGAGTGCCCGCCCTACATAGTAAAATGCGCGCGAGCGGGCACCAGGATCATTGTGTGCAGCTTTACCCGGCGGCCAGAAGTTGCCGAAGCACGTACTGCAGAATACCTCCGTGCAGGTAATACTGTACTTCCTGAGGGGTATCTATACGGCATAATGCGGAGAAGCTGACTGTTCTGCCGTCCTCGCGCGTCGCGGCTACCGTTAAGGTGCGACCGTTGGCAAAGTCGCTTGCAACGGCCTCCGTTAGGCCTATGACTTCAAATGTCTCATGACCGGTTAGGCCCAGTGTGTCTGCAGTGTCCCCGGGTTGGTATTGCAACGGTAATATTCCCATCCCAACCAGGTTGGACCTATGAATGCGCTCGAAACTCTCCGCGAGCACCATTCGCACACCCTGAAGGTTAGGACCCTTGGCTGCCCAGTCTCGGCTAGATCCGGTTCCATATTCCTTGCCAGCAAGTATGACCAGGGGAGTACCGTCTTCCCTGTACTTTACTGCAGCGTCAAAAATGGACATGACCTCACCTGTTTTGAGGTAGGTAGTAACTCCGCCCTCCGTACCCGGGGCAAGCTGGTTTTTTATTCTCACGTTTGCAAACGTCCCGCGAACCATTACTTCATCGTGCCCTCGGCGCGACCCGTACGAGTTAAAGTCCTCAGGCTTTACGCCGTGGGCTACAAGGTACTGTCCAGCCGGGCTCTGTTGCTTGATAGACCCGGCTGGCGAGATGTGATCTGTTGTGATGCTGTCGGTAAGCTTAGCCAAAACCCGCATGCCCCTGAGTGGTGCCACGGCCTTGGGAGCTGCAGCCGTCATGCCCTGGAAATAGGGTGGGTTTTTGACGTAAGTAGAACTAGCCTCCCACTTAAACAAGGAGCCGCCGGGCGCTTGTACATCTTGCCAGGCCTTGTCTCCTGCAAACACGCCGGCGTAGTTCTCTCTATACATTTCCGGCTTGATTACTTGCTCAACCATCTGTGCAATTTCGTGTTGAGTGGGCCAAATCTGCTTGAGGTAAATGGGCTCACCGCTGCTCGATGTACCAATGGGATCATTAATGAGGTCGACATTCATCGAGCCTGCAATTGCATAGGCAACTACGAGCGGTGGCGACATTAGATAATTGGCGCGCACCTCCTGTTGTACGCGGCCCTCAAAATTCCGGTTACCGCTAAGAACACTGCAAACGACCAGCTTCTTAGCATCAATTTCCTGGGAAATATCTTCCGGCAGGGGACCACTATTGCCAATGCACGTTGTGCATCCGTAGCCCACGGTGTTGAACCGCAGTTGGTTTAAAAATGGCGTCAGGCCCGCTTTCTCAAGGTAGGATGTCACGACTCGGCTACCCGGCGCCAGAGAAGTTTTTACCCATGGTTTGGTTGTCAGACCCAATTCAACCGCCTTTTTAGCAAGGAGGCCGGCGGCTATCATGACGTATGGGTTTGAGGTGTTGGTACAGGAAGTGATGGCGGCAATGACCACTGAGCCATGGTCTAGTTGGCCTCCACTGGAGGCAGTTGGAGCGGCGCTACTCTGCAGTGTGGGTAGTGCAGTTGTAAATGCCTCTGCAGCCTGCGAAAGGCGAACACGATCCTGCGGGCGCCGCGGTCCGGCAATTGAAGGCTCAACCGAGGCGAGATCCAGCTCAAGTGTATCCGTATATTCGGCTTCTGGGGAGTCCGCAGTGTGGAACAGACCCTGTGCCTTCATGTACTTCTCAACAAGTTCAACTTGAGCATCCGTGCGTCCGCTGCTCCTTAAATATCGAAGAGCTTCTGCATCCACAGGGAAAATGCCGCAGGTCGCGCCGTATTCCGGAGCCATGTTCGCAATTGTTGCCCTATCAGCAAGAGGTAAACTTGCGAGGCCAGGACCAAAGAATTCTACGAATTTGCCTACCACCCCTTTTCTGCGAAGCATTTCAGTAACTGTTAGAACTAGGTCGGTAGCAGTCGCACCTTCAGGCAGCGCATTCTTTAAGCGAAAACCGATGACCTGGGGAATTAGCATGGATACCGGCTGGCCCAACATCGCGGCTTCGGCCTCAATTCCACCCACTCCCCAGCCCAGCACGCCTAATCCGTTAATCATTGTGGTATGCGAGTCAGTTCCAACAACTGTATCGGGGTAGACGGTTGTGGCGCCGTTCTCGTCCTTGCGAGTAAAAGCTACTCGTGCGAGGTACTCCAGGTTCACTTGGTGTACGATCCCGGTGCTGGGCGGAACTACCCGGAAATTCTTGAATGCCTGTTGTCCCCATTTCAGGAACGAGTACCGTTCGTGGTTTCTCTGAAATTCTAGGCCTACGTTCTGGCTAAGTGCGGCATCTGTACCAAACCGATCGACCTGCACCGAGTGGTCAATGACTAGTTCCACGGGTTGTAAAGGGTTAATCTTTTCGGGATCACCGCCTAGATCGGCCATCGCCTGGCGCATCGCCGCCAGATCGACTACGCAGGGAACGCCTGTAAAGTCTTGAAGAAGGACACGCGCTGGGGTAAAGGCGATCTCCTTGTCCGGCACTGCCTGTGCATCCCACCTTGCCAGCGCAAGAACGTCGTCCTTGGTTACACTCAGTCCGTTTTCTGTTCGCAATAGGTTTTCCAGCAAAATGCGCAATGCATAGGGCAATCGCGCGATCCTTTCGCCGTGCTCCTTTAGCGCATCGAGTCTGTAATACGTATAGCTCTCGCCGCCTGCATTCAGTACGGCTCGTGCTCCAAAACTGTCAGCCATAGCCACATCTCCCTGGTGATCGTTTGTTCGTTACTAATTGTACCGTTGAGGCAATTATAAATCCAATGCAATCATGGCATACCCAGTATGCGAATTGTTTATGCGTTGACCCGCCCTCGAGCGTTGCTCAATCAAGGAATTGCCAGAGGTTGATCCGCATGGCCCCTACAACATGTCACGGGTATAATCTTTCAAAAAGTGGCGACATGCACCGTTGCGGCCAGCCTGGAGGGCACTGTTGGAACATTGGCATCATCATCCCATTGAACTAAAGGTCATTGCGGCCGAGGATATGCAGCGAGCGTGGGATATAGCAGCTCAGGCGTTTAGCCACGGTGAGCGCTCGGAATTTAATGCCGACGCCTTTAATACACCATTTGACGCTTATGGAGTGTACGACGAGGATGGCCTGCAGGCTCAAGTAGGCGTGAACCGGTACAAGGTTTTTATGGGCAGCGGCCCAATTATGGAGATGGCGGGAGTAGGGGGAGTCTCCTGTCTTCCTGCCAAGCGCGGCCGCGGATACGTGGGGCGCTGCCTAGTTTATGCCCTGGAGCAGATGCAGGACAGTGGACAGCATATCTCCATGCTATTTCCATTTAGTCAGGCATTTTATCGCAAATACGGCTGGGAGGCCGGCGGGCCGCGTCGTCGTTATGAAGTACCCTCTAGAATTCTTCAGGTAGTTAAAGAGACCAGTGATGTGCGGCTTGCCACGGATGACGATGCGCTGGCCATACAGCAGTGCTATGCTCGGTTTGCCATGAAATATCGTGGAATGATCGAACGGACGGAACGCGAGTGGAAGAGTATTCTTGATCACGGCAAGAAGCACTTTACATACACCTATGTATACGCGCCAAACGGACCAGTGGAAGGCTATTTGACATATCGCAAGGGATCTTGGGAGAGTACGCATATTCGGGAGTTCATATCGATTAATAACACCGCTCAGCGAGCTCTCCTTGGGCTATTGCACCGTCTCGACATGCAAGTGGAAAAGTTTGCGTGGCATGCCCCAAGCGATGATGCGTTGTGGTGGAATACAGGGCACAACGACATCAACACATCAATAGAACCGACTTGCATGGTACGAGTGGTTGATGTACCCGCTGCCTTGCAGTTGTGGCGCACAAACCCCGCAATTCGTGCAGGAGCCTGTATTGAGGTGTTGGATCCACATGCACCGTGGAATCAGGGCGTGTGGGAGGTGGAGTGTGATTCTGGCCAGGTTTCAGTGAAACGGGGACATGAGACGCCGCAGTTGACCCTGGACATTCAGGCTCTGTCGCAGGCCGTTTGTGGTGCTGCAAGTCTTACTGCCATTCGCAGCTCCCGCGGTATGGATGTGCGTGACGAGGCAGGATTTGTTGCTCTCGAGCAGATTCTTACGGGACCGCCGATGTGGATGAACGACGGCTTTTAATATGAGCCTTACCTTAGACGCAGTCTTGCATGCGGCCTTAATGGATGGTTCGCTGGTGGATGCTCGCATTCACCAGCCTGTAAAGGGTAATTCACTGGCCTTTACGCGTGTTGAAGTTCGCCCGGTGACCATACGAGGAGCGCTGCTCTTTCAATTTACGTTTCATGAAAAGGCGAGAGACACTCACAAGAACGTAGAGGCAATAGAAGCCGTTCAGCAGATTTCCTCATTAATCAATGGTGCATTCCGGCAGGCACAGATTTGTACGACCGAAGCAATATATAACGTCACCGCTCACCCGGACGGAACTACCCGAATAAGGCGACACGCGGTAGCCGATGCGAACCGATTGCCGCAAATTGCATTGCACGATCGCTCCACTCGCTACCTGTTGCCAGAAGGTGTACCGTGTGGGTTTCTGCATCGCCTGGGGATCATGACCGAGGCAGGGGAAGTCATTTCGTCGAAGCGAGCGAAATTCAGGCAGATTAACCGATTTCTCGAAATGGTAGCGGACGTCGTCGTAGAACTTCCGTCATCTGGCAGCTTAACAGTCATTGACTACGGTAGCGGAAAGTCTTACCTAACATTCGCGCTGCACCACTACCTTAGCGAGGTGCTGCAACGCGATGTGAGCACCACTGGTATTGACCGCCGTGCAGACGTTACCAGCTGGTCGAACACGACAGCAGAACACCTTTGCATGACCGGACTGCAATTTGTATGTGGCCCCATATCTGCTGTACACGTAAAGCAGCCCGTGCATCTCGCTGTTTCCCTTCACGCATGCGATACTGCGACTGATGAGGCACTTGCTAGCGCTGTGGTCGCCGGCGCCCGTGTCATATTGGCAGCGCCCTGCTGTCAGCACGAGCTGCGGCGGCAGTTAAATGCAGGGCAGTTAGAGAGTATGTTGGAATACGGAATAATGCGCGAACGATTGACAGAACTTGTAACTGACACCCTACGCGCGCGGCTCCTTGCTGCATGCGGCTATAAAGTTCAAATTCTTGAGTTTATCGAGTCGGAGCATACCCCCCGGAATATATTAATTCGTGCCGTTAAGCGTTCGGGTATTGATACGTCCCAGGCGATGCTGCGATACCGCGAACTTGCAAATTTTTGGAATGCGACGATCGCTATGGAACCGTTACTTGCACGGCTGGGTGTGCTGCCGCAGGGTGACTAGACTGGAGCGATGCTAATACACTCAGGTCCTAACGGAGGGGCGCGCAAGACTGTCGTAAGATGAGTTCTACCGGGTAACGATGAAGCGCCGGTGCTACCCGGTCTGTAGGCGAGGTAAGCTGATCAAACAACCGCTCCGCACCCAGTCGCCCTAAGCCTACCCAATCAAGGCGAACGGTGGTAAGGCCTGGATAGATTATTGGAGCAGAATCAGTGTCGTCAAACCCGATGATACTTAGGTCGCGCGGTATTGTGAGACCTGCCTCAAGCAGCGCATGCATGACTCCAAGCGCTAGGGCATCACACGCGGCAAGTATGGCAGTTGGCCGGTGTCGGGACGCAAGTACCTGGCGACCAACCTGCAGGCCGTTTACATAGCCTGGTATGTTCTCCCACACCCACTCCATTTGCACCTGCAGGCCATGCTCAATCATGAACCGCCAGTAGGCACGCCATCGTTCCTCAAAGTCCTGATTTGTAGCGCGCCCTCTAACAAACCCAATATTTCGATGCCCTAGTTGAACCAGGTGTTCAAGGGCCAAGCGCACACCGGAACTATTATCAAAATCAACTACCTCGTAGCCCGCTTCCACCAGCAGTTCGCGCGCCATTTCAGGGTTGATACACACAGCTGGTATTCCGTGATCGCGTGCGGTCTCTAATACTCTGAGGTCCGTCGCTCCAAGGAGTATAAGCGCGTCCACATTTCTTTCAAACAGGTTTCTTAGAGGTGCCTCACTCGTCTCGTTCTGACGAGACACCAACAGCAATCTATAATCGCGCTCTTGGCAAACCTCCGCCACGGCACCCCACACCGGAAGGTGATGACGCGGCATTCTATAGAGTTGATCGCCAACAGAATGTGCCTGTAGCTCTATCGTCCTGGTCTTGCCGGTTGCCAGCGACCGAGCGGCACCGTGAGGTCGGTACCCCATTTCGGCAGCGGTTTGCAATATTCGGTTACGTGTTTCACTACTGGCTCGGGCACTCCCTTTTCCAGTGAGAACGGTAGCAACGACCTGCCGCGATACGCCTACGGCATCCGCAACATCGCGCAACGTAACAGCAGACCTAATGTTCATGATTTCCTTCTGGCTTCGACTCGAGTACATCGAATTCACAACCAGATTTTACCATGATTACTTTGAAGCGTGCTTGAGCGTTGTTAACAGAGACCCAACGGTATAAAATCAGTACGACGCTGGTGGTGGAAGGTATACTGTAGTCTAGTGGTTTTGTGGCGCCGGTAAGAGGGAGGCTAGGAAATGGGCATTTTTCACATTAAGTCGGAATATAAGCCTGCGGGCGATCAGCCAGAGGCTATTACTAAGCTTACCCAGGGATTAAACGAAAAGCACCGCTATCAAACCCTACTTGGCGCAACTGGCACTGGCAAGACGTTTACCGTAGCACAGGTGATTTGTGAGGTACAGCGGCCCACACTGGTTATTGCTCACAATAAGACTCTCGCTGCACAGTTGTGCTCGGAGTTCCGCGAGTTTTTCCCAGATAACGCGGTAGAGTATTTTGTTTCGTACTATGATTACTACCAGCCCGAGGCTTATATTCCACAAACAGATACTTATATAGAAAAAGATTCCCAGATCAACGACGAAATAGATAGATTGCGTCACTCGGCAACGCAGGCTGTTCTCGAGCGTAGAGACGTTATCGTAGTCGCTTCGGTATCATGCATTTACGGACTAGGTTCACCAGATGAGTATAGCGAGATAACTTTAAAGATTGAACGGGGTGGCCAATACGATCGCGAGGAGATTCTGCGTCGGCTCATAAATATGCAGTTTACACGCAACAATATGGAGCTTACTCGCGGCACCTTTCGCGTGCGCGGTGATACCCTGGAGATACAGCCAGCCGATGAAGAGATCATTTTGCGTGCTGTCTTCTTTGGTGATGAGGTAGAGAAGATTACGGTCATAGATCCCCTTACGGGTGAGCTTATGGGTGACCGAACCAGCCTGACCGTGTTTCCAGCCTCACACTTTGTTACTTCCCGTGAAAGGCTTGAGGCGGCCATCAAACAAATTGACGAGGAAATGCATGAGCGCGTGGCCTACTTTAAAAAACGTGATCAGCTGTTAGAGGCGCAGCGTATTGAGCAGCGGACGCAATTTGATATTGAAATGATGCGCGAACTGGGTTACTGTTCGGGTATCGAGAACTACAGCCGGTATATGGATGGTCGTGCTGCCGGAACCGCACCGTTTACCCTGCTAGACTATTTTCCTGAGGATTTCCTAATTGTTATTGATGAGAGCCACCAGACGCTGCCACAACTGCGCGGCATGTACAACGGAGACCGTGTGCGTAAGGAGACGCTTATTGACTACGGATTTCGGTTGCCATCCGCAGCGGATAACCGGCCACTAAAGTGGCAGGAGTTTGATGAACGTATCAAGCAGGTTATTTTTGTTTCAGCCACTCCGGGACCATTTGAGCGTGAAAACAGCACGCAGATTGTTGAGCAGATCATTCGACCCACTGGTCTAATCGATCCTGAAATCGTGATTAAACCTACGCGGGGACAGATTGATGATCTATTGGGCGAAATTCGCGCACGCGTGGCAAAAGAGGAACGTGTGCTGGTCACTACCTTAACAAAGAAGATGGCAGAGGATCTTACCGAATACCTCCAGGATCTCCATATTAAGGTTAACTACCTTCACAGTGACATAAAGACGCTCGAACGTACTGAAATCTTGCGTAACCTGCGCCTGGGTGTACATGATGTTATAGTCGGTATCAATCTGCTTCGCGAAGGTCTAGACCTTCCTGAAGTCACGCTCGTAGCCATCTTAGATGCGGACAAGGAAGGCTTTTTACGATCTGAAACCTCGCTCATACAGACGATTGGACGAGCAGCGCGAAATGTTGGGGGCCAGGTGATCATGTATGCCGATAATATCACCGGCTCTATGGCGCGTGCAATTGAGGAGACCAATCGTAGACGCGCTAAGCAGGCTGCCTACAATCTGGAACACGGCATCACACCGCAGACGGTGCAGAAGGCGGTGCGCGAACTCATACTGGCCGACAAAGTCGCAGAAGAACATACCGAATACAACGTAAGCAGTTCTGCGGCGAGGTTGCGGGTTGACGCTGCCACCATGAGTTTGGGGCAGGTAGAAGAAGTCATTGCTCAACTGGAAAAAGAGATGAAGGAAGCCGCGCGAGCACTGAATTTTGAATATGCTGCGGAACTGCGGGATGAGGTTAATGATTTGCGTAAACTCTTCCCTGCATCGCGTATCGGCCAGAACGAGAGTACAAGCAGTACTGGCAAAGCCAAAGCGCTGTATGGCAAATCTGCGAAGCGAGTGGGTCGCAAATCAAGCTAAGTGCCTTGGAAGGGCAATTCAACAGGGCCAGCTACGTGCACAAATTTGCCAAGGTGCAGTTATTTGGAATAGAAATTGTCAACTCTGGTAGTTGATGGACTGTTCGGACAGGTTATTTATTTAAATTGAAATAATGTTGTGAATTTAGGTGGTTTTTGTTGACAAACGTCGTCATTGAGGCTAAGATATACAGGCTGTGTGGTAAGTACACAGTGGTGCCAGTATCATCTGGTTCTAGCCGTCAAACGCGGCCGCGGCATTCGCTAACATATAATGGTGGGCGATGCGGTGTCTGTTGGGAGGATAACCACACAGTTTGGTCTGTCCGCCACCTCCTAATCCGCGATGAGGCGAGGGTGCGGGCAGCGGCGTCTTCCGAATGAGTTTGGGGCCGTAATCAGGCTCTGTTCAGGTTGCTTACATTACAAACTCGACTTTGGCAATCGATTTTACGCACAGCTGCAATCCTATTGTGTTGTACGGCTCCCACAACAGGTACAACTAGAAGATCATATGCTTTGTGTGATTAATGCACATTAGATAAATACGATTAATTCATACTAGCCTCGTTATCACCGCTACTAATCACGCTAATGAATGACATGGCTTTACAGTTACCGGTGGGGGTATCGTTAGTAGCCACGGTCTTCAGGCCGCAATGTGAAGCATTGCCCAAAGGTGGGCAGCCACCAGTGCCCGCCACGGTGTGAACTCAGCGAGCCACGTTCTTGCATCCTCGGCAGTCACCGCATTGACATCCCCTCGAAGCCGTTGAAGGCTTCGCCGCATGGCCACGTCGCCATGTAGTGAACCATCTAGGTAGCCAAACCCGCGTAATAGTGTATAGCTCACGGTCCAGGGCCCAATACCCTTTATACTTAACAGAGCTTCGGCAATAGCCTCTGGCGCAGGAAGCGAGGTGGTGGTATTCATGTCTATTTCGCCAGTGCATATCCGGTTGGCTAGCTCCTTAAGAGTCGCTGCTTTGCCTTTGGATAGACCGGCAGCAGTGAGCTGGTGGATTGACGACAAGGCGAGAGTTTCCGCGCTGGGGTGACACACAAAGCCACTGGAATGTCGGTGGCCGAGGCTGGTTAGAAGCCGCCTGCGTATGGAGATCGCAGCAGATAAGCTTATCTGCTGGCCAATAACCGCCCAGGTCAAAGCCTCAAATGGACTGGGTGCACCCGGTATCCGCAATCCTGGATGAGCCGCGATCATTTTACCAAGTACAGGATGAGTACTGTAGCGGTGTTCAAAGGCGTCCACCGGCTGGTTAAGGCCCATCATGCGCACCAATACTGCCTCAAGCCGCTGGGAATCGGCTGGCCGTGTCTCACCGTCAACGGACAGATGCGCATGGGCAACCCCGGGCTCACAGGTTATTGACAGGCATGCCGGAGCGTCGTTCCAACAGATACCCTTTTGAATAGTGTTACCAACCACGCGTGCATCGGTTTCTGATGTATCACGGGAATGAAAGCCAAACAACTCGGCGGTGCGGTAATCTGGCGGAAGCGCCAACGTACACGCAATGCTGTTAGGATTGGCGTGCTGCAAGGTTGATGACATTTCGTGTAAATTATTACTCTTCACGGCAAATTGGTGTTTGGTAATCGAAGGGAGACTGGGCAATGCACTTAGAACGCCTTGGGTTGTTTACCTTGGGCCACAGATGCTCCGGTGAGACGGCTGCGAGGGCATTTGAAGAGAAGAACGTGCGCACTGATGGGTAAAGACCCCGATCAGTGCGCACATGCTAAGGTTGAACTGTATTACCGCCAGAGTTTCAGCAGTACGACGCCATGAGGTGGTACCACGTATCCGATCGCACCCACGTGGGACCCGACGTTTTTATGCAGCCACAGGTCACGAGCCTTCAGGCGGCCCGCAAGACCCAGTTGTTTCCACGTGGCAGTTACCTTTAGCGGTTGAAAGCCTGTGTTCATCAGTGCAACTGCATGGGAGCCGTCCGCTAAGGGACGCACCCAGACCTGCTCTTGCGGATTATAAACCACACGCCGGGCGGTTTTGCCCATGGGATCCTGATCGATGGAGAGTACCTCATCGTTTGTGAGGATCGCCTTCGTAAACGGACTGAGGTTTGTCATGTCGCAACCTACGAGTAACGGCGCCGAGAACATGCACCACATGCTAATGTGAGTTAACTGCTCATTAGGCGTAAGGTGCGACGGGTGAGGGTGACCCCAGCCAACATCCCCAACCACCAGCATGTCAGGATCATTCCAGTGACCAGGTCCGTTGTACTGCCCAATCGGCGCCTGTGCATTAATGATTCCAATTAAACTGCCCCAACTATCGTTAATATCACCGGTTGTGCGCCAGCAGTTGCCACCAGCCCTTGCTCCCCATTTCCATACATCTCCCATGCCGTATTGGCAGAAGCTGAAGAGTATGTCGCGGTTAACAGTATCCAGCGCTTTACGCATGACCCAATATGGGAGTGCGTAGTATTCGGTTCCGGTTCCAACCGCTACGTTTTGGTAGGAGCACCAATCGTACTTCAGGTAGTCTACACCCCAACCAGCGTAGGATTCTGCGTCCTGCAGCTCGTGGCGATAGCTTGCAGGGTAGCCTGCACATGTTGTTGGGCCCGGCGAGGAATAAATTCCAAATTTAAGACCCATTTGATGGATGTCAGTACCCAACTGTTTCATATTCGGGAACTTATGGTTCGTGGTGATAAAGCCCTGTTTGTTACGCGGAC
This sequence comes from Chthonomonadaceae bacterium, assembly GCA_027450145.1. GTDB lineage: Bacteria > Armatimonadota > Chthonomonadetes > Chthonomonadales > Chthonomonadaceae > JAJZFK01. Next base: position 7,861 of record DAIDKH010000066.1, on the reverse strand, counting down.
CCTCCCAGGTATCATCAATGTTGACGTACTGATAACCGTGTGCAGCCAGTCCGCTGGAAATCATTGCTTTGGCGGAGGCGAGCATCTTCTGCTGGTCTACGGCACCTGCCCAAACGTTCCACGAGTTCCAGCCCATGGGCGGCGTGAGCGCGAGTTTGTGGGTTCCGCCCACAATGACCAGCCTACGCTGAGTATGGCCGCGTCTACCGTTCACTATGAGCGTGACATCCCACCTGCCATTGTGGGGAAGACTTCCGGAAATGATACCCGTGCTGCTGTTTATCCTGAGACCCGCCGGCAGTCCCTTGGCGTGATAGTAGAGAGGCCCCATACCTGTTGCTGGCACACGGAAAAGAAACGGATAGTGCGGAGTGGCGCCGACGATTGGCGCCCCGTGAATTTCTGGTAAGGGGCTTGTTGGTGGGATCACCATGCGCGGGGCTTCTTGAGGAACCGAGGCAGATTGCGGAAGACCCACGTGATCAGGTGTAAGAGTGAAGTATGCATCTGCCCAGTCGGCGTGATCAAAATCGATTCCGGCGGTCCCAGCATTAACTAGCAAGGCAACCGATTTAACGCCGGTTAGATCCACATCCACCGGCTTAGCAGCATCACCAGCATGCATTACCCCGGATGTATATTTAAGATGGCCATCCGCCCAAACCTGAAAGACGACTGCTCCCTTGCCATTGGTTTCGTCGTCTACACCAACAAGGGCGTGAAAAGCGGAGGCAGTTTTGTTCAGGTTAATCATGAGTGTGGAGACTGCATGAGTGCCTACGCCGGTGGAGTAGACTGTCTTGTCGATAGTGAGGGGATGACCGTCTACACTCTCATTAACGTGGGGTGATCCGTAGCCCTGGGTCATGTAACTGAGATTTACCTTCGAGAGGTCAAAGCGGTCGCCAGTCGGCGCTGTCTGAACGAAGTAGGCGTCCTCCGCCATGCACCGCTCGCACCGCAGTGCATGATCTGCACGCAACGAGTGAGCGCTTAGCCCCAGTGCTGCAATCGCGCCAGACCATGCTGTTACGACGAACGCAGTCTTTCGCATATTCTTAGAGAAATATGCCTTTGGTTTGTCAGTCAACTATGTACTCTCCTTACCAGTCGCTGTGTCGGTATTCCTGCCACACCCTATCATATACCTGCATTGTTTGTGAGGCGATAAGTGCCCAGTTAAACGTGGTTTCAACCCTTTTGAACGCTGTGTCTGCCATTTCGTGCGCTTGTTGCGGGTTGAGTATCATATGGAGTAGGCCCCAGGAAAGGCTGTCGGGATTGTTCAGCCACGTCTGAAGTCCCGTCACGCCATGCTCTACCACTTCCTTCAGACCACCAGCATCGGATACCACCACTGGGCAGTGAGCTGCCATGGCTTCTAATGCAACGATTCCAAACGGCTCATACAGGCTTGGGAAGCACGCGACGTCGGCAACGCGATAGAGCCGCAGCAGGGTCTCGTCGGGCATAAAGCCAGTGAAGTAGACCTGATCCCACACGCCGAGTGCGTGCGCCTGGTCCATGAGATGCTGACGGTATCCACCACCAGCGATAACAAGCTTGCAATTCGGATAGACCGATCGAACTCGGGGTAGAGCGTCTATCAGTACCTGGCATCCCTTTTCACGAACGCCGCGACCCACGAACATGATGATCTTCTCATGCGGGCTGGCAAACTGCTGCCTGAAGGAGGCGGCTTCCTCTGCGGGAAAATCGAAATCAAATTTGTGCCAGTTGACGCCGTTGTAAATAATGTCGATTTTGTCGCCGGGTGTCTGCAGCGCATACTCCACTTCACCGCGCATGAAAGCCGAGCAAACAATCACCCGCCATGCCTCGGTTATAAGGCGCCGCTCAATGTGGTCAATGTACCGCGAAATCTCGGAGTGGATACCGTTGTTCCTGCCAAATTCCGTTGCGTGAATGGTTGCTACCAGGGGCAGCTTGTATCGGTGCTTAAGTTCCTCCGCACAGAAGTGAGCAAGCCAGTCATGGGCGTGAAGAACAATACCAGTCTTTTGGGTGAGCTTTTTGGGGTCCTTCAACTTTTTGGCGTTCGCGGCCGTAGGAGCAAGCCAACCCCTTATCAATTCGTCGGCTCTATCGCGCATTGCCGCGTTTAACTGGTGAACCCAGTGAACGAAGTCGTTGTATCCGCCCTCAGCGGGGTAGGGCATGACGCGGTGGATGTGGACGTTGCGCACGATCTCCTCGCTAGGTGCGCCTTCGTGATGACAAGTAACTACATGTACTTCCGCGTCTTTTAAGGCGGCTAGTTCCCACGCAAGCTCCTCCACATGGCGGGCAATACCACCCACTATACGCGGAGGATACTCCCAACTTAACATAAGTATGCGCAATATAGCACCCATCCTTTTCATGGTCTTGGCCGCAACAGGCATTACTCGCCAATGCTGCGTATAAATGCTACCCATGCTGCTGGAAATCCTGCCCATTTTGTTTGCGCAAATTGAAAATTGGCATTTCAAATCTTGACATCGAATTATTGATGTGTTATTATGATACATAACGATATATCGTAATACAATCGAAATGGAATTTACACTATGTTTTCAGGTGACACTTGGCATAAACGCCACCATCATGAATTTGGGCAGCCAGAAAACCGCGGTCATGGCCGTGGCAGCGGAATGCGCGGGAACGAACACGCTCGTCACCATGATGATGAAACCGAAAGCGATTGGCGGCAGCGGGGATCCAACGGGCACCGAGGTAGGGCGCGGCGCGGTGAGGCGAGGTTTCTGCTACTCGATGTGTTGAAGGACGGGCCACTTCATGGGTATGAGATCATACGACTCCTGCATGAGCGTTCTTCCGGCGCATATACCCCAAGTCCCGGCACTGTCTATCCAACACTGCAGCACTTTGAGGATATTGGTCTCGTCACTGTAAACCAGGAAGAGTCACGCAAGGTCTACCAGTTAACGGACGAGGGGCGCGCGGAGGTTGCCAACCACGCAGAGGAGATCGCATTATTCTGGAAGCAGTTCGTTCAGCCAGAATTGTCCGGTGCATGTGGCGCAGAGACTGCTTTTCTTAAACATGAAACGCAGGACCTTATGAGAGCACTCTGGTTTGGTGTGGACCAGCTAACTGTACGCGATAATGCTGAGGGTGTGAGGGCACTACGACAGGCTGTAGAGCGGTGCAAGGCGGAAGTACGCACGATTATCACGCAGGTACAATGCGTGCCTGTGGTGAACAGTGACAGCGAAAATCACTAGCAAATAGAAGGGTGCGATCATCTATGGACCAGGAACAGCTTGCGAGGATTGACCATTATCTGGATGCTCAATTTGGACGTGAGGATGAAGTTCTGCAGGAGACGCGTGCCGAAATGGCGCGTGCCCACTTGCCTTCCATTGCAGTTTCCGCAGCAGAGGGGCGGGCACTACAGGTGCTAACTGCGCTTAGCGGTGCAAAACGAGTCTTGGAACTAGGCACGCTGGGCGGCTACAGTGCTACTTGTATCGCTCGGGGCCTTCCACACGACGGTAAGATTATATCGCTGGAACTTGACGAGCACCACGCTGAAACAGCCAGAAAGAATCTCGCTCGTGCAGGATTTGGATCCATGGTGGAGGTGCGTGTAGGGGCTGCATTGGACAGTATTGCCGCGATTAAAGCAACTGGAGAGCCCCAGTTCGACATGGCATTTATAGACGCAGACAAAGATAACTATCCCTTGTACCTCTCGGAGGTCTACCCACTGGTAAAAAAGGGTGGCGTAATACTTGCAGACAACACGATGCCGCGTAATATGTTGGCGCCACAGGAGGGTGGTATTGGTCGGTTCAATGTGGCTGCTACCGAACATCCTGGCTTAATATGCGCGAACTTTCCGATGCTTCGTGACGACGGCATTGACGCGCTTATGGTTTGCATCAAGGTCGGCGATTAGCCAAAGCGGTCGTTCAACACAAGAACTGGTCGCTTACGAGCAAATCAAACGTTGTAGGCGATCAGTACTTGCACATTTGCATCTTAGAGTTCTACGATTGTAGACCTGTGCACACCCAAGGAAACCGTAGGCATCGTCACAGGGGCATCAGGTCCACGCGTTGTTAGCAATTTCCTCGCCCAGCCGCGGTTGCCAGCTTTGCCCCTTCGATATATCCAAACTCACGTGCGTAGCTACCGCCGTGAATGGTAGCCAGCGTGTTGTCCGCGTTCCATGTGTACTCTTCGGTCAGGTTGGTTGCGCTGTCGATCACCTGGCTCAACCTGCGGCCGTTATCGTAACTGTAGGCTCGAATGGCTGGCTCAGCCGTCATTACCAGCCTGGGGTCCTCCACTTGCACAACGAGGTGCAATATAATGTTTGCCAGCAGTGTACGCAATCATCCTAAGCGCAACGCGCAGGACTCCATCCAGCAGGCGGTGTTTAACAACACGAGTACGAACCCTCCCACTGAATAAATGGCAAAAAACGCAGCAGATGCAATAAGTGTGACTAAATACGGATACTCTGTGCGCAACCCGCCGCGTTTACAGGCTATATATCCCTCAAATGAATATACCGCTATCATTCCAACGAGCACTAATGGCATTACCTGCCAGCCGCAACCGAGTTCCACGTAGATTAGAGCGAGATCCGACGCGTGAACGCAAAGCATCACACCTCGCTCTACCACGGTCAATCTTTGGTTAAATTGAAGTCGTATTACTCTTCGTGCCTATTCGCCGCGTACAAAACCCTTTGCGCATTTGAGAATGCCAGCTATTACGCTTGGTCCAACCTGTTTTAGGCGGTCCAGAAGCTAGGTGTCGTATGTTTAGGCACATGCTTAGAGTAACACTCCACAGACAAGTGGAGATGTATCCAACGCCGCAAAGGCGGTTACGAGCCAGGCTACTTGCGAGGCTCCAGGGTTCCAATGTCCATTCGTTGTTGGCGATGTCCTTTGTTCCGCGCCGGTTGCCATCCGCGCCGTACGCGTGCTGGTAAGCGAGTGTGCCGCGAAGTGAGATGCAGTTGTAGTCTACGTTTTGCGCGGGGTAGATGTTGCCTCCATGTCGTACACAACTCTAGATAGAATTACGTCTAGGCTAAGCATGGTCATAAATACGCCTGCCAAGGCAGCCATTGAATAGTGCATGGCACACGCGTATCCCATCCACAGTGACATTGATTTGTCTAAAAATCCACGAATGCGCAATGATAGCCGGGCACCGCGAGTATAGCCGAGAGGGGTTTCACGGTGACTATTGTCTAGCCATAGGAGTAGGCAGACAAATAACGCCGGTAACAGGTTTCCAATAACTACATAGCGCCAGGCCGGTGTGTTAGCGTCAAGATGTCGTCGAAAGGCAACAATACCTCCGGTCAAAATCCACCCGGCCATCACGGCGAGTCTCTTATGTTTGTCCGCAACATGCTTAAAATAGACGATATTGTTAGATTGCTTGTTGTTCAAGCGAGTACTCCGCGCCTTAGCACACTTGTAATCAAGGGTTGAATTGGTCCTGCAGGTCGCTAGAGCGGCTAAACTACCGAGTTCCATATGTCGTCGTTTATGCCATACACTACCGACGGTCCCGCAGAACAATATATCCAAATTGTTCGGATCAGTAGGTGTTAATCAGCCGACTGTCCTGATGTAATGTATACATACCAAAAACCCACCAGCACCGCAAAGCAAAACCCCACCAACGCACCGACTCGCCATCGCCACATGTCTCACATGCAGCCGCCAACGCCAGGCCGCAACGTAGTGTTCGGGCCGTACATGTGGCACGTGCTGCGAGGATCTCAAAGATGCATTGGGCATTTTCATCGTAAAGTGCATTGAGGCATCCCCACATGGCAGTGCCAACTCCAAGCTCCAAGCAGCGGTTCCAACCGCTATTTTGGTTTCGCCTCCGGCACCGCTACAGGCATCGCCGCTGATTGGCGCCGGTTTCTTGCCCATCACCTGGAAGCCGCGGCTGGACACGACCACGCCCCGCCGGCCGCTGCCAGTAAGCAGGCCCGGTTCGCTCATCGCCTTGTAGCAAACGACAGGCTGTGCGATGCGCACATTATTGGCCACGTACTGCGCATTAACGAACGTGTCCTGCAGGTTGCTCCACAACACCCCTCCATTGGCGCCAATTACCACCCAGAAGTTGCCCAGCAGGTCCACATGATGATACTCGTCATCCGTCGAGCTCTTGCGGTGTATCAGCATGCTGCTGCAGCCGCCTCCTGCCCGCAGGTACTGCGCGTTCGTCGTCCACGTGGCGCCTGTGAGGTCGCTGCCCTGCCCGACATCCGGTGTTCTAATTGGCTATTCAGAATGCGCTATTAACACGTGAACTATTCACCTTTTGTTTTAGGCGAACAATACTGAATTTCAGCATCAGGATCGCGTTCTGCGTCTGTTTCTGCAACACGCAACAGGTTTCCTTCAGCTGCGGGACTATGAAGCAAGCTATGCGCGCTGCTGTGTGCATCACCGTTGATACTGGCGAAACAGTTCCTAAAGGCCTCCCGTAATTCTGTGTTTGCTCGCAGTATTCCTTTCGTAAAACAGCGGGTCTGCCAGTATCTAACCGCGTGCCTGGCTGCAGTTTGATTTCTGCCGAGCCAGTTCAACAGATTTATAATTCCCTCGGAGTCCTGTCTTTTTATTGCAGCATGCATCAATCGGTTTATAGCGTTTGGATCTTGTTCCAACCATGTTTGCGCCAAGCACTGCGGTGACAAGTGCGCCTTAAACGCCATGTACAGAGCATCCTCGTATGATTCACTGTTTACAGGAGGTGTGAATGAGCATAGTGACATAAGCAGTAAAGAATTTCGGTCCGAGGGATTCTCCTGTAAGTACCTTGTGAATTCTATTAGGGCTAGTACATCACGGAAGTATACAGAACGCGCATAGGCACCAACTTCGCCTCCTATTAGAAGGCTAACGATCGCCAAAAGGGTAAAAATACCGCACGCCGGCATATTATTGCCACAATATGCCGACACAGCCATGAACGCGCTTGCAGCATCAGCGCAAACAAGGCTCTTATTGATAACATAAAACAGGGTTCTTCTGCGCTTTCTGCAGTGATCCATCAGTCCGTTTATGACAGCATGGGCGTCACCAGTTGTGCTGGAGGTATTGCTATGAAAGGCGCCTATCCAGGCTACTCTCTCTTCCTTTGTTCTGCAGTGAAGAACCGCCTCAACAGATTATTGTGCTGATTTAAGGGTCATTCCGCCGCTTTCAAACCCATGCAACCGGGTATTCCCACTATCGCACCAAATATCCTCCGTGTGATACATGTATCAACAGTTCGCTCTCCACAGGCGAGTGCACAGGCCCAATTATCGACCATGCACGCGCCTCCAGATGCGTAGGTCGCTATTACGCCCGCTATACGCACTAAGCACATGCGATTGACTGTTTTTGCCTCCAAGCACCCAACGAGGCTCGCTCCTATGCCGATAGGAAGACAACATAGTAGTTGGTCAACAGGATTCGTTTGGGAGCACTTTGTAGACTTTCGGCCCCCACTTTCATCGCCGCTACAGGCATCGCCGCTGATTGGCGCCGGTTTCTTGCCCACCACCTGGAAGCCGCGGCTGGACACGACCCCGCCCCGCCCACCGCTGCCAGTAAGCAGGCCCGGTTCGCTCATCGCCTTGTAGCAAACGACAGGCTGTGCGATGCGCGCATTATTAGCCACGTACTGCGCATTAACGAACGCGTCCTACACGTTGCTCCACAACACCCCTCCATTGGCGCCAATTACCACCCAGAAGTTGCACAGCAGGTCCTCGTGATGGCACTCGTCATCCGTCGAGCTCTTGCGGCGTATCAGCATACTGCTGCAGCCGCCTCCTGCCCGCAGGTACTGCGCGTTC
>DAIDKH010000065.1 GCA_027450145.1 Chthonomonadaceae bacterium | reverse complement strand
GCTTTGCAGCAACCACACCAAACATTGCAATCGTCGAGGCGAAAAAAAAGGGATAGGTCCAGCTGCAAATTGAGGATACCAAATTATGCACAGTCCCATAAAATTCACCCATCGCCCCAGTGGCTACCACATGACCACTTCCCGCCAGTGAACCGAGGGTCCCAAAGAGAATACCAATCAACTTTAGCGCTAAGTACATCCAAAATGGCGCCATAAATCCGCCGTATCCGGACTGATCGGTCATGTATTGCCGAGGAAAGAGTAAGGCTTCCCGAAGTTTGCCAAACGCTCCCACGAGGGAAATTTCTTCATTCCGAAGCCTCGTGCCAGTCAGCAATGGGTTTTTACCAAACGCGGATGTATAGCCTGGGTGACCGATTGGGATATTAGGCGCTGCCTGTGCGGACTTTACTGAAGGAGATATTTTAATAACCTGTGTGGCGTTTGCCACCGGACCGTTGTGACTACCCTCGCTGAGTACCACGTCGGGAGTTACGGGACGTGCCGGCGAAAGCTTTGATTGCAGGCGCAACATTGCCTGTTGGGCTTCAGGATAATTTGGCATCAATGCAATTGCATCCCGCAAACCGGCCAGCGCATCATTGTACTGCTCAAGTTTTTCTAGGGCAAGCGCACGATTGTAACGGGCCTGAGCATGCTTGGGGTCGATAAAAATGGCCCATCCTAATGCATCAATGGCTTGTTGATACTGGCCTGTTTGAAATAGCGCACCCGCAAGATAGTAATACCCAAAGAAATCGTCCTTGTCTTCCACGGTGATCCTGTGAAAGAACTTAATCGCTGTATCATAGTCACCGGTCGTAATAGCCGCGAGACCAGTCGAATAATTCCGTGGCATCCCTTACCTCCATGTTTGCGCCGATATTCGACGCAAACATGACGCATTTAACGAACGTACGTTGAATTTCAGAATTATACGTGATCGTTCCACTGGTAGTGGCACTACTTAAAGGCACTACCTTTCGTGATAGAACGGTCGTAGACAAATCACCCTGCGAGCCAGCGATTATGAGTCCATGACATGCGTCGCAGCCGCAACCTGAATGAGGTTGGTATGAAACGTGCTTCCGCCACCCATATCGGTGACCCGCTGGGAGGTTAGCACATTCACGTTTGCTCCATGAGGACTGTCGCGATGCCACCACAAACTTGGGCTCCACGCAACCCCAGGCTTTACTCTATCGCTTACAACCGCCGCCAGGATTACCTCTCCGCGGTCATTCCACACCCGAACGCTCATCCCATCTTCAATGCTTCGCTCTTCACAATCCTTGGGACTCAACCAGATACGGGGCTCCCTTTCCGACTTACGAAGGCTATCAATATTCGAAAACGTAGAGTTCAGAAAGTGATGAGCGGCCGGTGATAAAAGGTTGATGGGATACCGTGACGCGAGTTCGGGGTCGCCGTCGCGACTCTCAGCAGGTGGATAGTAATCCGGTAATGGGTCATATCCATCCTTTTCAGCCGCTGCTGAATAGAGTTCAACCCGGCCTGATTTCGTAGCAAAGTCATGCCCTGCCTTGTACGGGACCCAGGGTGTTTCCTCGGTATTTAAGCGAACAAACCCCTCCATTTGTAGGCGCTCGTAGGTAATGCCCTGCATCAGCGGGCTATCCGATTGCAAGGCGGCGCGAATAATAGCTTCGGCATCCTGATCAAAAGCCGAATCTGTGAAGCCCATGGCATGAGCGAGCGCGTTTTGTACATCGATGTTGGCCCGTGACTCACCCAAGGGCGGTATCGCAGGAGTACAAAGGTTAACGTAAAGGTGGCCGTATGAGCGCATGATATCTAGACATTCGAGCTGAGATGTGGCGGGAAGCACGATGTCGGCAAGGTTGGCGGTATCCGTCATCATCTGCTCATGCACGACGAGGAACAGATCATCTCGCATTAGGCCCTTGCGTACCCTAGCGCTATCAGGAGCGACAGCAGCGGGATTCGAATTAAACACGAACATGCTCATTATTGGCGGATCCTGCAGGTCTAGAAGAGCATCGCCAATCTGATTCATGTTAATAGTTCGGGGAGTATCTCTGTTCCAGTGTACCGCCGACATATCCTGTGGACTTACCCGCAGATCTGGCCGCCACAATTCTGCTGAGTTAAATTTGAAGTGAGAGCTGGTAGAGAGCAGCAATCCCCCTCCAGAATGACCCCAGGCGCCTATCACGGCAGGCAGGGTCGAAATAGCACGAATGATAGACCCACCATGTGAGGTTCTGCTGATACCATAACCTAGCCTAATCGCGGAAGGTAACTGCGTAGCATATGCAACCGCGAGCTTCACAATCTCCTCCGCTGCAATACCTGTAATGTCCGCGACCCGATCTGGAGTGAAGCTGGCGCACCTATCACGAAACTCTATCCAACCCACAGTCCTTTCCCGCAAAAACGCTTCGTCATGCAGACCTTTGGCAAATATTACGTTTGCCATACCCAGCGCTAGCGCTGCATCTGTGCCAGGACGCGGTGCGATGTACCAGTCCGCTGCGTTAGCGGTGCGTGTTCTGAATGGATCGATAACAACAAAGGTTGCGCCTCTGCGCTGCGCCTCACGAACAATGGGCATCATATGCACAGTGGTGCTTGCTAAATTTGCGCCCCAGCAAATAATAAACTGACTATTTACAAAATCCTCAGGATCAACGCCACCGGACGCCCCGTAGACGTAGCCGTAGCCGGTCTGAGCGGCAGTCGAACAAATAGTGCGCGCTAGGCGCGAAGAAGCCATACGATTCCAAAGGCGCCCGGTACATGCATCCATGTTCACCAGGCCCATTGTGCCCGCATAGGAGTACGGCAGTATTGCCTCGCTGCCATACCTCCGGATGATTTCCTGCCACCGAAGTACAATCTCGTTTAGCGCCTCATCCCAAGTAAATCGACGCCATTCGCCCGCGCCACGCGCACCTACCCGTTTTAGTGGGTACAGAACACGGTCTGGGGAGTAAACGCGTTCCTCGTAATGGGCTACCTTCCGACAGAGATTTCCGGCTGTATATGGGTTAAGAGGATTACCTGCTACCCCTAACAGCCTGCCATCCTTAACCCGTGCAACTATGGAACAGGCATCTGGACAGTCGTGCGGGCACGCTGTCAAAACGGTGTATTCACTACCAGCTACAGGATCCGGCATTGCTGTCTCCGTAAAACCATGACTGTCCATGGCAATTTCCCGTGGATTACTAAAATCAAATCAGTACACGGTGGTTTTTCACATAGATGAATACTTCAAGCGTCATACAACCTGCGCTTGCGTCCTCGTACTTGATGCTACTTTATGCTGAAATTCGAGCGACGCACCCGCTGAGACGGGTCGAGATGGAAATTGTATACCAGAAGTTCAGATTCAATTGTAACTCAAGTTCGCCTCTATTGCGGTTGGCCTATAATACGTAGGCGTCTAAATTACAGACCTTTATTGCTGCAATCTTAACAACCCCAAGGAAATAGAGCAGCATCTTTAAAGCCAGGTTTGATCTGTTAACGAACGGATAGTACATTTGGATGTTTGCTTAACCAACTTTTGCTTTTCGATTTGGGTTTTCTGCTGGCATCTCTTGTCAAAGCCGCGCATGTTTCTGGGTAGTTCCTTAATGCAAGCGCGATGAAGTGCCAATCCACTTTGCAGTATTGCACTGCCGGACACATTGGGCGATTTCATAATGGCAGCCTTGCATTTAGGGAGCGCACCCGCGAGAAAGGTGCAAGAGGCCGCGATGTACGCGTCTTTAAGGTTAGTGTTAACAGGTATAGTTTACCGGTGGTATCATTTCTCTCGTACCTCTCAAACGGCACCCGGTGAAAATTCGTAATTATAAAGGTGCGCAAATGGCCTTTGGACACGTTTATACCGTATACCTTGGTCTCGGCAGCAGCCTGGGTAACCGGTTACAACACATTCAGGATGCAGTGAATTACCTGGCAGGATGCCGTGATGCAGATTTTATCACAGTAGAAGCCATGTCGGCGGTTTACGAGTCGCCACACATGGGTTTAAATGCCGAAGATGAATCGGAATTTCCTGCGCACCTAAACGCCGCTATTTGCGTATCTACAAACCTGGAACCCCACCGACTACTGCAGGCTATACACGAAGTGGAACGCGCCGGCGGCAGGGAACGTTTAGTCCACTGGGGGCCACGAACAATCGACATTGACATACTGCTCGTAGACGGGTTGACCATCCAAACTGCGGAGTTAACAGTTCCGCACCCTGGTTTACAGAATCGCGCGTTTGTAGTATTGCCGTTGGCAGATATCGCTCCAGAGATACACCTAGCTAATGGTGAAACCGTACGAAGTGCCGCTGCAAGGATTATGCGTGAACGGCCGACAATTGTTAGGACTACCGCAGAAATTCATAATCCATGTGGTGTAGGGAGGGTCTAATGGCTTTGCAATTTCTTTACGAGGCGCTTGACTCCTCAGGACAGAGCGTGATTGGCAAAATCGCAGCTGTCAACGAGGAAGACGCCGGCACCAAAATTGCTCAGATGGGCTGTACGGTAGTATCCTTACACGCAACACCAAGTACCGCGCCTGCCTCCGTTGAAAACGTTCAGGCCACACCAGCGCCGCACGCTAGCCTTGTTTCACCTGCACCACCTTATGCGCCGGTTGTACAGGAGGCGGCAACTCACGACGTTTTCCGCCGTACAATAATGGCCGCTGCACCCGCAAACGAACAGCAGGACACGAACGAATCCATTAGCCAGGAGGACGATTACTCCATGTTGGTTGGACAGGGTCCAGCACTGGTTTACCAGCCTGTGCAGTCAGCCACACCAAATCAGAGTGCGGTGAATGGCACGTCGGCTTCTATCGCAGCTGCCGCCCAACCGCGCATCATCCTATCTGGCACAGCCGCCCGTCACCAGACAAAGGTTCGCACGTCCACACGACTTGCTGCGCCGGGTGATAGTGCAAAATTGAAGGACCCCAACGCACACCTGGGCAGTGCCACCAACAAAGACCTGATGATGTTCTTCAGGCAGCTTTCGACGTTAATTAACAGCGGACTTTCCATCTACTCTGCACTTGAGAATCTCGGCCCCAGAACAAGTAATCGCGCCCTTCGCACTGCTGCGAGCGAAATGCGCGAAGCGGCAAAAGGCGGCGGGGCTATTTCTGCCGTGATGTTGAAGTACCCGAGAGTATTCCCCGGCCACGTAGCGGCAATGGTGGCGGCGGGTGAAACAGGCGGCTTTCTGGAAATCGCACTGGATGAACTTGCGCGTGTATACGAACAGAATGTTGCACTGTACAGAACATCGTGGATTCCGAAATTGCTCGCAGTGCAAGCCTGGTATGCGCTTATGATCGCTCTGCCGCTCATGCCCTATTTCTTTTCGTCGTTCAACCTAGTGAACAACGTCAAGGCGTACGCAGCCGCTGAAACGTTCATTTGGATGCCGATCGCAATTGCAATCCACTTGGCAGCGATATGGTTTGGGAGACACCTGAGGCTTCCGAAATATCGGCGTGCGCTAGATAAACTCGCGCTAAAAGTTAAACCGTTTGGCGAGCTTCAGCGGGATGCTGCACTTACCAGCTTCCTGCAAGTACTTCATCGACTCTATAACGCCGGAGTGGCGCCAATAGCGGCGTGGGAATGTGCGATGAATACCGCTTCCAACACTGCCATACGTGACAAACTGGCCGAGTCATACCAGATCATGCACGGCGGTCGAACTCTACCAGAGGCATTTAAAGCAACGGGCCTCTTCACAAGCGATGTAGAACAGATGATTGCCACGGGCCATCATTCCGGGCGGCTAGTGGAGATGCTCGAACACTCGACAGAGTTCTACATGGAGGAAGCGCGTGTTAAGCTGGGCAAGGCACGGTTCATGATGCTGCGATTTGGGGTACTCGCGGCGCTCATTATGGGCGGAGGTGCGATCTGTTGGCTATTTTACAGCTATTTCCACGGGATGTTTAATTACGTTAATACCTATTTTAGCAGTTACGTGCTGCTAACCGGCGGGATTGCCTCGGTGGAAAGTGTACGCATATCCGAAAATCCATCGAGCAGGCTGCCTCAAGAGGATTCTCATGCCTGACTTCAAGTATCGCGCTTCAAACTCCATGGGTGAGTTCGCTGAAGGTGTCGTCACCGCACCGGACATGCCTTCTGCGGCCGAGATAATCCGCGTTAAGGGGTACATACCCACAGAGCTAAGCGTCCTTACATCCGAGCCCTCCACAGCGTATCAACGGTCGGCCACCCAGCCAGACGAAAACAACATCTCCACGACAGCTTTTTTGAGCAGCCCACCTTTAGCCGCGCACGAGCAGGTCGCTCCGGTGCAGACACTCCAACTAGACAGCCGCAGTTTGGCTGATGAGGAACCGCAGCGGTTGGAACCATGGCAGCGAGGCGGTGCTATTCCCCGTGTTGACCCTATTACTCCGGCTCCTTTAACGCCTGCAAGCCCGGTTGGCGGCGGAATGTACGCCGGCCGTGAGAGCGGCAACGGGTTTGCGGAATATCCGCGCAGCGGACGGATGGATCCTGATGAAAAGCAGTCAATCGCTTTACGATTCAAGGAGGCATTTGTCTACCCGGTTATATCGGGTATCGTTCTCAAAGATCTTGTAGCCTATTATCGGCAGTTTGCCACTTTGATTAACGCCGGAATGCCCATGTATCAGGCACTCATTGGCCTGGAGGGTCAAACGCGTAATCGCCGATTACGGGAGGCTACTCGGCTCGCCGCCATGCACGTTCAACGAGGTGGTAGGCTTAGCGATTTCATGGCCTCGCAGCCTACCGTCTTCCCACGGCTCCACGTAGAGATGATTGGCGCAGCGGAAAAGGGAGGAATGCTCGACAGTGTGCTTCGCCAGATTGCTGACGACGTTGAGCACGAACTCCAGATGAAACGAATGCTCCTGGTAGAGATTCTGTTTCCCACGGCCACGCTCATCGCGGCTTTTATGTTGCTTGGCGCTCATTTTTTCGTCGACGGTATGCCGGCAATCTCCAAGTTGGTGTTGGGTAGTATGGGCAAGCAGGCCTACACCTTCATGGATTACCTTAACGACACGATATTTTTTGCACTTAAGATGCTGATTCCTGCGTTTTTTGTAGTAGCGCTATTCCGCCTGGTACTTTTCCGCCTACCTACAGTCCGGGAGATTTATGACACTGCGAAAACCGTGATACCTGGCATTGGGGGGGTTATTAAAGGGTTCGCACTTGCTCGTTTTATGCGTATCTTTGCAGCCCTGTATCGAACTGGGTTCACAATGTCAACCGCTCTAGGCATAGCCGGCGAGGCAGCGGGCAATGTATTGCTGCGCAACGCTGCGCTAAAAGCCGTGGTGCACGCCGAACGTGGAGGCCTGATTTCCGACGAATTACAGCGGTCAGGTTTCGTTCCGGAAATCGCCTTGAATATGATACGCTCGGGTGAAACATCGGGAAACCTCGATGAACTATTAACAAAATCTGCCGAATATTTTGAAGAAGAATGCAAGGTCAAATCGCGGCAGCTAGGCGTCGCATTTGGCGTGGTTGTGCTTTTGTTGGTGGGAATGCTTGTAATGTTTGCATTGATACGGTTCTATGGCGGCTATGCGAGCACCATTTCCAACGCCTCCAAGTAAAACCCGTTCACAGATACCATTGCGTTAGGGAGACGGATGAGCAGCGCGACGAAGACTAACTATTACGAGGTTCTGGGTGTTGAGCCCACTGCCACTATAGCAGAGATCAAGCAGCGTTATCGTGAACTTGCGCGTAAGTACCACCCTGATTTGAACCCAGGACCCGATGCCGCTCAAAAGATTAAGCTAATCAATGAGGCGTATCACATTCTTGGCGACGAAGATAAACGCGCTGTTTATGATTTTGAACGTGCCAAGGCTATGCAGGCACACGTGGCTAAGGCTGCAGCTGCAAGGAACTCACAGCCGCCACATCCACCTGGTCGTACAAACTCGGGAAGAGTGGAATTTAACGGCTTTGGCACCGTGCAGAAACCAGCCTCTGCGGCAGCAGCGCAACCTACAGGAAGCCGATCTGCAGCAGAGAAGCTTATGCACGATGCCCAACTGGCGTTCATATCACTGCGGTACAGTGAAGCCGAACGGTTGTGTCGTCAGGCACTCTCTATGGATGCTAAATTACCAACTGCCCACGAGATGATGGGTGATATCTTCTCTCGACGTAACCAGACTGATCTGGCCGTCAAAGCATACACTTATGCTCTGCAGTACAATCCTCATAATGCAGCAGCTATGGCAAAGATGCAGAGGTTGACTGGATTGGGATCTACGGCCCAGCGACCTTCGGGCCCACAAGTCCGACGCTCGCACGCAGCACCACCCGATACCTGGCGAAACTCCATGGCTCCGGACAAACTGATGCTCACTGTTGGTGTAGCGTCGATCGTACTGTTTGCAGGCATCTGTGCCCTCGTTGCTGTTGCACCTGGCCCTCTGGTATTGTGGGGCATTAGCCTCATGCTGCCCCTGTACCTGTTTTTGATGGGTGGACTGTCGGGACTCGTACTTGCAATTTATGGCGGGCTAGGTTCCCAGGTTGACGAGCTTACAGCCGTGCGACCTTCCGGCAACACTGTTCTGCTCACACCTATACTTACAATTAGTGCCATAATATGCTACTACATGTCGCTGATCGTCTATTTTGTCATTGGGTTTTTGCAGGGTAAGTTCTCGCGAGCGGTTTTAAAAATGTATGGTGCAGCCATGCTGCTTACACTGGTTTGCTGGCCTCTATATCATCCAGTAACCTCCTTTGGCGGCATCACGGTACCCATAATGGCTGGCAATTTACTTTTTCCCGGCCTATTAGCGGGCTGGCGATTTGGCGATTGGCTTAGAATGGGCAGCAGCCTTACGAAGCAGTAGTGGTGCACTCTAATCGGGCACTTATCTGGAGCAGATCCTCATGAGCCTATTTGCAGGTAAAGAATTTGGTTATATCCCCGCTTTTGATCCGGCGGCCGGAATGCTTGTACGTGAAGCGCCAGGCAGCGGCCCTGGCTGGTGGTCCGGGGCTCCCTCGTCCTACTTCGATTCACATACGAATACTTTCTACCTTGTGTATCGAGTGCGGCATCCCCGCGAACTTGGCCGTGGCATAGAGTGCCGCGTTGCTGCAAGTGAAAATGGTGTCACTTTTCACGATATCTGGGCCCTTCCCCGTAATTCACTGGATGCGCTTTCAGTGGAACGCAGTTCTGTTTTTCGCGGTCGCGACGGACGTTGGCACCTCCTTCTCTCCTACTGCAGCGCCACGGACAACCGATGGCATATTGGTAAGATCTCCGCGGACGAGCCTGACCAATTCGATGTCTCCACGATGACACCGTGGCTGTCGCCCGATGATGTCGCCGCTGAAGGTGTGAAAGATCCTGTGGTGTACCAATTGGGCGCTATGCTGTACATTTTGGTGAGCTATGCAGTTCTCGCCAGTACGGATGTCTCCACAGTAGCGCCGCACCTGCATTCCAGCGGTGACGTGTACAACACAGGGTTTATACGGTCGCGCACCGGGGCACTCATGGGTATTGAAGGCCAACGAGGTAACTGGTTGGGCGACGTATCGCCAATTTGCCAGCCTATTCTGGCGGGAGTGTCTATCTCGGATGGAGATGATGACGGTAGCGCATGGGATGCCTATTGCCGAAGGATATCCACAATCGTGCCACTGGAAATTGGTGGATTCCTCGCCTATTACGATGGCAGCGCAACCGTTAACGGCAACTATGAAGAGCAGACAGGACTAGCCTATTCAACGGATCTTCGGACATTCCACTCACTCACACCGGATGCCCCCTTGCTCACGTCACAACACAGTACGGGTTCGCTGAGATATGTCGATGTCCTCTCGGTCGGTCACGAGCTGTTCTACTACTATGAGACTGCATGTCCCGATGGAAGTCATGAGCTGCGCGTAGCAGTTGTCGACCGATAGCATACATAACGAAACCGAACAGACACAAGTGCGGTAATCAATTTAAGTACTTACCTGCAACTGTACCAGTAGTAACGTGGGACTATGTTCACTTGCGGTAGCGCTTTGAATTCGTGCGGGCACTGTCAACATATTACGGACATTTATCGCCCGTTGTAATAACGATTGCTAAAGTTCCTAGGAGGAACCAGCGTGAAACCTATCTCTTTATTTCAATTAACCGGATTAATTCTTGCTCTAGCAGTTCCTGCCGATGCTGCGCAAACAACTAGCCCACCCAGTGCTACGTCTCTATTTCAGTCCGCAGTCACACAATACATGGCGGCTCATTCTAGTGCACAGGCTTGGCTTATGAAGGTCAGAATGGGGCAACTCGGCTCAATGCACATGTACATGCACATGCTGCGCAGTGGTGAGTCCTCATACAACAAGATGACCATGAAAATGAAGATGGGTAACATCCCGGGAGTGACACCCGCAGAAAGTAAACAACTGGCAAAAGAGACCCATGCATTCGGAGTTACTGTTTACACCTACACCAATCCTCGGGAGGTCACGGTATATACACCTCTCACTAATAGCTATTACGTGCAACCGGTAACAAATGACCTTGCGAGCCTTTTTACCCCTAGCGCGGGAAATGTAATGGGCATGATTAAACAAATTGAAGCAGTGGCCAACAAACCCGGTTCGTTTGTAGTTAAGCCCGGTAACTACAGGGGCGAGCCAGTGTGGTGGGTCACCATGAACCCGGAGGTCGTTTCTAAGATCGCAATGCAGGAAATGGCCAAGTCGCAAGCGCTTATGCAGGGAAAAGCAGGTGCGAACGGTCCTACAGAAAATTCTGGTGCCCAAGCAGAAGGCGTCTCACCCATGCCAACTAACTTTATGAGCATGTTCTCTGGCATGTTCAAAGATGCGTATATCTCGGTTGCATTTACTCGCAGCGACAAGTCTGTCCTCGGCATGCGAATGAGGATGCAGGTCCCCGGTCTAGCAAAACCAGTAACCGCCAACATGGTGCTACTCGCAAGTAAGACAAACGTAAACATCCCTGCATCCAAGTTCACATTTGTACCGCCAGCGGAAGCAAAAAAGGTGGACGGATTCATGGGGATGTCTGCAGGCGCTAAGGTTCATTAAAATAGGTGTGCTGTAATCCACACCGTGGGTTTCGATGCCAAAAGAGTAGCGCATAGCACAAGTACGTACGTGGCGCTACTCTTCGTGACGACAAATAATTCAACAGCCTAACGGAACTCGATGGTCAAGCACAGCTACGTAGACAAGAGGCAAACCTCAAATGAAGCGCGTTAACTGCGGTCCGCCAAGTTGACCTGCCCGGTAAATTGCCTCGCCGGTTCCACTTGGTTTATCGGTCCAATGTTGAGCCCAGCAACACCTTAACACACTAGCTCTGGCTAAGGCGCTTAACTGCTTCCCCGCCTAACAACGCATGAGCCTTTGGAAGCGTTTCTAAAATCCTATCGCGCCAGGGGCTGTCCGTCAGCACCGTGGAGAGGTCCACATCAGAAGCCTGCTGGGGATTCTTTCCAGGGAACCAGTGATCGGCCTCACCAAACATATTGTAACGCGACCGTCCCCACTCCACAAGGTCCAACGAGGAGGCATAGTTCCAAAGTCGTAGGATTTCCAACACGTTTACCTGCTGCGGAATATCATAAACCTCTGGCACCCCGGTATAGCAAGACTGCAGCCAATCGCGCCCCAAAGCAGCTTCCATTGTCTCCGTCAGCCGCTTCTCTATTGGCGGCACCACGGTGTCGATCTGATCATAGAATCTAAGACCATCCACATGCTCATCAAAATCCGTTGGGCGCGCAGCGCCAATGCTAAGGGTATGTACATCATGGCGAATTAGACAGAAGAGATTGTTGAACTGAATAGGCGTGAGGGGCTTGCATAGATCCACCATCTTTGCGGGCGGGTTGTACAGCCTGCCACCCTTATCGCTTGGTGAGATGATGAACACGCCCATGTCTTGAGCGGCAGCTGCCTCTACAGCGGGAAGATTCAACGGGTTAACGAAATACCAATGAAGATTCACATAATCGAATTCTCCGCTCTTAATCCCGCGCAAAATAACACTTGTGGGAGCATGGGTGGAGAACCCAATAAATCTGGCTCTGCCGTCGCGTTGAATTTTACGGGCAGCCTCTAGGCAACCGCCTGGGCGTAGCACCTGGTCTAGAAGTTCCGCTGTGTTTACACCGTGAAACGAGAGCAGATCGACGTGATCAAGCTTAAGATAAGCCATCGACTTCTCAAAGTTGGCAATAAACTGCGCGGGATCCGCAGAAGGCCCAACTTTCGTCTGCACGATGAGCTTCTCCCTCGGTAACTTAGGCAACACCCAACCCAACTGCATCTCACTGGATCCATAACCACGTGCAGTTTCGATGTGGTTAATACCTAGCTCTAGAGACCGGTGGATGCAGGCTTCAAGATTAGCCTGGCAGTCTGCCGGTATGTCATCCGGCGCAACATCCTGCCACTTGTACTGATATCGCATTCCACCACACGAAAGCACAGGCATTTCAAGCTCTGTTCTACCAAATCGTCTATAAAACAAGTGTCGCTCCAGTATGTTGAAGTTAAAAGATCGTCGATTGCAATTCCAAGCCTGCTCGCCGTGAGAGGACTAGTGAGACATATCCGTAAGCCACTGGTGGTTAAGCTCCATACAACCGCCTTGCTGATTAAAATATGCGTTCTCACCCTCCTCCTGCAATAAGAGATGCGAGTCTAGGTCAAGATACTTAAATGCACCGGTTCCACAGGCAAGGGCCAAACCAACGGCGATACTACGTCGAGATTCTAGCATACAGCCGAGCATTAGCTCCTTGTTGGCTGCGCGCGCAATTGCAATCATGTCGAGAACGCCACCGATTCCGCACTTGTTGATCTTGAGGTTGTATCCCCTAACGGGCGTGCTGGCAAGCCGTAGAGCATCCTGCGGCGTCTTACAGCTCTCGTCAGCAATCACGGGAACCGGGCAGGCCGCCGCAACGTCGATTAGGCCATCGATGTCATCATGCCGCGTCGGCTGTTCAAATAGCTCAATATTTACGCCTGAATCGAGCAACTGGTTCATAAAGACTATTGCCTCCTGAGCAGTAAATGCCTGGTTGGCATCAATGCGCAGGGTGGCGTTAGGTGCCGCCTTGTGAATAGAGATCACCCGAGCCATATCCGCGTGGTGTTCGCCGCCGCCTACCTTCACCTTGAGCGTGCCAATGCCTTTTGCATAGGCTTCGGCTGCAAGCTCTGGGGCCTGCGACACGATGGGAATCGTAATGTCGCTTTCACAGCGATGGACGCTACCGCCCCAATAACACCAGAGGCTCATATTATGCAAGCGCGACCAGGCAGTTAAAAGCGCCATCTCTAAACCGCAGCGAGCGCTAGGAGCGTCGTGAGCCAAGTTAGCAACAAGGTGCATCGCTGGCGCCAAAGTTGCCAGGTTAACGTTTAGCAGGTGTGGTGTGATTCGCTCCACAACAGAAACAACCGACTCCTGCGACTCGCCGGTGACGTATGCAACGGGCACAGACTCCCCATACCCCACGACGTGGCCATCGAGCTTAACAGTGATACCAACGGCGCGGGCAACCTTCGTGCTGCCGCGCGATGTAACGAACAGATGGTGCAGCGGTGTTTCAAATGGCTGCGCCGAGACCGCAACTATCCGTGCCATCGTGTTCTCTCCTTATTCCTCCGAACTCGCCTTTTTACGCGAAGTCCTTGGTGCAGCAGCGGACGTACTTTTTGTAGTGGTCTTTGTCGTCCGTTTGGTCGTACTAGAGGCCGTCGATTTGGTGCTGGCCTTTGCCTTGGCGCCACGTTTGGCGGCAGGTTTACCTAGCGTGCATGTAAACGACTGCCCTTCTACAACCAGCCCTTCAGGAGACAACTTCAATGTGCTGCGGCATTTAGGATATGCGCTGCATCCAAGGAACGGCCCGCGAGCGCTCATACGTTGAACCATAACGCCGTGGCCATCCGGACACTCATACTTACTGCCGTCTGGCAACACAAACGCCTCTTTAGGTGGCGCCTCTTCGGCAGGCTCTAGTCCGCATCTAAAGTTGAGTCCCTCCACTGGGGTTCCGTCTGCATTCATTTTCAGTATTTTTTTGCATTCAGGGTAGCCGCTGCAAGATACAAATGGCCCAAACCTGCCTTTGCGCCGCAACATCACCCGGTCGGTTGCAGGACATCTAAACTCGGTCTCTTCCGGTTGCTCGCGCGAGTCTTCCATTTCTTTCCACGCTGTCTTAACAGCGTCGTCAAATGGAGCATAGAACGTGCGAAGAAGGGCCTTCCACTCCTGGTGCCCCTCCTCGACTTCGTCGAGCTTAGATTCCATATCCGCAGTAAACTGTACGTTTACGTAGTCCTGAAAGTGCTTAACGAGCTTATCATTTACGGTAAATCCCAACACAGTAGGATGGAATCGCCTGCTAATCAGTTCCACATACTCTCGGTCGCGCAGAACTGAGATGATGCTAGCATAGGTAGATGGTCTCCCAATACCCTTCTCTTCCAATGCCTTTACTATGGTGGCTTCTGAATAGCGGGGAGGGGGCTCAGTGAAATGTTGCTTTGGCTCCAATTTAAGGAGATCGAGTGGCTGACCTACGGTTAATGGAGGTAGCGGCGCCGTCTGGTCCTCCTCGCTCTCCTCAACATCCTTACCTTCAACGTAGACGCGCAGAAATCCATCGAAGCGCTCAACGCTTCCGGTAGACCGGAATGTATAGGGTATCGCGTCCGGCGCCGGCTGCGCTGCTGCAATATCTACAGTCGTGACATCGAATATGGCAGGGCTCATCTGGCTTGCAAGAAATCTCTGCCAAATCAGCCGGTAAAGGTTCAACTGGTCTTGATCAAGATATTGCCGAACCGCTTCTGGCTCACGCAGCACAGAGGTGGGGCGTATGGCTTCATGAGCATCCTGCGCCTCGCTACGGGTCTTGAATTGGTTGGGTGTTGCAGGAACGTAATTGGCGCCCATCTTCTCTACAATATAGCCGCGAGCCTCAGCCTGCGCCTCCGCCGCAACCCGAACAGAGTCCGTACGCATGTAAGTGATGAGCCCGATGCTGCCCGATGCGCCAAGTTCCAACCCTTCGTAGAGCTGCTGTGCAATCTGCATGGTTTTTCGGCTGGTAAAGCCTAGCTTTCGCGCAGCCTCCTGCTGAAGTGTGCTGGTAATAAAGGGGGCGTATGCGTTGCGCTTCTGCTCGCGCTTTTTAACCTCGGCAACCCGGTACGAGGCGCCATCCAGTTCCCGAAGAACCGTGTCCATCTCTGCCTGGTTTCCGGGCACAATTTTTTCACCAGCGCGATGAGTTAGCCGGCTGAGAAACCGAAACTCCTTTTCAGGTTTCGTTGGCGATAAGTGTGCCGTTAGTGACCAGTATTCCGTGGGGATGAACGCCTGTATCTCTCGTTCACGTTCACATATCAATCGTAACGCAACCGATTGTACTCTGCCCGCGCTAAGTCCGCGTTGAACACGCCGCGACAACAGCGGCGAAATCATGTACCCAATAAGCCTGTCCAAAACGCGACGAGCCTGCTGCGCGTTTACTCGATCCATATCTACGTCGCGCGGTCGCTCCAGTGACTCTAGTACAGCCTGTTTGGTGATCTCATTAAACTGTATACGCTTGGGCTGTTTGAGCTTGAGTGCTTCCGCTAGATGCCAGGCAATCGCCTCACCCTCGCGATCCGGGTCGCTTGCAAGATATATAGTATCCGCCGCGGCAGCTGCCTTTTTGAGTTTAGCAACCACCTCTTTTCGATCTGTCACGACACGGTAAGTTGGCTCAAAATCGTTCTCAATATCTACACCCATGCGATGTTCTGGAAGATCTCTTACATGGCCGACGCTCGCCTCAACCATAAAATCACTGCCCAAAAAGTTTTTTAACGTCTTTGTTTTTGCTGGAGACTCAACAATGATGAGTGTCTTGGCCATGCAAGTCGTGCCGCCTTAAGATTAAATACCCGTCAGATTGCGCCTTAGGGGTGCGAGTATGTTACCCCTGCCCTTCCTCGTTGTCAAGAATCGGGTCGCGCGGTAAGTTTAACTCAAACAACCCATATTGTCGTGCGCTGGATAAACGCCTCATCAGTAAACAGATGTTGATATAAAGCCGCATTACATGGGACCAACCAAAACACACCAAACATGTTTAAAAATCGCCTAAAGGAATTACGCGGCAACGTGTAGTAAACTATCCTAACTTGCTCGCGTACTCGAGTATTCTGTTTGCTGGAGACCTACTTAATGACAGATTGGAACTTCGCGCTGCTCAAAAGGCTATGCGAAACACCCGGTGTTCCCTCTCGCGAAGAGGCAATTCGCAAGGTCATTGCCGACGAATTAAAGCCGCTCTGTGACGAAATGCATACCGATACCATGGGCAGCCTTGTGGCGTTCAAAAAGGGAGCTTCCGACGGTCCCCGGGTTATGATCGCGGCTCACATGGATGAAATCGGCTTCTTTGTGCGCCACGTGGATAAATCGGGGTTTGTTCGGTTGCAGACAGTTGGCGGATGGGATCCACGTAACATGGTCGCCCAAAGGGTTCTCATACACTGCGCCAACGGTGACGTGGTGCGCGGCGCGCTTATGGCTGGCACAAAACCTCCGCATCTTCAAACAGCAGACGATGCAAACAAGCCGCCGCGCATCGACGCCATGTACGTAGACACAGGTTTATCCGGGGAACGTGCCAAGGAACTCATTGAGCCAGGTGATATGGTTACCATGGACAGGACCTGCGAAGAACTGGGTGACACGGTATGCAGCAAAACCCTGGACAACCGGCTTTCGGTGTTCATCATGATTGAAGCACTTCGCAAGCTCAAGAAGGAATCCGTAAAGGCAAACGTACTCGCAGTAGCTACCACTCAGGAGGAGGTTGGTCTGCGTGGCGCGACCACCGCAGCCTTTGCTCTCCAGCCAGATATCGGTATTGCGCTCGACGTGACGCTTGCCATGGACATACCGGGGAGCGCCGAGCCTGATCAGATTACGACACTTGGCGGTGGCGCAGCGATCAAAATTGTTGATTCATCACTCATATGTCATCCAAAACTAGTACGCCATTTCCGTGATTTGGCGGATGCCAATAAGATTAAGTACCAGCTGGAACTTCTGCCACGTGGTGGAACAGATGCTGGCGGCATTCAACGCAGTCGAGGCGGTGTACCCAGTTTTACCCTCTCGGTTCCAACGCGGTACGTCCACACGGTTAACGAAATGGCTCACCGTGACGACATTATTGCTGCAATCGACCTGCTAGCGATCTACCTTAAAGACGCTCACAGCCGACGATATGACTACCCACTGGATTAACGAGCACATCCGAAGTTAATGAAGGAGAGAAAGATGCGCTATAGATACATAACCGGTTTGTGTGCGGCTGCACTGGCAGTCAGCTGTCTCGCGGTAACACGTCAGGCGACTGCGGCACCGACGACACCGCCGGCACCGCGACCAGACCACCGGCGCCCCGAGCCCATACCTAATCTGCCTGGTCTGGTTATCCTGTTTAACGGTAACAAGAACCAAATACAACAGAACTTCATACAACGTGGTTCGCATGCCCCTGCCGCCTTTCGGTTTCATAAAGGCACGATGATCCCCAACGGGGGTGACATCATTACTAAACAGCTGTTTACGAATTTTCACCTGCACGTCGAGTTCCGAGAACCATATGAGCCGAACAACCACGGACAGGACCGAGGCAACAGCGGAATAGCACCCTACGGCCTCTATGAAATCCAGGTGTTGGACAGTTACGGTATTGCCAGTCCCGGCAGCGGTGACTGTGGCGCGGTATACGGTGAATTCGCACCGCTGTTTAATGCCTGCAACCCCCCACTGCAGTGGCAGACCTACGACATCATCTTCCGAGCGCCACGTTGGGACGCCTCCGGCAAGAAGACGGAAGATGCACGGGTGACGGTACTGCTTAACGGTATCGTTGTGCAAAACAACACCATTATTCCAACACCAACAGGCATCGCCTATGGTCGCACAGAACACCCTGGCCCTGGCCCAATTCTCTTCCAGAACCACGGACATCCCGTAGAGTTCCGCGATATCTGGCTTCAGCCCCTGCCGGATAAAGGTGCAGACC
The DNA here is from genome assembly GCA_027450145.1 of Chthonomonadaceae bacterium. Lineage (GTDB taxonomy): Bacteria > Armatimonadota > Chthonomonadetes > Chthonomonadales > Chthonomonadaceae > JAJZFK01. Next base: position 3,909 of record DAIDKH010000065.1, on the reverse strand, counting down.
ACTACTAAATACATCAATGGTAACTGGAGGCCAATTTACAATAGAGCCTCCAGTTTCGCATTACCCGTTACCCCAATGCTCACCTTGACAACCACCGGTCAAGTAGCTTCGCGCTAAGGCATAAGCCGCTTTTCAAAACCAATGACACGGGATCGTAGGGGTCATTAACCAATACTCCTTGCCCGCAACAATCGCATAACAGTTTGTGGTAATTCTGTCATAGCCTGCGGCGCCACACCAAGGTACATTTATTATTCAACTCCTTTCTCTACCGCCCCATCCGTGGGTACGTTGCCTTGTTCTCGGTCCACCGCGATCGTTATCGAACCCGGCCATCGAGGTCGTGCCTCCTAGGCTCACGATCAGCCGGCCTTTCGGCGTTCCCAACTGCAGGGCCGTTCGTCAAGATACGTACTGCGGCCAAATTTAAACAGCTTGAACATTTCCATCACAAAAAGCAGCGTCGCCGCTAACAAGAGTGCATGAGCATACTCGGCTAGGTTCAAAGGTGCTACCTTCAATACTTTCTGGGCTGGTTGAAAATGCATAGCCAGCATGTGAACGGCATTCGCGATCAGTACCGCGGCAATTAGCAGCCTGTTGCGCTTGATCGGAACGCGGAAGGCAGAGACATATTCCGATCGGCAGTTAAACACGTGGAAATTCTCCAGTAGTACCATGAGCAGCAGGACACGGTTTCGAGCATCGAATTCACTCAACCGCATGTAGACAAATAACACATAGAAACTGAGGTAGGCTACCAGCCCGATGGTGGCTCCCGACAGAGCAGTCTGTTGGATCATCAGCCGGTCGAAGATGCCCTCTTCGGGCTTGCGAGGGGGTCGTCGTGCGGCACCGGGCTCTCCACCTTCAAACGCAAGTGCGACATCCTGGATTCCGTTGGTGACCATATTGAGCCACAGAATTTGAACGGGAACCAGGGGAATGGGTAACCCCGATAGTAGCGCGAGCACAAATATCACGATTTCCGCGGCGCCGGTAGAAACAAGGAGATAGACCACTTTTCGAATGTTATCGTGGGCAAACCGGCCTTCTTCAATACCGGCTTCGATGGACGCGAAATTGTCATCGGCAATAATGATCGACGCGGTGTCCTTAGTCACGTCCGTACCAGATCCCATCGCCACGCCTACATTGGCGCGCTTAAGTGCGGGTGCATCATTAACCCCGTCACCGGTGACTGCCACAAAGTGCCCCAACATAATGAGTGACTCCACAATCTGAAGCTTCTGCAGCGGGCTGACGCGTGCGAATACGCGCGCACCACCCACCCGGTGAAGGTACTGCAATACCTCTGGCGAACCAATCTCATCGAGTTCCTTGCCGGTGACGGCATAGTCCGCAGGTCCGGCAATCCCTACATCGCGTGCTATCGCCAGTGCCGTCTGGGGATGGTCACCGGTAACCATTGCCACCTGAACTCCAGCTTGGTGACACTTATACACCGCCTCCTTCACCTCGGGGCGTGGTGGGTCGATCAGACCTGCGAGACCCAACAGCACAAGCGGTGGCAGGTCGCTCTCCTCTAGAGAAGCGGGCGGATCTACGCACTCAAGAACACCTTCTGCAATTGCAAGCACCCGGTGACCAGTGCCGGTGAGATGCGCCAGGTTAGATTGGAGTTGCGGGCCATCGATGACCTGCTCACCGTCTTCTCCTAGCATGCCAACGCAACGGGCAATTAGCACCTCAGGAGCGCCCTTTACAGCTACACGAATTTTACCGCCATCGCGGTAAAACCTTGCCGCAAATGCCCGGCCGGATTCATACGGAATCTCCCATGCTTCAATATCACGCGGGGGAATTCCACCGGGTTCTAACCCCAGAGATATAAACAGTTTCCAGAATGAGACATCCACGGCATCGCCTGTAAAAACCCATTTCGTACCCTGGTTGCGCGCGGTTGCTTCGCTGCAGATAATGCCGGAGCGCACGAGCCGATGCAAACGCTCGCGGCGAACCTGCGGCGACTGGTGTGCTTCATCGTCTAGCGCGATTAAGGGACTACCTGGAAGCCAGATTGACCGTACCGTCTGCCTGTTGTGGGTGATTGTGCCTGTCTTGTCAGTAACGATATAGGTGCAGCTGCCCAGCCCCTCTACCGCCGTTAGCCGACGCACGATTACATTGCGGCGAGCCATGCGGCGGGTGGCGACGGAGAGTGCTACCGTCATTGCGACTGGCAGCCCCTCGGGAATTGCGGATACCGCCAGGGCAACTGCCACAAAGAACACGTCGACCAGTTTTGTGCCCCTATTAAGTGCCACGAGGACTAGCAGTCCGCATGCCACCAGAACGGTGATGCTGATTTGGTGGGAAAATCTCTCCATGCGGAGTACCAGCGGTGGTTTCGCCGATTCGGTGTTCATCACGCTGCGAGCAAGCTTCCCAACTTCTGTCCTCGTGCCGGTTGCAACTACTAAACCAATTCCTCGGCCGGATGCTACCGTGGAGCCGGCAAAGGCCATATTACGGCGGTCGGCGATGGGTATGTCCTCCGAGAAAACGTCGACATGTTTTTCCACAGTCAGCGACTCACCGGTTAGCAAGGCTTCGTCAATTTTGAGCTTGTTAGTTTCCATTAGTCGCACGTCTGCGGGCACCCGCGCCCCCGATTCCAGATATACAAGATCACCGGGAACCAGATCCTCCGCGTTCACCTCTACAACGTTATTACTACGCCGAACCCGCGCGACAATTTTGAGCAGCTGCTGTAGACTTGCAGCACTGCGCTCTGCCTTCCATTCCTGAGCTGCCCCCAGAGCTGCATCGAGGAGAACCACGCCGAAAATAAACACAGAATCGCTTAAATCTGCCAATGCCAGAGCAACCGCGCCAGCAGCAAGCAGAATATATAACAGGGGATTGAGAAACTGCCGTAGAAAGATCAGCGCAAGAGTCGGAGCCTTGCCGACTGGCAGCAAATTACGCCCAAATTCATCTTGCCGTGCGGCCGCCTCGCTGTCACTTAACCCGGATAATGAAGTCTCGAGCTTCTCGAAAACCTCGCGCTGCTGCAGGCAATGCCAGGGAACGCTTACTCCTCGCCAATACCTGTCATCATCCTCTGTAAATCTAGTTGTCATCGGCGTGCCTCCCGGCTAGCGCCACGTTGAAATTGTCCAAGGCGACTAAAATCTTTGCTAAATGTAGTTCATGGAACAGCCTGTTTCGACGAGCCATCAAAGAAACAATACTGAGTTCTACGTCTCATTTACTCTATCAAATGTATTGGCCACCTACCGGTGTTGGAATAACATTTAACTAGAACCGAACCCGACCATACTGTTACGCAATCTTTTGCAATGGTTACTAACGTAATCGTTCGTTTGCTCATCTAAGGCCTGTAAATTGACGCCATTCACCGCCGCTTATATACAACGTACGAGGCATTGCTCTTTAAAGTGCGGTATATTGGTCACCCCGGGACGTTTGACGGTCCCCCAAATGTCAATATACGGTGATAGAACAAACTATGACGAATTCGGCGTCATTTAAGGCGCGCAGATGAGCTATTTTGGCGAAAGGTTTATCTCATTCTGAGTCTCATTTCATCGAGACTGAATGTAGCACAAAGTCAGTTCCTGCGAAGGAACGCCGCAACATCAGGTTTAAACACGTTCTCGTGAATCCATAGAGCATCTATATCCCGCACGTCTTTATAGAGCTACTTAGGGTCAATTGCCCACTGGTGCGGTTTTTGCACCCTTTTTACGTCACTACGAGGACCCGTAATTTGTTTTCCAATTGCACTCTTAAGGGTCCATAAATAATCGACAATCCGCACGTCTGTATAGAGCGAGATCAGAAAGCTTTCCATTTCACCTGCAGGGTCCATAAATTATCGATAATCCTCAGGTCCGTAAACAGCGATGCAGGGTTCAATTC
>DAIDKH010000064.1 GCA_027450145.1 Chthonomonadaceae bacterium | reverse complement strand
GGTTGATGAGATTTGAGCTGGCGCCCTGAACGTACATTATTGAGCCCGTACCGAGGTTCGTTGTTCCGGTGAGAGTTGTCGAACCTTGATTGCTCAGCTGTGCGTTGGAGATTGTCGCGAGGTCGAGGTTGCCGTTTACGGTGGCCCCGTTAAGAATGTTGGATCCGTTGTCGGTGAAGCTAAGGGTACCAGACCCAATGGTCCCTTCAATCGTAGCGCCGTTTGCTACAATTAATCCACCATTGGACGTGGACAATTTGTCGTTACTTGCAGTGAAAACTACGCCGCCGTCGAGCATCACCTGGCTGCCAGCGCCGTCGGCTTTCAGTATGCCGCTGTCATTAAGAGTGCTGCCGTTGTACTCCAGCACGCCCCCGTTGGTAGCTTCCAGGGTACCGGTATTAGTCGTCGTTGACACGACAAATAACAAATTTTGTGCTGGCTGGTTGGCATCCACGATTCCGCCATTGGTTAACGTCCCCTCAATTGTGCCGTTCCCTTGCACGGTTCCATCGTTAGTTAAGCCAGACGAGTAAATGGTGGAAGCTTTCATATTCAGTGTGGTGCCTGCGTCTAGGGTTACGTTTGTTAATGTGTTGGTACCAAGACTGAACATCTGGTTGGCGCCGGTAGGAGCAAGGATCTCAATATCGGTTAGTTGTGTCCCATCGTTAAGGTTCAGCGTGTTATTGATCTGCATGGTGCTCGATGTAGATCCACCGGTCACCGAAGAGCCAATATTAAGTTCCCCATTGGACACCAGCGACGCAAAGGTAGCGGCCGCGTTGATGGTAATTCCATCGCCGGTGGTATTGGTCACAGTGTCTCTGTCGGTCGGTACCAGATTGGTTGACCAGTTGCTGCTGGTACTCCAAAGGCCGTCATTGCCTCCGTTAGTCCAGGATACCGGGGCGGCACTCGCAGCAGCGCTATAGAATGAGCCCGTTAGTATCAATGCATAGGTGGTGTAGTGTAGACAAGAGCATAGCGTTCGCGGGGATGTGCGGCTTTTTGAGGTGTCGCCTACCTGCCAGCTCTTACGGAAATTGATAGATTTCGATCTCATGAATTGGTTGACGCTTGAGCCCGAATTACAACTTGGCTCCTAAGCTACTCCTTTGATCTATTCGTTGCTTACCAGAACCGGTTATCAAACATTGTCGAGCCATTTTTTCGCACCAACACTCTAGACCGTCGTGCAATCGTGTGCGACTGACCAGATTAGTGCGGTGTCTCGGCTGAATGGATGTGGTTGGCGTGGCTGCAGAGCGGTCTTACTAGGTCTAGCGACCCAGGCGGATAATAGTAAGCCAGGTCGGAAGATTGTGATTGTGGTGACTAAAAGAACCCACCACCAATCAATACTCTGCAAGCACAACCGGGATATTGAAGAGCGCAGGAAAACCGTCGAGGCTGTCGGCTACTACCCCCGGGCTCAATTGTAGTTTCGAGGCTATTTTAACTTACTATCGTAAAGCTATCGTAAATCTGTGGCCATTCCATCGTAAAACTAAGGTCAAATATCGGGGTTTTTGTGATGATTGCACCTTATTAATAATTCGTACTGTAGTTATGCTCTACACGGCGTAATATTAACGAGAACTGCAAAAGCATCTCTAAGAAGTCCTAAGCTGCTGCCATTCGCTTCAAGCTAAAAATTGGTGGTCCTGCCCAAACTGACTGTAGGTACACCCGGTTATTCGCATAGTCTGCGAGTAACCGGGTGTACCTTTGCTATACAATCGTCAACCTAGCCAGCGGCTGCACGATTGATATAGCTCTAACGCCTATAGCCAGGTAACAAGCACTGCAAACACCCAACATAGTCAGGATTGATACGCGGGCGGAAGCCTCGCATGCAGTCGGCGGTGCACTAACTACTGTGACGTTTCCGTTGTTTCATTCGAATCCATTACGGGCAAAATGGTTAGTGACTGATTTCAACTCTCGCTGACCAAGGGTGGATGTAGATAGCACAAACTGGAATTAAATCTCCAGCAACGGGTGATAGCCAAGCTGGTCTCTCATGCGGACCAAATACATAATGCAACAGCAAAACGACCGCTGTTATCAAAAATCGGAAACCCTTAGCCCCTGAAAATGAATCCACTCGTTCAAACCGTACAAATAACTCTACTGATGTACGTCAACTAGTCTCTGGAAGAGGGCGCTCTCGCCAAGCGATGCTGCGTCGTTCCATCGCGCCTCAAACTGGTCCTGCCCTAAATGATGAATAAGTTGTGCCTTTACTTCCTGTAGCAACGATTGGTTAATTTCGCGTTGTAGCTCTCTGGTTAACTTTTCCAGGATTAGTGAACTTAGTGCGTGGGCGAGAATCGCACCGTTCAGTTCCCCAATCCTTACCATGAGTGCACTGTAAGATGCCATGATTTCGGCGTGCAGTTGGGTTGATTCTACGGTTGCCAGCATTTTCGTAGCGGATTGAAAATGCAATCTAGCCAGATCCAATTCCGCTGTGGTCGCGCAGATGTTAGCGATCTGCCAATTTGATTGGGATATACCCATTGGGCTACCAATGGCTACTTCAAGTTCTAGGGCAGAGTACATGGTTACTTTGGCGGCATCAAGATTTCCATCTTCGAGGTAGAGTTGTGCAATACTTTGCAGCACGCCAGCCTCACCTCGCCGGTCCGAGAGGGCTTTGTAGATTTCATGTGCTTGCGCGAGTATTGGAATTCCGTCTGCGCCTCGACCTGTTTCACGCAATATTTCCGCCATATTGGTAAGGCAGGACGCAGTGCTACCCCTGTTGCCAACCTTCTTCAATAGTAGCATTGCCTCCTGCATCTGCTCAAGCGCGGTGTTGGTATCGCCAGAAAAAAGTGCTACCAGTGCGAGGTCGTGCACACACATGGCTATACCGCCAATATCTCCTAATTCTCTATAAACTGGTAATGCGTCGTTAATGAGCCGCCGAGCACCTTCCAAGTCGCCCAATTCCCTCAGTATGGTGCTTATTCGAAATCTACTAAGTGCCTGGCCACGTTTAGAACCTGCAACCTCATACAGCGCTAACGCCTGTTCAAAATGCCTATGTCCCACCTGGAAATTAGCCGTGTACCAATTGGTCATACCAAGCAGGATCTGCGCCTCTGCCTGTAAAACGGGTGAGTTGATGATTTCAGCGTCGCGGCGGGCACGTTCCGCGTATTCAGCGGCATTACTGTAGTCACTGCGCAGGCATGAAATTCTGGCAAGGACGATCTGGGCCTCCGCCAGGGTCTTAATGTTCCCAGATTTTTCAGCGGCTAATAGCGCCTCGGTCGCAAGTTGGTGTGCTAGGGCGTATTCACCTCGAGGTAGTAGCAGCTGCGCTGCCAATGTCTGTGCTACGGCCCGCTCTTCTTCCGGGAGATCAAAGTCGGCCAGCCTTAAAGCCAGCAAACTTGCTTCATGGGCTAGGCCGCGCGCCATCCAGAAGTCCTTCATCGTGTTACATAGCCGCAGGGAGAGTAGAGACTGACATCTCTGAGCGCGCTCTCTGAGACCGTGCTCAATGGCTGTTACAATATTTTGATACTCATCCATCACGGCGTCGACATCGGCGCGCGACTCAGGCGACTTCCGCTCAACATATTCCGTGAACCAGAGTTGATGGCGATCGCAAATCGTTTCTGTATCACCAGATTTAGCAAGAAGCTCGCCAGCGAACACGGTTATGGAGTACAGCATCGTGAACCGCATCTGTCCGCGAACCTCGGTGGTGGTAACGAGAGAACACGTTCGAAGCTCATCCAGTAGATCCAGGCAGTGGAGTATGCTGCATGTTGGTACCACGCATATTGTAGATGCTGCATCTGCCAACCAGCCACCTCGAAATACCGATAGATTTACAATTAACGATTTCAGCTCCGGACGAAGCAGGCTGTAACTCCACTGAATGGTGTTTCTAACAGACCTCTGTCGCAAAGGCGACTGCGACCTATGCTCTACCAGCAGGTCTAGCTGGTCGTCAAGGTGCGACAGAAGTGACTGCATGGAAAGTACCGCCGCTCGCGACGCCGCTATTTCTAGCGAAAGCGGTAGACCCTCTAAACGGTTGCAAATATCAAGGATGGCCCGCACGTTCTCCTCCGTGAGGCTGAGACCGGGGCGTACAGCCTGGGCGCGCGACAAGAAAATGGAGACCCCCGGTAACTCGGTGGCAGCGTCCACGAGCGCACTCAGCCGCTCTACGCCGCTTAGGTCTGGTTGGTGGAACGGCAGTAGCTCAAATAAGTGCTCACCGGTAATGTTGAGGTGCTGCCGTGAAGTCACTAGGATGCGGACATTTGGGCTTGCATCTATCAGTTGCGCCACAACGGCGTCACCGCCCTCTACAAGGTGTTCAAAGTTATCAAGAATGAGTAGCCCGCCGTGGTCTGCCAGCTTGTCTAGAATTTGAGTTTGTAAAGGTACCTGTACTGCCCTGTCAATATTCATTGCATTTGCAATTGCCGCCTCAATCTGGTGCGGTCTCATTAGGTCTGCTAATGGAACAAACCATACTCTGTCACCAAAATCGTGCGTCAAATTTCTGGCAACCACCTGCGAGAGGTGGGTCTTGCCGACTCCCCCAGGCCCAAAAACCGTAACTAAGCGCGACCGACATCGTTTGTCACCAAACGGCGCTACCAATTCGGTAAGGCGAAGCAGTTCATTCTGCCGTCCATACAACGGCTTGCTGCTTCCCAAATGCCACCTGTCCGATTCGCTTCTAGATGTTTGGGCCTGTACTGAATGCTCTACGCGTATTTGCTTGTATAGGGAAACGGCTTTGGGTGATGGGGTAACCTGAAGGCTTTGTTCCAACAATCGTTCAAGCTGTTGATATTGCATAATTGCACATGCAGCCTTGCCCTGTGATAGGTACATTTCCATCAAAAGTACGTGTGTATCTTCATTTAGAGGATCGCAGGCAATTTCCTGCCGCGTAAAGTCTATAGCTTCGTCGTATGCACTTCGTGCCAGGCACAACCTTGCCAGGCTGCGGAGTGCCTGGAGATGTTTTTCTTGAAGGGTCTGCCGCTCTAGCGCAATCCATGCGTCCTCAAACTGGGGAAGCAGTTCTCCGCCATATATCGTCAGCGTCTCGCGAAACAGCATCTCCGCTTCATCTGCGTGTACGGCTCGCCCACACCGTCGCAGCAACGCGAAGTAGTTATCAACGTCAGTGGTACACTGTTCGGCATCCAGAGTTACTGTCAGTCGATCAGCCTGTATAATATTACGCTGTTCCTCGGAACCGGTATCAATTAGTTTGCCCAAAAGTGTGAGCGTCGTTCGAAGGCGTGCCCGTGTTGCTTCCGGGTCATCGTTGGGCCATATTGCTTCGGTAAGTTCGTCACGGTTAATAGCATTCCCATTACGAAATGCAAGGTAAGCGAGCAGACTAGATGCGCGTTTGCTACTGTGCACGGGAAATTCACGTTCTTTATAGGTTACGCGAAAGGTACCCATCATCTGAATGTGCCACATTTAAACGTGCTCCGTAGGTATTTCGACGAACAATTCCTGAAGTAGTACTGTAGTACTGTTGCCACGGCGGGGGCCAAGCGAAGTGTCTTGTGAGACCACAACTATATGTTGATTTAATTATATAGTTTTATTGGGGTAAATACAACCATTCCATACCTATTAGGTGAATCTACCAGGCCCGGTACGTTCTAAATAACGGTTTATGCGACATCGAACAAGATGGATCGAACTTAACAGGCGCGCTGGGTGTAGTGGTTATGGTTCTGTTCGGAGTTAGCTTGCTACGCAGATGAGTAAAACAAGCTGCGGTAGGTGTCATTCGCAATACGATGGTCGGGTACACAATTGGCAAGGGCATCCCTTTTGGGACGCCCTTGCCAAGTAAGTGCCGACAATTACACTTGATCTGAAAGCGGGTGACTAGCAAACGGCGACGGCTTTGCGGCACTTCTTGCGCCGTTTAGTCGCAAGACCCACACCGCCAATACCCAACATGGTCATGAGCGAAAGCACGCTAGATGCCTCGGGCACTGCCGGTGGTGGAACACTACCGACGGCGACGATTCCGTTGTTGTAAGTGAAACCATACCCGGTAAGGTTACTGGTAATTGAGGAGAACCCGCTCTGCCCAGGAGTAAAGCTAGACAACAGGAACTGATAGGAGTTATTCAGTACCGGGTGGTAGCCAGCCAGGAAATCCAGGTATAGGTTACCGCCGTTTATATCGGTGGCTCCCGATACGGTTAATGTATCGAAACTGGAGAGGCTGGCTAGGTCGAGCTGATATTTACCGCTAATTATGGTAAGGTCACCAGAAACATGCATATTAGCCGGGTCGGATCCAGGATTGAACGTTCCACCTGTCTGCACAACGGACATGTTGATGTTGCCAGTGCCCTTTAGAGTGCCGCCTCCAAGGGTAAAGTTACCCGCAGGTGTATTTAGGCTGCCATCTATGGTAGACGAACCGCTTGTTTGATTAATTCCGTTTGGCAGGTTCACTGTGCTGCCTGAAGTGGCATTTACGTCGCCGCCTACAACTCCCGTATTCTGCACGGTTAGCGTGCCACCATTGGAAGCATTTAAGTTGCCCGTATTGGTGAACGAATTAACGGCCTCGGTGAGTATTTGCCCATTGGCGTTTGCATCAATAGTACCGGCGTTCGTCAACGCACCGCCATAACTTTGGAAAATTGTGCCGGCTCCCTGGATGGTGCCGCTATTTACAAGTTCCGTGTATCCGTTGTTATCACCGATATTGATTGTGGCGCCAGTGTTCATTGTGGTCACGCCATTAAACGTTGTATAACCTTGAATGTGGGTGTAGGCGTCGGATTGCGTTGCCAGATCAAGATTGCCGTCTACAGTTACGCTAGAAAGGAAATTATTCTGATTGTTGCTAAATGTGAGGCTGCCATTGGTGATGTTCACTAGCCCAGATCTTAGGGTACAACCGCTCAAAACCAGACTACCGCCGTTCGTCGCACTAAATGTGGCCTTCCCCGCAACTGTGAGCGTCTCTTGCGCTAGCAGCACCTCGCTACTTTTTCCATTGGCGCTTATGGTGCCATCATCTGTTGTATTTGCATTTTGGTAACTGTAACCCAGGTAAAGGGTAGCTCCATTAGTAGCCTCGATAGTGCCGCTGTTCTCAACTCCAAGAGGCGTTACGTATAAGGTCTTACCACTAAGGTTTGCATCGACTGTACCGTTGTTGGTCAATCCTCCACCCCAGTCTAGGTAGCCATTGGTGAGGGTAATCTCGCCGGCACCCCGAATTGTGCCGTTATTCGTCAGGGTGGGTGCGTTGAAGGCATTCCCCTGGTAGATGTTGATCGAGGACCCGGCAGCCATGTTGGTGATGCCATTAAACGTGGTGGCACCCTGCACCAATGTAAATGCGTTAACCTTCGAGGCCATATCCAGGTTACCGTTTACAGTGAGTCCATTGAGACTGTTACCGTAACTACCGGCAATGGTAAGACTGCTGCCCTTTTGGATGTTGAGTGTGCCAGATGTTATAGTAGTGCCGTCTAGCAATACTACCCCACCATTGGTGGAGGTTACCGTGGTGTTGCCATTAATCGCTATTGTCGTGTATGCAAGCTCCACCTGGCTACCTGTTCCGTCCGCGCTAATTACACCACTATCCGTAGTGTTCGCATTCAGGTAAAGGGTACCGCCTTTGGTAGCTTCTATCGTGCCAGTATTCCTCATCGGAGAGTACTGAACGTCTAACGTCTTACCGGCAATATCAGCGTCAATTACCGCATTATTGATGAGGTGGCCGGTATAGCCGTCGCTGATAAGGCCATCACCCTGAATAGTACCGTCATTTGTGAGTGTGGCTGGCACGTTACCAGCCCCGATATCGATATTCGCGCCAGCAGCCAACGTAGTAGTGCCGCCAAACGTGGTAGCGCCCTCCACGTCAATAAAGAGATTGGCCTGAGTTGCCATATCGATATTGGTGCCGGCATCAAAGACTACATTCGACAAAACATTGCCATTTGAGTTATGAATGACGACGGATGAACCGTTATTTGGGGCGAGAACTTCTACGTTTGCCAGTGTGGCGCCGTCAAGTGTGAGGATGTTATTTACTCGCAGGGCACTGTTAACCAGGCCGCCGGAGAATGTACCCCCGGTGAGGTCTAATTCACCGTCATCCACAAATGTACCAAATGTTCCGCCGTTGTTGACGGTAATTAGGTCAGTGGTTGAGTTTGTAACTGTACTGTTAGAGGACGGTACCAGGTTGGTGGACCAATTGCCAGCTGTGCCCCACAAACTGTTTCCGGCACCGCCTGTCCAGTTAGTTTGTGCCGATGCCGAGGCGCTGTAAAAAGTGCCTGAAAGAATGAGGGCCGCGGTTGTATACTGCAAGTGCGTTCGTAGGGAGCGCGCACCCCGTGGTGATCCTGTGCCGCTGCCGTAATGACCGAACTTACGGAAATTGATCTTTTTTAGTTTCATGAGCGATTTAGCGCTTGAGCCCAATAAAACACTGGGTTCGTTTGCTACTCCTTTGCGATATGAACTGCTAACAGGTAATGCCAATTGGCTCCCACATGAGGTGGAAGGAAGTTTCGAGTACCCCTCAATGCCTACTTTCTGTGCAACCGACCCAAATACTGCTAGGTACCTGCCGCCAGATTCTGCAGTGGTTGATGCCCTCAACCTGATCGCACTTATGTGTGGTGAACAGGTTATTTTGGTTGGGCTGTTAATGCCACTCGGATTCCCTATCTGGAGATACCGCCCAGGATTCTAATCGAACCGTTCGCTCGAACTGGTGTTCCGACGGTCAGGAATTCCGGCCTGATTGCGTCATGACACTACATCGACAGCCAAACCCTGGGCGTTAGCGAACATTACTTTCCGCTTCATAACATCTCCATTTTAACGGTGCATCGTAACGTCACCGTAAGTCCACGCATTTTCGATCGTTAATCAGTAAAATAATTAAATATCGATGGAAAACCAGGTATTTCTACTCGAGATCATCCACTACAAACTATCCGTAACCATAACTATTTCGTAAGTAAATACACGTTTTAAGGCTGCACTACCCACCTGATACACTTCCAAAAGGAACGGTTCGCAGTGGGTCCATCGCAAACATACCAATAGAACTATGAAGATGAAGCTTTGCTTGAGAAGGTGTTACAATGTTCCGAAGGGTAAACACTCCGGCCACAGGGAAAGCAGTATAAACCGATGAAGAAAATAGAATGTGTAATAAGACCCATGCGGGTAGATGCCGTGAAGGAGGCACTTACCGAGCTGGGTATTATGGGTATGACGGTGATTGATGTTCGTGGATATGGCCGGCAGCGTGGAAGAACGGAAAAATATCGCGGTAACACATATGTCGTGAACTTGCTCCCAAAGGTGAAGATTGAGGTCGTCATTCCTGACGATCGCGAGGAAGCAGTGGTGGAGGCCTTACTCGAAGCTGCTCGAACTGGTGAGGTGGGCGACGGTAAGCTATTCATCTCTACGGTGGAACGCGCGGTACGAATTCGCACGGGTGAAACCGGTCCTGATGCGCTGTGACGTCTCCGGTTCAACTGGTAGAGCCTATGCTATAATCTTTTAGACATCTCCATACTGAGCGAGGATTTATATGGCGTTATCACCGGAGCAGGTTCGCAGCGTAGCCGCGCTGGCTCGCCTTGACCTGAACGACGACGAGATAATTGAGCAGTCGGCGCATTTAAACAGATTGCTGGCTCACGTCGAAATGCTGCAGCAGGCCGACATCAATGGCCTGGAACCAACTTCCCACCCCATGGCGCTCCAGAACGTGCTTCGTGATGACCGTGTCTCTCCTTCTCTAAATCGTGACGAGTGCCTGGCGAATGCCCCGGAAGCTCGGGACGGGTGCTTTGTGGTGCCTCGCATTATGGAGGCCGAGTAAAATGCCGGAACTGTATCAACTATCAGCAAGTGAAGTTTCTGGCATGCTCGTGGCTGGGAAGGTGAGCAGTAGAGAAGTAACCGAATCGGCACTTGCCCACATTGAGGCCGTCGAGCCTTCGGTACGTGCATTTCTTACTGTAACAGGGGAAGGTGCTATTGCTCAAGCATCGGCCGTCGACAAGAGGCGTGCCGCAGGCGAGCAGCTATCGCCGCTGGCTGGCGTACCCATCGCACTCAAGGACAATTTGTGCACGACGGGAGTGCGAACTACCGCCGGTTCGCGCATCTTGAGTAATTTTGTGCCGCCATATGATGCTACTGTTGTTCGCCGGCTGCGTGAAGCGGGATTGGTGTTCCTTGGAAAAGTAAACCTGGACGAATTCGCTATGGGGTCGTCCACAGAGAACTCCGCGTATCATTGCACGACTAACCCGTGGGATACAAGTAGAGTTCCTGGGGGGTCCTCTGGTGGTTCAGCGGCAGCGGTAGCCGCCTGCGAGGCACCGCTTGCCTTGGGTTCCGACACTGGTGGTTCTATACGACAACCGGCTTCGTATTGCGGCCTAGTTGGGATGAAGCCAACCTATGGTCGGGTTAGTCGTTTTGGGCTTATCGCATATGCTTCCTCGCTGGACCAGATTGGGCCCCTGTCTAGGACTGTAGAAGACAGTGCCATGTTGCTTCAGCTTATCGCAGGGCATGACGACTGTGACTCCACCTCCGCGCCAACGGCTGTCGACGACTACTTAGGCGCCTGTAAAAGCCCGCAGGTAAAGGGTCTGCGCATAGGCATACCACGCGAGTATTACGCTCAAGGTGTGAGCAAAGAAGTCGCGGATGCCGTACGGTCTGCTGCCGCTCTATACGAAAGCCTAGGAGCAGTTGTAGAAGAGTGCAGCCTGCCCTCCACAGATTATGCGCTGGCGGCTTACTACGTAGTTGCCCCTGCGGAATGCAGCAGTAACCTTGCGCGTTTTGATGGCGTGAGGTATGGGGTACGAAGCGCTGATAAAACCGGCCATATTGGCCTCATGGAACTCTCGCGCGGGCAGGGGTTTGGTGCCGAGGTAAAACAGCGAATCATGATAGGAACCTACGCACTTTCGGCCGGATATTACGATGCATATTATAGACGGGCACAGCAGGTTCGCACTCTTATTCGCAATGAGTTCACCGCCGCTTTTCAAAAATATGACCTACTCCTTACTCCTACAGCACCAGCGCCTGCCTTTAAGCTTGGTGCAATGGCGGATCCCATGGAGATGAAGCTGGCAGACGTGTGTACGATACCGGTTAACATGGCCGGGCTGCCAGGCATCTCCGTTCCGTGCGGATTTGTGGATGGTTTGCCCGTAGGCATGCAGCTTATTGCCGCCCCATTTAAGGAGGCACTGCTATTTGGTGCCGCCGCTGCATATCAACAGGCAACCACCTGGTCAACCATGCTCTCCGCGGTCGCTACTGCTGCATGACAGGGTTTCCGCCGCTAAACGTACTTCTTGGTGCGGCTGGCAGCGGCAAAACAGAGCGTGCCGTTCAATTTGCAGGCTCAGCAGCCAGTGGGCTTATTATCGTTCCAACGCATAACCAGGCTGTTTTCCTTACGTCACACAGCAATCTACCTTCGTCGGTAAAATGCCTCGCGCTTCAACGGTTTGTAGAGAAGCACCTTCCACCGGGTATGAGCATAGTGGGAGCGCCACTTCAGCAAATGATAATGCGCGAGTTGATTGGTCTACACCTGCATTCCGACGGTTATTTCGGAAAAGTACTCGATAAGCCAGGACTGGTAGGCGTTTTACTGGACGGCATTCGGTTGATGAAGCTAACCGGTGTAAGCCCAACTCTGTTGGCCGAGGCTGCCCAGGCAGCCAGTAAGGACGCGGCTGATACCTCACAAAAGCTGCGAGAGTTTGCCGTCGTCTTTCAGCAATACGTTCTACTCCTGTCGCAGCAATTGTTGTTGGATGACGCTGACCTTATCTCCGCCGCAATCGACGCAGTCCGCAGCAAAGCCCCTGCAGAAGCAATCGTGTTCGACGGATTCACGCGCCTTCATCCGTTGCACATCCAGCTCGTTGCGGCACTCGCCTCTCATCCCCGTTCTCGCGTGATGGTCACGTTATGCGCGGACGAGAGTCGAGCGTTGTGGTTTGCACGTCCGATACGCCTCCTAGAATCGCTGCGGAACACATTTTTATGCACTGAGGAGTTGCTGCCCGCGGCAAATACTGGTATCACCTCGCTGGACGTGGTACGAAATCACCTTGGATCAACGGTACCAAACATTGAGCCCCAACGCAACGGGCCGCCGATCCAACTAATCAATGCACCAAATCAGGTGATTGAGGTCGAGATGCTTGCTCGCACGATCATTGAGGTTCGCAGACGGCTTAATTGCGAATGGAAGTCGATCGCGGTGGTGCTTCGGTCGCCGGGTCCCTATTTGCCGCTATTGAAAATGACCTTTGCACGCTTCGGTATTCCGGCTGCGCTTCCCGTAACCGAGCCCATCTCTCAAAACCCACGGATTGCTACTGTACTTTCACTTCTTCGAATGGCCATTAATGACTGGCGCAGCGAAGATGTCGTCTCTGTTATTCAATCTGCCTACACCGGCATCACTGCAGCCGACGCACTGGTGGTTACGCGCCACCTGCGGCGCAGTGGGGACAGAAACGGTATGAGTAATTGGATGCGTTGGACGGAAGAGCCGGATTTTCCAAAAGGCATTGCCGACTTGTTTCGTTCGATTCAATCCAGCGTAATGTCAGAAACAAACGTCGTGTTGAACCTGCATGAGGCAAAGGAGTTTATTAAGCGCCTGCTCGCGGACTTCTGTTCGCATGAAGTAAAGTGGCTAGACACTGACGAAGATGTGGAATTGCGCGATAGTAGTGCTCAAAACGCGGCCCTGTCCAGCCTTGATGACATTGCTGCGACCTGTGCAATGCTGGGTAGGGAGACGCTAAGTATAAGGGATCTATACACCCGGCTGGAGGTGGCATGGAGATTACGCGATTACGTAAGTTTACAAGAAGGTAATCGTGTGCAAGCGGTAGATCCGTACTCCACACGAGAGGTCGCTATTCGCGCTGCTTTCGTGCCCGGTCTGGTCGAGCGATTATTTCCGCAGCGGGTGATTGAGGACCCCCTGTTTCGTGACGACGAGCGGGTGCTCCTGAGGTCGATAGCCCCTGCTTTTCAATTAGAACCAGAATTGGATCGTGTGGATGAAGAGCGGTTTATGTTTTATCTGGCGGCAACCAGTGCGAGTGACCAGATCGTTCTAACCTACCCGAGGGCAGGAGCCGATCGTGATACTCTGCCCTCGTTCTACCTGCATGATTTAAGGCAGGCGCTACTTCCTGCGACAAACGCGGACCCGCTTATGGAGGAAATTAGGAGAAAGTTGTGGGATGTAGCGCCACGGATTGAAGACGCAGTAGACAAAAAGGATCTGTTGCGAGCCGCCCTTGCTGCCTACTGGCATCCGGCGGCAGAACAGGGGCCAGCAGCAGAGGAGGTGGAGCGCGGCCGAAGGATCCTGGAGCGGCTGGCCAACGAGGACGACACGATGGAAGCTGTTACGGAGGTCATGGCTAGCCGCGAACTCCCACCACCAAACACGCTGCAGGGAATTCCTGTGCAGAACGGTACCGCGCGGAATCACCGCGTCTACAGTCTCACCGAACTTCAAACATTTGCCATATGCCCGTTTCAGTATTACATGCGTTTCACGCTGCAAATAGATCAGCGCGAGGATGTCAACGAATACAGAATGCAGTCCATTATGCTGCACGGTGCTCTTTTTCGCTTTTATCATGGTGGCGGGCAGCGGCCCCTGGAGCAGATCGATCAGTTAAAGGCGGCGCTAGATGCGGAAATATCCTCGTGGGTTCCGCCCGTGCCTAAACACAGGCTGCCGCTTCTGCGTGAATACCTGAGGGATTTGCTAATGGCATTTGCTGAACGAGATGAGTTTTACAGCGAGCGATGGCATCTTCATACAGCTTATGTAGAATTAGCCTTTGGTGTACCACTTGGGCAGGCTACTCCTGATGTGGAGTATGGTCAACACGAGCATCGCACGCGTCATTATGACCGTAAGTCTTCTACTAAGCCGCTGATTATCGCAGATCCCACTGGAGGTGCGCCAGTACACGTTTGCGGAGTAATTGACCGCGTGGATGTGAACGAGCGCGGAGACATTGGCCTTGCGATTGATTACAAATTAAATCGATCACCCGACCTGGCTGGGTTGGAACAGGCGCTGGACGAAGGATCCAGTCTGCAAATGCCCGTCTACATGCTGGCACTTGAGCGCGTATTTAACATAGAGCCATTGGGCGCATGTTACGATATTATGCGACAGAAGGGACGCCCGCGGCTGTTTCGAATACCTAGCCGCGAACACAACCTTGGCATGCTCCCACAGGACGACAACCGGCACGTGCGCCCTATAAGCCGTGACCAGTGGAATACAATGACGGAGAAGCTTGAGGGGACCATTGTGCGTTTAGCTCGTGGCATTGAATCTGCAGACATTACAGCGAAGCCGGGAAGTCACTGTTCCTATTGTCCTTATGGCGCCGTTTGTCGCACGACGGCGGACTATGGTTACGATGGCGGCACCGCAAAGGAGGGTTTTTGAGAACCAGGGCAAGAATTCGATTTAGACGCTGGGAACGTGTAAAACGTCAGGCTGCACAGCGCATTAAAGAGACGCTGAATTCTGATCAACGCAAGGTGCTTATCCTGGCAGGCAGTGGGTACACCACTGGTGAAATTGCGCGAGAACTAGCACTTAGTCCGGAATATGTTAACCACTTTACCGCCGGTCTTATACAACGCCTTACCCATGATGGCCTAATACCCTCGCCAGATTGGGCCAACGTGTTGAAATGGGCTGAAGTCGAAGGCATCATTCTTGAAGAAAACAGGCCAGTTGACGATCAACCATGAATGCCCGCCATTGGCCGGTGAAGGTCTTGTGAATACTTTTCACGAATCAGTCGGCGCACGTCCGCAATGCGAGCGGTAGTGAGAGGGTGATCGCTGAGGAACGCGGGTGGCTGACTGGAACTCATCTTTTCGAGCACCATAAAGAGTTCAATCATGCCCTCAGGATTATAGCCGGCTGCCACCATGTTTGCGAGACCGTATTCATCGGCCTGCCGCTCATCATGGCGCGAATAGTGCAAGGTGTATAGGCTGTCTCCCACTGAGGCCAGTTTTTGAACGATGCTGCTCGCATGAGTAAGCCCCAAAAGCAACGACAGACCCAGACTTCGCTCCTGCTCATTCGCATAGCTCTTGGCCCAGTGTTGGAGCCTTACGTGAGCCATTTCGTGGCCAGTAACCCCCGCAATCTGACTATTGTTGGTTAGTCTGTCCATTAATCCCGTGTACATAAACATGGGGCCGCCTGGCAGAGCGAAGGCGTTAACCTGTTTACTCTCTATGACATGAAAGCTAAAATTCCACGTGCGTCTGTCTTCTGGGCTAAGAGCGCTCACGAGGTTATAGCCAATCTGCTTGAACCGAATGGCGCGGGAGTCGTGTAATTCTCTGTACTTTTTGAGAATTTGCTGAGCTGCCTGGGCCCCAAGCTTTTTCTGCTCAGCAATCGACGGCATGAAAATGTTGGCTTCTGCCGGGGCAGCATCCGAGACCAGGGCAGCACTTGCCCCACTGGCAATCGCCCATGTGAGTAGTTTGCGCCGCGAGACGCAAAATTCATTAGGTGATTCGTGCATGACAACTTTTCTCCTCGTGAATTTAGACGGGAACGCGATAACGAAGGTTCCCGCCATGCACCGTTGCAACAGGGAAGCAGAGTATGCAGGCACTTCAATTACGAACCGTACGTAGGCCAAGTTTGAAATTGAGGACCAGGAGGCATATTCGTTAATTAGAGCTTACCAAAACCGTCAGCGCAAGTCAATCATCTAAATAGACGAGGCAGCGCTGACGGTTGGCGTTCTAGTTCGTGGAAAGGAACCTGATGAACTGAGAGGGTGAGGACCTATCCTGCTGAACCTTTAGCACCTGCCCCGCAGGTGACACTATGACATATGCTGGTAAGGTAGCAACATGGATTAGCTTTTGTTGTAACGCGGCGTTCGCTCGATCCGAGGGTAAGTCGCGATCGGTGTAGAGCTCTACTCGCGTGAATTTGGCCAGTTGTTTTTGAACGGCTGGTAGAGGAAAAACCGTGTTCTCCATTTGACGGCAGTTTGTGCAATTAACGCCCGTGAAGTTAATGAGGACGTCCTGGTTGCTGGTCGCTGCTGTCGCTAGTGCCGCCTTATAGTTGTGTTGCCAGTGCAATAGCTCAGATGAGCCGTTGGAATGACCAGGATATGGATCGGGTGGGAGGAATGATACAACCTGTCCCAATGACGTGCCATTTATTCCTGCGAGGAACCACACAGCAGCGACAAGTGACATTACTCCAATTACTCGTCGTGTTTTCCCAATGGCCCTCGACTCGTCATGTGGTAAGCGAACTGCACCTAGTAGATAAAGACCGGCGAGTGCCGCAATAGCAAACCAGATTGCGAGAAAAACGGGCCTAGTCAGTATATCCAAACTCCAAACAAGGTCCGCATTCGAGAGGAACTTAACCGCCGCTGCAATCTCTACGAAACCCATAAAGCCCTTAACTGTAACCATCCACGCTCCGGACCTGGGTAGGCGGTTAAGGTATTGTGGAAAAAGCGCCAAAAGAAAGAACGGAAGGGCAAACGCTGAACTGAAAGCCAGCATGCCCATCACGGGGTAGAAAACGCTACCCTTCGCGGCTGCCGCAAGCAGCGTGCCTACAAAAGCGACCGTACAGGTAAACGAGGTAATAGTGAACGTGAGGCCCATGAGGAATGGCCCAATTAGCCCTGTGCGTTCCGCGGCTTGGTTTGCCTTATCGGCAAGCGAGGGCGGTAGCAGAATTTCGAAGCCGCCCATTAAGTTAATACCAAGAGCTACAAAGAGAACTGCAAGCCCAAGATTGAGCCACGGGTTGTTTGCAAGTACCCGAATTCCTGTCGCCTTGAAGGCGACCGCCACGGCTACACCAACAACAGTGAAGGTTCCAATGATGCCCGCGCAGTAGGCTACTGCCTCCATGATTCCCTGGCGGCTGTTCTGTCCGCGCTTTTTAGAAAAGAAGCTTACCGTGATTGGGATCATTGGGAAAACGCAGGGCGTAAGGAGCGCTAAAAACCCGTACCCTACCGCAAGCAGCAAGAACTGCAAAAGCCCTGCTCGCTGTGCGGCTGCGATTTTCGCTGCAGTCGCGTCAGGTGTGGCGGGTGGACTGTTCGCAGTAGTGGGTCCTGTCGTTGGGCTCGTGGCAACTGCACTGGGAGCGGCGTTCGACAGTGAGAGTGGCGCGAGGTGATCTTGCCGAGCCGGCCCCGCAGCGATAGAAAACGTAAGTGGCACGTTGAGGGTCGTCGCATTAAGGCAGTTTACGTCTGTACACAGCTGATAATGCATCGCGACTGACGTGGTGGCCAAACCGGAGGCGGTTTTGCTAATGGTCACGGGGATGCCAAACCGTGCCGAGCCTTTGTAGATTTGGTCTTGTATTTGGAAGCCTTGGTCGAACATTGTCTGGAACTTCGACTGTTGAGGCTTGCCTACCGAGGAGAACAGGCTACCATCCTTAAGCGTGAGGGTCGTTTTCGCAGGCCCAAACCCATCGGCTGTCGAGGGTTGAGTAAGCGAGTAGAGGTGGTATGGCGCAGTAATTTCAGCGTTTATTTCAACCAGTGCACTTTCACCGGCCCGCGCATCTGTAGGCACTAGAGTCGCCGTGACATGGATGTACGTAGGATCGGCCTGCGCTGCTATTGAACTCAAACTACTTAGGAACAGAGCGAGGAAAATGAGACCCAAAATACGGTGGCCGATTCCCGAATGCCTCTTAACGATGTTTCTCATGGGACACCGCACCAGATCCTTTCACGTTTACTACAGCTACGCCCTTTGCATCCTGCGGAGGGTAGCACTGCTGGGTGTTGCAGCCCTGATAATGCAGTAGGTACGGTAACTTGAATGTTCCCGTCTTACTTGCTTCCAGAAGTGCAGTCACGTTTACTTCACCCTCATAAACAGGAAGCTTCTCGCCAAAGAACGGTTTTACCACTGGCTTAGGATACGTAATCTTGAGCACCTTGATCCCCTTGGGGGCGGAAATCTTCAGATTGGTTGGAATGTAGCCCTCCATTGACGGATGGCCCTGAATATGGAATGGCGAGTCTACTTTAATGTGAAATATAAGCTTAATAGGTTTATATGCAACGGCCTTCTCTGCGGCCTTCGAGGTTACTTTCACAAAATTGCCATGAGGCATCTGTGCTGCGCACAATGATATCGACATGCATAGTGCCGTCGCAGAGAGCCCTACACTCCAGAATTTTGATAAATACATCTGCCTGCCTTTCCCAATGGTAGCCCGATTGGTTCCTTCACTCGTATACATAGCGGCTGTTAGCTTTAGTTCCGTCGCAAATAAGTATGAGAAGGAATGAAGTCTGCCATGAAAGAACTACAACTTACGAAGCGTTAATTCTACATTGGAGTGTATCATAATGTCACATGAAAGTAGCGTGCCATCCACCTTATACGAGGTTACCGCCTCCATGCACGCCGTATTTGTAGACGTATGTGCTGCACGCGAAAAGGGTTTGGTTCTTAGTAGGCAGGTTATTCAGCATTCCTCACGCTCTATCCGTGCCATACACAGGCGCGATGTGTCCAGCGCCAAATCTGCGCTAGAGGAGGCTGGACGGGTAACTCGCGAACTGCGGGAACTTTTTGAGACTCACCCGTCGCTCTACTGGGCAGGTTATGTCCATGATTCTCAAAAAGAGTATGTTGAGGCGGCGGTCATGTATGCAATCGTTCAGCGGCAGGCAATACCCTCTCCTCAGGAACTAGCCGTAGAATTGCCGGCCTATCTTAACGGCCTTGCTGAAGCAGCCAGTGAATCGCGTAGGTACGTGTTAGACCTTCTGCGCGAGCAGAACACTGGTGCAGCCCAACAAGTATTAGGCATGATGGATGACATCTACTTTGAACTGATTACGTTTGACTTTCCGGATGCAGTGACCGGCGGACTGCGCCGCACTACCGACAGCCTGCGTGCAGTGTTGGAACGAACGCGTGCAGATCTTACAGTGACCCTGGTGCAGCAGCGCTTTCAGGAGTCGTTACAACTATTTCAGGAACGGATGCAAACAGACCAAACATGAAGAGAACGATTGTAACGGGAATTGCAGGTGGATCGGCGTCAGGCAAGACCACTCTTACCGCGGAGCTTAATAGCACTTTCAATAGAGAGCTTCCGTCTGCACGCGTTGAAGTTGTGGGCATGGACAAGTACTTCTTCCGAGGGGCACCTGGCGGTCCACGATTTGTGTCGCCCAGTACCGGCGAGGATCTGCCAGACAACAACCACCCTTCTTCGGCCGACAACGACCGCCTCGCCATGGATGTGCGCACCAGGTTGACGCAGGAGGATGCTCCGGATTTCCTTATTATCGAGGGTTTGATGGCGCTTCACGTCGAACAAATTCGAGAGCTGCTTGACGTGCGGGTATTTGTGGAACTTGATGCCGATCTGCGCGCATTGCGTCGGCTGCTTCGTGATATGAATGGCGGCCGAGGCAGCACAGATCCAAATTGGATCTCAACCTACTACCGTGAGTGTGCCAGGGTAGGCCACAATACCTGGGTTGAGCCATCCCGAGTTCATGCCGATCTTATCATCCGCGGAGACAGCGATTTTAAGCGCACCGCTGCTCTGCTCTTCGGCGCAATTATGGCTGCCAGGGACTCAGCGTGAAACCACATGTGGCCGCAAGGCGTAGGGCAAGTATGAATTGCATCACTTGGGCTTAAAGGACAAGCAAGTGCAAAAACGCTCGTCGACCGCGAGGTGTTTCCCAGAGGTCGCATTGGGGGGAGCCAACCGCGATAAGATTCTGCAAGCCGTCGTTATAAAAGCCATGCAGAAGGCACTCGCCGATGGCGAGCAGATGTTAGGTGTAACGGTATGCAGGCTCGCCGGAGGCTTGCGCGGGCGCCTACAACTAGGGGTAGGGGGCGCTACACTTAACTATTGTGCGGTCATGTTAACTGACAGACGCTTGGTTCTGCATCGTTATCCCGTGCCTGTTGGTGTGACTCCTCACGCGAGAGACCTTCACGAGTTCACTTTGGCGTCTATTGCGGCAATGGATTTCGAAGAGATTGAGACCTACGGTGGCGAGCCCTCCTGCCGGCTGATAGTTCGGCTTGCAAACGATGCCGCGTGCAGACTGCGGATTAGGGGACAGTGGCGATGCTCGGCAGCATCAGATATCTGTCGCGTCTTTGCGGCCATCGCACCGTCAAGCATGACTCCGGTAACGTTGCGAAGGTGTCCTAACTGCAGTCAGCGGCTGGATGGCGATCACCGTTACTGTCCTTACTGTGGCAAAAACCTCAAGCAGGATGGGGAGGATGGTCGTCCCGTTCAACTGGCTATCGAGCAGGCATCAGACACTTCCGTGAATGCACTCCCAGATTATGATTGGCACGCCAATGACTAACATCAGTGCGTCACTACCTCCACGTGTAAGATTCCCCGGCCTAGATAGTGCAGCATTCGAACATCCGGGTGACCGTGCGGCATTGGAGGCTCTTCGCAAAACGCCAGGTTTGGATAAGCTGTTTCGATGGCTGTCGGATGTTGGCGCCGAAAGGATGCTCAGGCTGCAGTTTACAGCGGATTCGCTGCGGGTTTCGCCTCGTCAGTGCAGGCGGTTATACAACGACCTGCGAGAGGCTTGTGCAATTCTCGATGTGCGTGAACCGGAACTCTACCTCACACAAAATCCTTATCCACAGGCATTTGCATTCGGTATGCAACGGCACACGGTCGTCCTTACCACCGCGCTCATCGACTTAATGACCGACGCCGAGCGTCTGCAAGTTATTGGGAGACAGCTGGGACACATCAAAGCTGAGCATATGCTGTACAGTACCATGGCGCGTGTTTTGGCCGACGTGTTGCGCGAGGCGACTCAGTTTCTCACCGTGCCGGGTGCAGCCGTGAGCCAGGGCCTTCTTCTCGCCCTCGCGGCGTGGTTCCGCAAATCTGAGCTCACGGCAGATCGTGCTGGCCTGCTCGTAGTGCAAGATCCCGAGTGCTGTATATCGAGCCTGCTTAAGATGGTTGGCGGTTCGCACCGCATGATGGACGACCTCAATCCGCACGAGTTCGCCCGCCAGGCTGATCTTTACGAGGACCTGGATGAGGACCTCGTGAGCCTGTATTACAAGTTCAAATTGTTTAAGAACCAGACTACGCCGTTTCCTGCGGTTCGTGCTCGAGAGATTGAAGACTGGAGTAAGTCTTCAATGTATCAACGACTGCTGCAGGGGGATTATCCCCGGCGCACAGCGTCTGCCGGTCAGCGCTTTTGCCCAGAATGCCGGTTGCCAGTCTTCAACGTGACTTACCAATATTGCCCGGACTGCGGTGCCGAGTTGCCGCCCGTAATGCCTGAGTTCACCGTTTAGGAGGATAGTAGGCAGTGCGTACCGAAGACCATCTCGAAGGTACCGGGTGGCCCGGTTGGTAGGTGGTTGGGCTCTGCCCCCGGGAGCGGGGGCGTCTCGCCCACGATATTCTTCGCCAGCTTTGCAGTGGCGATCACTGCGCAGAGACTCCTCCCCCAATGCTGTCGCGTCGATCCCCTCCTCCGGGCACTCGCCGGGGCAATTGCCGATCTCTTTACGCAAGAGGTGTCCAGCAGTTACGGGGTTTTACAGAGACAATTTACAGAATGAGACGGGCGCTGATACGTAATTGGACCCTGCTCTAGTTTGCTTTTGTATTCACGATTATATGCAATGTAGTTAATGAAATATTAATAATATTTAAGACAGCAGTATTGACAGAAATTCATGATCGTGATAATATGATTACAGCTAATTAGTATTTGCGAATTTCTTCATATATCGACCACCGTTGAAGTGGTTGAACCGCCGTGCACCTTGTACCTGTTACGAATCATGAGAGGGAACGATTAATGTTTAGAGCTAACCATTCTGCATCGGCCTTCGGCTCGCATCGGCCTTCGGCTCTCCCATATATTTGAAGCTGCACCTGCAAGTCGCGGTTGCTGGCGTCAGTTAGCCCGCAACGGACGCTAAATTGTAATGTTGATCTCATGTACGATGGTGTTACTACCAGCAGGTCCGTTGGCATTAGGCGACCAAACCATGTCGGGCCAAGCTGCACCACACAACATCACGAAGCCGGTTAAAACAATAAAGGCTTACGATGTCCTGGGTAATTGCACGACCGAAACATCCACAGTTGGCGGTATAGCAGCATACGCTGGTACCACTCAGTTCAGCTACACCAGCCAAAATCGTATTAGTCAAGAACAGTCTACGAGGCTGGGCGGGTACAGCGAGCAATTTGTTAGCGACCCAGCTGGCAATCTAACGACCTTTAGAGGCTCGTCTCAAAGCTTCGGCGTTTCAGATGAGAATACGGCCAAC
>DAIDKH010000063.1 GCA_027450145.1 Chthonomonadaceae bacterium | reverse complement strand
CCGCGCGAGTGCGCCTCGTCTAACAGGCCAGCATAAAGGCAGAATGCACGACCATTGCGCTCTACAATGAATTCCTTCTTCACGGTCTATCCCCTCACAATGTGGTAAGTGCGATTATGCACTGTAATGTAGTAAAATGTCTACTCTTTTATAAACATTCGTCTTCTTGTACAAGGTGTTGCTCAAGCATTTCATGCCATCATCGTTGTTGGGTGCGTCTGGTATACTGAAAGCGAATGATTACATCTTCTAGAAACAGAATTCAGTTTCATCCTGCCACGGCACTATTCTTACGTTGGCGTAACACACGTTGCTTGGCGTTTGCACTGCTGTTCGTCGTCGCCGGCACTGTAGCCTCGTTCGCAAAACCAGGCCACCTAAGCAGCGAGTATGATGCCGGGCAGAGTAAAGTAGATGTCGTCATATTCGTGATGGCTGGCCCAAACGGAGCAGAGATTGCGACGGCTTATGACAGGAAGGTTCCACGTACAGAGGTTCAACAGGACATGGAGAACCTTTTTAAGGATGCCCATTGGACGCCCGGAAGCTACCTTGACGTAAACGACCAGAGCGCGAATCCTGCCAATCCCAAAGAGTTTCCTGTCACCACAGCAGGGCAGATAATCGCGCTTAACGCGCCACAGTACATTAACGGTTACCCGCAGGTGATGCCCTATCTTCGTGCCTTCCAGCGATTTCACCATATTGAGATCGATTTCACCACGAGTAATCGCTCTGCTATAGTCCCAAGCTTCAGGGTTAGTTACCCCGCGCTCACGGCCGTGGTATCCGCCGCCCAAGGCACTTTGAGGTACGACGTTATTATCCGCGACCACAAAGGGCCCTTGCCCGATATTGGCAGCGCCACTCGAATCGCGCCTCCTGTACCCAATCGTGTAACCGCCAGCCACACCTCCCAACGCACACTCCTGGTGGTGGCCGCGGTGCTGCTTGCAGTTGTGATGGTTGCTGGAGTCGCGATTCTCCTAATAGCTCGGAGCCGAACATCTACGGCTGTGCGTGCCTCCGGCAGCAAACATTAGTGCGAGGATTTCAACCTACTGGGAATTATTCGCTTCCATTTGCTGTTAATATAGTACATTACCCTATGAGTGCTAATCACATTTTTGGACCCGACATCAGGAGAGAGCTCGATGACTGCAACACTTGATGAGATGATATTGTGGGCTGCCGAGAGGAACGCCTCAGACCTGTTCCTTAAGGCCGATAACTGCCCTGCGGTTCGTTTGAATGGTTACATATCGCCAGCAGACTTTCCTGTTGTCAGCTCAGAACAGGTAAAGAATCTCTGCTACGAAAAGATGACTGGCCGGCAGCAGGCTCAGTTCGAACAGCACCATGAGATGGACCTTGCCTTTTCGGTAGGCGAGTCCCTTCGTATTCGAATGAATATCTACCTGCAGCGTGGGCACGTTGCAACCGTCTGCCGACTTATACCTACGCGCATTAAAACGCTGGATGAACTAGGTATACCTCCAAAGGTCAAGGAGTTTACCACGCACCGCAACGGTCTTGTGCTGGTTACTGGCCCCACAGGTTCTGGTAAGACCACGACGCTCGCTGCCATGATTGACATGATCAATCAGAATCGCCGAGTAAACATCATCACAATTGAGGATCCTATCGAATTCGTTCACAAGGATAAAATGGCGATCGTCAGTCAGCGAGAGATCGGTATCGACACCGATAACTTCGGGGTGGCACTGCGTCACGTACTACGCCAGGCCCCGGACGTCATCCTCATCGGCGAGATGCGCGACATTGAAACCATGAACGTAGCACTGCAGGCCGCAGAAACAGGTCACCTGGTGTTTGCGACCGTTCATACCGCCAGCGCTGCAGAGACTCTTGACCGCGTTTCAAACATGTTCCAACCGCACGAGCGACCGATGTTGTGGTTGCGATTGTCTGTTACGCTGCGCGGAGTACTCTCGCAGAAATTGCTGCCGCGAACCGATGGTACCGGCCGTTTGGCTGCCGTTGAAGTAATGGACGTCACGCCAACGATCGTCAAAATGCTGGAGGAAGGCCGATCGGATGATGTGTATGGTGCCATTCGCCAGGCAGGAACCGAAGCCTATTGGGGCATGCAGACTATGAACCAGTGTTTGCTGCGCTATTATAAAGCGGGTCTCATCTCTGAAGAGATCGCCCTCGCCAATGCGGGTAGTTATACGGAACTGAAGCAGATGATTCGCATGGCCTACAACAAAGGTGAGGTAAAGGCACCTACTGCAACGCACGTGCATAACAGGCAGTAATTTACCCTGTCGCGTTAAATTAAGAGGGGAGTTGTCCGTAGGGACAACTCCCCTCTGTCATGTAATACACCTGCGACGTGCGGAGAACCCCGGTGGACCGTGCTTGCCTCTACTGGAAATCACCACTTTATAATTAACCTTATACCGGATCGCAGACACGTGATGGCCCGGGCACCGATTTCCCCTTCGAACAAACATTAAGATATCTTAATGGCGTTTTTGCTTTCAATACAACGGCAGACACACCAACCAGCCCTATTAGCAACACTCCTAAACCGAATTTCGTGGTAAATTAACTGGTATTGGAGCGCACATGAGTATAGATAGAGTCATGCTTTTAGATGAGCACACCGCCAACCGGATAGCTGCCGGTGAGGTGGTGGAGCGACCTGCTAGTGCGGTAAAGGAGCTTGTTGAGAATGCGTTGGATGCCGGCGCTACGCGAATTAAGCTTCAACTAGAGGAGGGTGGACGCGCGCTCATCCGCATTGAAGACAATGGGTGCGGTATGTCGCGAAATGATGCCATTATGGCGCTTCAACGTCATGCCACCAGCAAAATCCGTACGGCTGACGATCTTTTTGCACTTAGTACGCTCGGCTTTCGTGGAGAAGCGCTGCCCTCAATTGCCAGTGTTTCGCACTTTTCTCTTTTTACCCGCGCCGAAGCCGATGAGTCTGGTGTGCATTTAACGGTACATTCAGGGGAGATCGAATCAATCGTTGAGACTGCCATGCCGTGTGGCACAGTCATACTGGTAGAGGACTTATTCTATAACACGCCCGCGCGCATGAAGTTTCTTAAGTCGACTGCGGCGGAGCTGGGGCGCTCTGTGGATATTGTTGGTCAGCTCGCCGTTGCGCACCCCGATGTCTCGTTTCAGGTTCTTCATCGGGGGCAGGACGCTCTTTCAACTCCAGGTAATGGCGAGGCGCTCGCACCACTTGCCGCGGTATGGGGCCGCGAAACAGCGCGCAAGCTTATTCCGATCGAGTTTGACAGCGGTGACGTAACGGTACGTGGCTTTATAGCAACACCGGAAATCACCCGCCCTGGTAGATCTCACGAGCTGTTCTTTGTAAACGGCAGATCGATTAAAAATCGAGTTGTAAGCCATGCACTTGAGGACGCATTCCGCGCACTCACGCCTGAGTCCAGGTATCCAGTGGCCGCAATCTTCATTACAGTACCGCCGAACCAGGTGGATGTCAACGTTCACCCCACCAAAACCGAAGTCAAGTTTATTCGCGATGGTGAGGTACATCACGCAGTGAGTCAAGCGGTAAAGTCAGCTCTGCTGAAATATGGTATTGTACCAACTGTTCAGGCTGCTGTTCCCGAGATTGCGTTCAGTGGCCAAACCACGCATACGTCCCTTCCACTCTTTGGTGTTGGGCACCAGCGAAGCGGGTCGATGGATGCAAACATCTGGAGCCAATTGGGCGTTGAACGCCTGGAGCCGAACGCCACCCAACCGAAGGAGGAGGTAGACGAGCCGTTGCGGATGCCCGAAGCGCCGCGGCCCTTCGCCGAGCTTCTTAGAGAATACCAAGTGTTGGGGCAGTTGCAAGACACCTACATTATTGCTAAGACGCCCGCAGGCATCGCGGTTATCGACCAGCACGTTGCCCATGAGCGTGTTATCTACGAACGCCTAACAGTTTCTCGCAATCGAAATGGAATGGCGTCGCAACTGCTCAATCCACCTGTGACCATCACCCTGGAGAGACGAGAGGCACTTCTTCTGGCCGAACATACGCACTCTTTCAAGGCTTCTGGTTGGGAAGTAGAAAAGTTCGGTGGCGACAGCTTTGTGGTGCGTGCAATACCCGCCTCATTAAGCAACAAACCTTACGAGCAGATGCTGCGGGATATGGTTGATGAATTGGTGAACCAGTCTGTAACACGGCGCCTGTTGGTACAACAGGATCACGTACTCATAACGAATGCATGCAAGATGGCAGTGAAGGCCGGTGACCCGCTAACAATAGGCGAAATGACAGAACTTTTGCAACAGCTTTCAGAGACCGAGAACCCCTACCTGTGCCCGCACGGCCGTCCGATTGTTGTAACTATAGGGCTGAATGATCTAGAGAAACTATTCAAACGAGCGTGAGGTGATTCCTATGCTGCTTAAGGACAAAGTGGTGCTTGTTACCGGTGCTGGCCGCGGTATTGGGGCGGCTATTGCGCGAACGCTGGGGCGTGAGGGTGCCGCGGTTGCGGTTAACTACGCCCACAGCGGTGAGAAGGCCCTTGCGGTGTGTTCGGATATCATCGGCGCTGGTGGCTCTGCCGCATCGTTTGCTGCGGATGTTCGTGATCCGGCCGAGGTGGAGCGCATGGTCCAACAGGTGATGAAGAAGTTTGGTAGAATTGACGGTGTGGTTAATAATGCCATAAACGGCCGACAAGAGGGCTCGCTATTAGCCTCTACCAATGGAGATTTTCAAGCTGCCTTCGACTTTGGTTGTTTGGCGGTGATCAACATGGTGCGCAGTGTGAGGCCCATCATGAAGGTACAGGGCGGCGGCCGAATCGTAAATATAGTGACGGAGTTGTGGAACCTTGCACCAGAGAACTGGTCGGTGTATATGGCCGGTAAGGGTGCAATGGTTGGCGTCAGTCGCTCCCTGGCTCAGGAGCTAGGTCCGGATAATATCACGGTTAACATGGTTGCCCCCGGCTGGATGGTGGACGAGAAAGTGGACCCTAACTCCAGTGCGTCTCAGGGGTTTGCGAGCGCCATACCACTTAGACGACATGGCAGTGCGGACGAGATTGGTAATGCCTGTGTTTTCTATATGAGTCACCTTGCGGGGTACGTAACCGGGACGTATCTACCGGTCACGGGCGGGCGCATAACACAAACAGGAATGTAAAGGAGTCTATTTTAATGGCACGGGACATACATCGCGCACTGCAAGAGCGAATCCTCATTTTGGATGGCGCGATGGGGACGATGATTCAGCGGCATAAGTTTGAGGAACAGGATTACCGGGGCGAACGGTTTCATAATCATGGCGTAGAGCTCAAGAACAACAATGAGGCACTCATGCTTGTGCGCCCAGATGTTATCCGTCAGATCCACGATTCGTATCTCGAAGCCGGCGCTGATATCATCGAAACGAATACCTTCAACGCGAATTCCATCAGCATGCAGGACTTTGATATGGTGGGTCTGGTGGAAGAGATGAACGTTACCGCTGCCACAATTGCCCGAGAGTCTGTGGAGGCCGCAATCGCGCGCGATCCATCTAGGCCGCGGTGGGTTGCAGGGTCGATTGGTCCCTGTACGCGCAGTGCCTCTGTAGTGGCTGATGCCGACAACCCTGGCTACCGACCGGTTACCTGGGATGGCCTGTATGATGCGTATTACGAACAGGCTGCTGCACTACTGAAGGGCGGCGTAGACCTCCTGCTTTGCGAAACGACATTTGACACACTAAACCTAAAGGCTGCGCTGTTCGCCATTCAGCAGTTATTTAAAGATACTGGCCAAGCCGTACCGATTATGGCTTCACTCTTTATTGATATGGCAGGTGGCAACCTGACTGGGCAGAGCCTGGAGGCCATTTGGTATTCCATTGCTAACGTACCATTGCTAAGCGTGGGACTCAACTGCTCCTTCGGGCCAGACCTTATGCGGCCGTTCCTACAGGAAATCAGTACGTTAGCTCCTGTTTATATCAGTGCCTATCCCAATGCGGGCCTGCCCAACCCGCTCTCGGAAACCGGTTACGATCTCACGCCCGAACAGATGGCCCCCATGGTACGCGAGTGGGCGGAAGCGGGCTGGCTCAATATTGTGGGTGGGTGCTGCGGAACCACACCCGAGCACATTGCACACCTGGCAGAGGCGGTGCGCGACTGCAATCCGCGAACCATCCCACAGGTCGAACGCACTCTTCGACTTAGCGGTACACAACCGCTCGTGTTTCGACCCGAAACCAACTTTGTCAATATTGGTGAACGCACCAACGTGACAGGTTCGCCGCGGTTTGCCAAGCTAATTCTTGCGGGGGACTATGAAGCAGCTTTGCAAGTGGCACAACAGCAGGTGGAAAACGGTGCACAGATCATCGATATCAATATGGATGAGGGGTTGCTAGATGGGCCAGAGGCCATGCGCACGTTCCTTACCCTCATACAAGGTGAACCAAACATTAACCGCGTACCTATCATGATTGACAGTTCGCGATGGAGTGTAATTGAAGCAGGACTGAAGTGTCTTCCTGGTAAAGGAATCGTAAATTCCATTAGCCTTAAGGAAGGTGAGAAGGAGTTTCTGAGACAAGCTCGCCTTATCCGCCAGTACGGTGCAGCAGTTGTCGTTATGGCATTTGACGAGGACGGGCAGGCGGATACGCTCAGCAGAAAGACGGAAGTATGCTCGCGGGCATATGAGTTGCTCACTACTGAGGCGCAATTCCCTCCTGAGGACATCATTTTTGATCCCAATATCCTTACCGTTGCGACGGGAATGGAGGAACACAATGACTACGCAGTGGCGTTCATCAATGCGATTCCCGCTATCAAGGAGTTGTGTCCGTACTGCCGTGTATCAGGCGGGGTGAGCAATATATCATTCTCGTTTCGAGGCAATAACGTTGTACGAGAGGCTATGCACTCTGCATTCCTGTACCATGCCATTAAAGCAGGACTCGATATGGGGATCGTGAACGCCGGCCAGCTTGCTGTTTATGAAGAGATACCGCCCATATTGCTGCAACACGTGGAAGATGTCCTGCTAAACCGCCGTCCCGATGCGACCGAACGACTGCTTACCTTTGCTGAGGAGTTTAAGAATGTTTCCGGCAAAAAAGCAGTGAAGGATGAAGCCTGGCGTGGTGGCACGGTGGAAGAGCGGCTTTCCCATGCGCTACTTCAGGGAATTACAGATTATATTGAGGCCGATATTGAGGAGGCGCGCCAGAAATATGCACGTCCTCTACATGTCATTGAAGGTCCTCTAATGGATGGAATGAATGTGGTGGGGGATCTCTTTGGCGCCGGCAAGATGTTTCTTCCTCAGGTGGTGAAAAGCGCTAGAGTAATGAAGCGTGCGGTGGCAGTGTTATTGCCCTATATGGAAGCGGAGAAGCAGTTAAATGGAGCCGCAACAAATGCTCCTAAGGTGCTATTGGCAACCGTAAAGGGCGATGTGCATGATATAGGAAAGAACATTGTTGGCGTGGTACTAAGCTGCAATAACTATGAGGTGATAGACTTAGGCGTGATGGTCTCTGCTGAAAAGATACTTGCAGCAGCAAGGGAACAGGATGTTCAAATAGTAGGATTGAGCGGTTTGATAACGCCTTCCCTTGATGAAATGGCAAACGTCGCCAAGGAAATGGAGCGGCAGGCATTCAACATACCGCTACTAATTGGCGGCGCCACCACAAGCAAAGCACACACTGCCATTAAGATAGCACCGCACTACGGCGGCGCAGTTGTGCACGTACAGGACGCCAGCCGAGCGGTTACGGTAGTTAGCAGCCTGCTGAGCGAGGAGACGAGCAGTTCGTTCCTGGTACAAATTGCAGACGAACAGGAACACACCCGCCGGCAGCATGCGGAGCGCCGACAGGCACTGGCCACTGTAAATATCGAGACTGCCAGGTCTCGCCGCGTTAAGATTGACTGGCGCGAGGAGGACATGACTACACCGAAGCACCTGGGTGTTGTTGCAGTGCCAGACCAGCCCCTTCATGAGCTTTTAGAATACATTGACTGGACCCCATTCTTTCACGCTTGGGAACTGCATGGACGTTACCCCGCGATCTTTGACGACCCAGTCATTGGCGATGCGGCACGCAAGGTGTATGATGATGCACAAGTGATTCTGAACCGCATGGTTGATAACCGGCAAGTTACAGCGAACGGTGTATATGGCATATTCCCTGCGGCCGGTTATGGTGACGATGTGGCAGTGTTTGACCCGGAGGATCGCGAGACGGAGCTACAGCGATTCCATTTTCTGCGGCAGCAACGCGACAAGGCGGAGGATGGAATTAATTACTGCCTAGCAGATTACATCGCCCCCGCTGAGAGCGGGCTGAGAGATTATCTTGGTGGTTTTGCTGTGACCACGGGTATTGGGCTTGAAGAACTGAAGCGGTTTTATTACGACCATCATGATGATTACAGCGCGATTATTGCCGAGGCACTAGCCGATCGCTTGGCAGAGGCGTTTGCTGAAAAGCTTCACAAACAGGTGAGAGACGTGTTGGGATTTGGCGAGTATGAGCAGCTTACTGCGGAGGATATACTGAAGGAGCGGTACCGTTCTATCCGCCCTGCACCGGGCTATCCTGCCTGCCCGGATCACAGCGAAAAAACTGCTCTGTTCAGTTTGCTGCAGGTACAAAAGCATACAGGCATCTGCCTTACGGAAAACTTTGCGATGATTCCAGGCAGCTCGGTCTCTGGTTTCTACTTTGCACATCCTGATGCGCGGTATTTTCCTGTTGGAAAGATTAATCGCGACCAGGTAACGGACTACGCCCAGCGCCGCGGCGTCTCGGTGGAGCAGGCTGAGGTATGGCTCGCACCAATATTGAACTACTGAGCAATTAACCCTAAGGAGGACTGCAGTGCAGGCAGAGAGTGATTCGCACAGCGTGACTAATCGATTGTTTGGGAGCACACCATCTGGAGAGGATGTGCACCTGTACACCCTCGATGACGGCGCGGGCTTCACTGTAGACGTGATGACTCTGGGTGCTACCCTCACCCGTTTTCGGGTGCCAGATGCCAGCGGAGCGCCGCGCGATATTGCGTTGGGTTACGATAGCGTGGGGGCATATATTGAAGGACCTCGGTATCTTGGCGCGACGGTGGGGCGGGTGGCTAATCGTATTGCGAATGGCAGGTTTCAGCTAAAAGGCAAGCAATATGAGCTTCACTGCAATAACAATGGGCACCACCTACATGGCGGTGCAAGCGGGTTTGATCAGGCAGTGTGGAAGGTGGAGGAACGGGTGAGCCTCCGTGGTCCATCGGTGCGCTTTCACCATGTTAGTCCCGACGGCGATGAGGGATACCCGGGCGAGGTCACCTGCTCAGTGACGTATACCCTGCTGCGAGGCAAGGGGTTGGAGCTGACGTACAGGGCCAAAACGACGAGTGTCACGCCCATCAATCTAACCAATCATACCTATTTCAACTTAGCGGGCCACGGAGATGTTTTACAGCACTCTGTCATGTTAGACAGCGACTACTTTACACCAGTAAATAGTGAGCTGATTCCCACAGGTGAAGTTAAATTGGTAGCTAATACCCCTATGGATTTTAGGACAGCGGTTCGCCTTGGTGTGGCTGTGGACGCAAATGGTGGAGGCTTTGATCACAACTTCGTCGTGAAGGGCGCCACAAGAGTATTGAGGCGTGCAGCGGTAGTCTCAGAGCCAGAGTCTGGCCTCACATTGGTTATGCACACCACCGAGCCGGGTTTTCAGTTTTACACTGGTAATTTCCTGGATGGCACACACGTTGGTAGAAACGACCACCGTTTTGAACAGTACGCGGGCTTCTGCCTTGAATCTCAGCACTATCCGGATTCGCTAAACCACGTGAACTTTCCCACGATCCTGCTTGCGCCGGGCCAAGAGTACCGTCAGCAAACTCGTTATGTACTTGAGGGCTGCAAGGTAAAGTAGCGCAAGCTTCAGTCTACTGCTGCTCAACCGCGAAAGTGGTCATGGCCGTGGTATCGGGCATTACGAGCCCGCACTTTTCTAAGGGGAGATGATTAATACATGAATAGAAGTCGCAGGCTCCTCGCCATGGGCGTTTCTGTCCTGGCAGGGCTGCTAGGAAACGCGCTGCTAGGCAGCCGTTCCAGTGCAGATCAGACTAGTGGCACACTGTTTCCTGCCAGCAGCGGCAAGATTCTCATAATGGGGCGAACGGACTACTCTGATTTCTCTATGCCGCGCTTTTGGGCGCCAGGCGTCACCGTCGAAGCGCGATTTATGGGCCCATACTGCTATCTCGACGTAAATGACCAGGAAAGATACAATAAGAACCACAACTATCTGGAAGTCCGCGTAGATGGCGGGGCGCCGTTTAGAGTGCAGACCACCGGAGAGAAGAACCAGATCTTGTTAGCCAAAGGGCTAACACCAGGGCCGCACACGGTTACCATAACGAAGGACACCGAGGCTTCTATAGGGTACCTGGATCTCGTGGGCTTTCGTTGTGGGAAGCTTCTCCCGCCGCCGCCGCTCCCTTCACATAAGATCGAGTTTATTGGAGACTCTATCACCTGTGGATTTGGGGACGACCAGAGCGTAGTTCCATGCGGTAAAGGTACCTGGTATGATGAGCATAACGCCTATTTGAGCTACGGTCCCATTACAGCGCGGCATCTTGACGCTCAGTGGCACATAACCGCTTATTCTGGCATTGGACTAATTCACAGCTGTTGCGGCATGACGTTCACTATGCCTGAAATATGGGATACGGAAGATATTCAGCCTAATGGTACGGCCTGGAATGTGCAGCATTATCAACCAGACGTGGTTACAATCTGTCTAGGCCAGAATGATGGTGTGCAACCTGAAAACAAGTTTGTTCCAGCCTATGTTTCCTTCGTGCAAACATTGCACTCGTCGTATCCCAAAGCCCGCATTGTCCTATTAAGCAGCCCAATGGCTAGCCCCCAGCTAAATGCAGCACTTCACAAATACTTGCCCGAGGTTGTTCGTGACTGCAGCCAGCAGGGAAATAATTCGGTTAGCACGTTTTACTTCAGCAAAGATTTTGGCGGAGGTTGCGGTAATCATCCCGATCTCGCAGGGCAACGGCAAATGGCGAAGGAGCTTACCAGCTACCTTGCAAAACTCATGCACTGGAAGCAGCACTCCACACCCGATATGATGTAGGCTGTCGAGCTTCAATCGAACAAATCCCCGCAACGATTATGGCCGGTGCTGCACAGCAGTACCGGCTCTTAAATGATTAGAGGGTAGCCAAAGGTTAACGGCACCAGCGACCACGGAAGCCGCATTAAATTCCTGTGCCACTACTGTTAAGGTTATAGGGGGCCGGCCCGTTTGAGTTGGCATCTCTGCAATACGATTAAGTTTCACTGCTTGCGTCGGACCACATTTTTCAGCGTTGTTCAGGAAAAGCGCAAAGAACCTCCCAGGCGGCTTTTAGCCGGGGAGGCTCTTCAATTTAATGTTGTTAAATGCTAATTATCGCCACTTGAGGCATTTTGAATATCGATGATTCCCTCACCGAGCAAGCCCTCGAATAGTGGATTTTGGTCTCCAATTCCATTGGCGGTATCGCAAATTCTATTGGTCACGTCGTTGGCGCTCATATCTGATGAATTGGAGAGAATGTCCGCTGCCTCGGCAGCAACGAACGGAGCCGCGAATGATGTGCCTGACCAGTTCGCATACCCACCATTCCAGTAGGTACTTCGTATACCTACACCTGGAGCGCAAACACATACACTCGACCCATAATTAGACCACGGCGCTTTGACGTTATACTGGTCGACTGCCGCTACCGAGATAACGTTGGGGAGTGAAGCAGGATAGTGAGCTATTTGCGAGCCATTATTGCCCGCTGCCCCAACCACAACTACGCCGGCGTTGTGTGCGTCTTCAATTGCATCCTCTAGTGCATCGCTGTAGGTATTGGTTCCAAGACTGAGGTTTATTACGTTGGCTCCGTGATGAATAGCGTACTCTATCCCCTTTACAACGGTCATTATAGTGCCCATACCATCTCCGTTAAGCACGCGGATAGGCATGATCTGGGCACCTGGGGCGTACTCGGCAACTATGCCCGCCACCATGGTTCCATGTCCCACACCGTCGTTAACAAGACCGTCGGGAATATCCTCTGGCGAAGCTAGGGGGTTGAGCATGTTTGCGCCCTGTGTGAGGTGCCCCTGCAGCGCGGGATGCTCCAGATCAACTCCTGTGTCTATAACGGCGACGATAGTGCCCAAACCCACTCCGTTGTTATCCGATGAGTAACCATCCACCTGTGAAATAACCACGGGGTCGAAATAGGCTCCAGGTTGCCCCCCTGCATCAAAGGCAACGTGAATTTGCGCCGAGTAAGTTGTTTTTGTGCCAATCACAGCATCTGCCTCGGCGGATATCACCCCGGCGCTACCGCCAGCGACGGCAGTAAATGCCGCAGCCGTCGTGTCTGTGGGTACTGCAAGTGTGCAAATAGTGCCGCCTTCCGCCACGTCGGTTACTGTAGTGTTCAATTCAGCCGCCACAGTTGCGGGGTTGGTACCGGGCTGAAGCGCCACCACAATAGTATCGGCTGCGTCTACCTGCGCATTTGCAGGTGCGGCCCAAAAAATAGACAGGGCAAGTACAGCCAGAAACGCCATTAGATGCGCTGCAATTTGGACCCTGGATACTGCATATGATGTGCTCGGCATAGAGTGTCTCCTTCGAATTAGCGGCCGCCAAGAATAATGAACGGCGCCCACAGGTAAGCCTGCTTCTCGATGTCATAAGTTGTTAACTGCGCATTGCGCAGCGCTGCCGCAGGTGCTTTACCTAGGGCCAGCTGTTGGTAGAATCGCTGCATAAGCTCAACGGTGGCTTTGTCATCGGCTGCCCACAGGCTGGCCACAACATTGCTTGCACCTGCGAGCAGAAACCCCCGGGTTAATCCCATTAGCTCGTCACCGGGTGCGATACCTACCGTACCGGTGCTGCACGCGGAAAGCGTCACGAGGTCACATTTTAACTGCATGTCATAGACGTCGCGTGCTTGCAACCAACCGTCAGCCAGGCGAAGTCCAGAAAAAAGCGGGTTATCGCTCCGAAACTCCGCATGTGCCGCCAGGTGAATAAACGTTGACTGTGGTGCAAGATGTTGAAACTCGCCTATTGTTGCTTCGTTTCCATTGCGAAGTATGGTATTAGGGAGCAGGGTTGATACCTGTTCTGCCTCTCTCGCCACATTCTCATAGCCACTTCCGGGAATACCAAAGACCAATGAACTAACGTCGCCAGTCTGATTGTCTCCCCGTGCCGATCGTTTCCGCACGGCGTGCCATACAGAGCAACTGGGTGTATAGAGAATCTCATAGTCGCGAATAAGCGGTCCGTTTGGACCAAGAAACGCGTGAAATGGTAGGCCGTGGAGTGCACCGTGAGGTGCGATTATCAATCGCTTGGCCGTTATCATGGGGAGGAGCTTGGCAAGCAGCAAGTCATACAGGCAGCGTAGTGAGTCGTTTACAGCCGCATCAATATTCGGAAGTATGGCGTGCACATACTCCTTGCTGCCGGCGTAACGTTGCATGTGAAACCGTAGGCGCTGAGCAGCACGCGCTGCTTCTTCCGGATCTGAAATGTCGCGGACTACCTGCAGGTTGTCCCTGGTTACAAGAAATGCACAAATCTCCTTGCTTACGGTGCAGAATTCAACGAGTACTTCCTCGTCCATTAACTCGCTCTGAACCGTGGCAAGCGCGGGCAGCGAGGATTGCATTAAGTCACGGCCACTATGGTGCGACGACAATGCCTGATATTCCCGCTCAAGAGTGGCATAACTCCGCTCTAACTCTACTAGGTTTGCGGGGGGAACTGCACCTTGCGATCTCAATCGCGTTTCCGTGTGAAGGACACCTCCAAGGAAATACTCCCTGCTCAGCTGTTCGCGAAGCGCCTGCAGGTTCTCCCGGATCGTCTGAAGGGCCGGGTTAGTGCGCAGATGCGCGGCCACCGTGCGGTTAGAGGTTACACCATCTAACAGAACACGAGATCGACTTTTCTCAACGTACTCAAGTGCACGTACCAGATCATCATCGATATCGCGTTCAAGAAGGTATTCTACAAGGTCGGTGTAGATAACTTCTTTACCATTTATATAAGAGATATGAAAGTCTTCGGGAATAATTCGGGTTCGGGTGCTTTCTAGTGCCTCTACAGCATTAGTAAGGTGGCGCATTGCGACATCGTCATCGCCATTGGATCGATAGTATTTTGCGAGGGCATATTCGGCTCGACACTCCAGCCATCCACGCCCCAGGTACCTGGCTCGCCGAGCAATTGCACGCATCTGGCGTGTTGCGTCATCATTGAGCTCCAGCCTTATATCTGCAACAAGAAAACCCGCTTCGGCTGCCCAACCAGGGAGCCCGGCCTGACGAAAGGCTCTAAATGCACGCCGTGCAGAATTTGCACCAAGTGCGATGTTACCACCGTTTCGGTGTAACCAGCCGCGTACCAATGCGCAGTGAGCGAGTTGAACGCGATTTCGACTTGCGCGAAAATACTCCTCGGCCAACGAAAGCTGTGATGACGCACAGTCAAGTTCATGCATCCTGTTGTAAATGGATGCCGCAATAAGGTGAGCCCGGCCACGATCATAACTTGCGCTCACCCGTCCTAGGTGTTGTTGAGCGAGTTCACAGCAATTAAGCGCCTCCGGGTACAGATTTATGGATAGGTAGGCACTGGCAGCGTCAATTTGACAACGTGCAGCTTCGTGAGGTCGGTCGCAGCGGTCAAAAACTCCTGCAGCAGAGATGAGATGCGAGAGCGCCTGAGAGTAGTTGCCAGAAACATACTCTAAATAGCCCAGGTTAGTATCTACAACAGCAACGTGTACCTCGTCTTCAATGGCGGCATAGAGTTGTCGCGCTGCGGTATATCTGGCTAGCGACTCGGGAATGCGATCGAGATGGGTTAGGGAATTGGCGATGTTGGTGTGCAGTGCTGCAGAAATGGCCGCGTCGGCACTTTCTCCGAATAGCAACTGAGCCTGTTCGTAGGTGACGATAGCCCGGTCGTACATGTCCTTGCGAAAATAGAGATTACCTAGATTAACCAGAGCGCGCGCAGCATCTACCGGTGATCCAAGTGTTTTAAGTTCGTCCGCAATGTGAGTTGCAAGTTGTTCGGCATCGTTATGCCTGTCGAGAATCGCGAGAGAGTCGATGCTACCAATGAGTACGGTGCGACTGAAGAGCTGGTCGCCAGCGGAGGCTGCCCGTTGCGAGGCTTCTTGCAGTATATTAATCGCTTCAAGGTGACGGCCCATGGCTCTAAGTGCTTGGCCCTGAACACGCAGCGCGGTGGCAGAGTCACCTAAACTACCCGTATTGTATGCCACAGCTGCTGCTAATTCGGCGAGCTTTTCGCACACGGCGGGACCATTGGACAACGCCGCACGCGCTCGCTGTAATAGAACAGGGTACGCCTCGGCATCAGCGGCTAAGGCAGAAACGATGTTGCAACGGTGGAGTTCACTAGTAGAGCAGAGCCATTCTGATAGATGCCTGTCAATGTCGCCATCTGTCGCTTCGCTCATAGTGCCTCTCCTACTTTTAAATCTGAAACCACAACGGTACAGTTTTCAAAGTCGAGGTGCAGTTCGTAACTGCCGGCAGGTATGCCCGCGGCATAAAACTCCATATTGGACCAGTCAACCTCTGCGGAATTTCCGTCGGTATTAGTGAGACGTGCACCATTAATGCGGTGAACGGGTTCGCTTTCGGGAGCGATCATTACACCGATCATGGACCAATTGCCTGCTGGCTGGCGTTCCATGCCGAGTTCAATGAAATGGTTCTCGGCTCTGTAGACCTGTTGTATCGAGGTTGTAACTCCTCGCACGCCTGCAAGTGCTGGCCGTCGTAGGCTATCAAATACCAGTGCGGCTGTAAACAGACTTCGAGCGGCGATATATTCGGTTTGCCGGGGAGCAGCGAATATCGCGATAGCCTTGGCGACTGCGTTTGATGGAGCAGAAACAGTGGAAGTGCGGGCACCTGCAAGATCGTGCAGGGCTGCCTGCCACCACCTGGTTAGTTCAGTGCAGGATGGGCAACCCTGAGCCAGATGTTCCTCAACTGATGTATGCGCAAGGGGGGTAAGCTTTCCCTCAAGGTAGTCTAGTACCTGCTGTGGTTTGAGATGCTTTTGTGGCATAGCTATTCAGCTTTCTGATTGATGGTTGGTACAGTATTTCAATGCCAAACAAACCGCCTAACAGATAATAGAATGCAATCTCTAGAACATAAAATACTCGTCGTACCCGTATTTACTCGCAATTTTTTTTAGTTTTTCCAGGCATCGGGCACGGGTAGGACCGATACTTCCGGGCGGTATTGAAAGCTTTTCTGTAATCTCGGCATAGGTCAACGGGGGATTGTGTAAGTAGAGTAGATTTACAATTTTCTGGCACTGATCGGGTAGCTCTGCTATACATCGGGCTAACAATGTCTGGCGCTCCAGCTCAAGTAACTCGGAATCTAGCTCGCCGGTTTCGGATACAGGCTCCTGAGACTCGCACTCGCCGAGTGAGATGGTAGTTGTACCCCCGCCGCGGCGGGCTGCATTTGCTGTACGCACGTGCCTGCAGACCTGCTGCCGGGCCACGGCTGCGAGCCAGGAGGAGAGGCGTTGCGTATCCTGAAGCGTATCGAGGTGACGAAACCAATTGAGGCAAACACTCTGAAAGACGTCATCCGCGTCATCTCTATCTACACCGCACCGGAGTATCACCGTGTAAATAAACCGCTCATAGCGATTTATGAGTTCCACCCACGCACGCTGGTTGCCATTAAGGCAGTCTTGAACCAGACGGCTGTCAGATTTCAACAATATCTCCTGAAATTAACTTATTTACTAAAAATGCGCCCGAAAGTTTGTAGGTGATATCGGCGCAGTATTTTGTTAGAAGTTTCTTCCGCAGCAAATGTTCCCAATCTAGCGACCAATAGTCTATGCTGCGAGGGGAAGCCGATCGGCAGCGACGAGGAGCGGGGGCACTCACGCATAGAGCGGTTAAGGGAAGAGCAATAATCACCATTTTTCACCACTATTATACGTTGAAAAAGGCTGTTGCAGCGTCACGAACTCTTTAAGATTGCCTGTCAGAAATCCCTATATTGTCCCTTAGCAACGCTGAAAAGAAGCTTGCCGCTGGAATTTTTCAGCAAATTTGTATTATCTATCCTGCGCTAGGCTTCTTCATTAATGTCGCCCACTGTTCACTCATCTGAATGCATGCGCGTTCGTTTCAGGAGAAATTTGTCACATGATATCCAGTGAACCGGTTGCCCAGTTTAATGCTCCTGCCATGGATATAGACCGACGCCACTTGCGCGTGGTTCTCTATTCATCTGGTGTTGTAGGGCTTGGCCACATGCGCCGAAGTCTGCTTGTCGCTGAGGCAATGAGCAAATCGCCGTTGCAACCTGTCATTCTGATGCTTGCGGACGCACGGCAAGCGGGTTCCTTCGCGATGCCCGTTAGTATGGACTGTATTACGCTTCCGGCCTTAATGAAGAAACCTGATGGTTCCTATTTACCGCGATACTTGTCTGTTCCTACTTCTAGCGTAATGCAGATGCGCAGCGAGATGCTGCTCTCAATCATCACTTCATACCAACCAGATCTTCTAGTTGTTGACAATGTTCCTCGGGGAGTTTTAGGAGAGCTCGAAGGCGTTTTGGCGAAATTGCGAGAAAGCAGTAATACACGGGTGGTGCTGGGAATGCGCGACGTGCTAGATGATCCATGTGCCGTCAAGCGAGAATGGACAAAGCTGAACAACCAGTCGTTCATAACTCATAACTACGACGAGGTTTGGGTGTACGGAGATCGTTTGCTGAACGATGTGGTTAGCGAGTACGACTTCTCTGATGACCTAGCCGCTAAGATACGCTACACAGGCTATCTCGATCAATGTGAGCGCCTTCATGGCGGAGAGGACGACGAACTCAGTGAATTGCATTCGCTGGATATTTGCCCG
The DNA here is from genome assembly GCA_027450145.1 of Chthonomonadaceae bacterium. Lineage (GTDB taxonomy): Bacteria > Armatimonadota > Chthonomonadetes > Chthonomonadales > Chthonomonadaceae > JAJZFK01. Next base: position 4,914 of record DAIDKH010000063.1, on the reverse strand, counting down.
GGAGAATATAATCTGTGCCTGGTAGGCGGTGGACAGGATGGCGCCGGGGTGGCACATGCTTTCGCTTCTGCCAAGATGCCGACGGGTCAAAAGGGGCTGATAGTTGCTGGCCCGTTTATGCCAGACGATGCCCGGACAGACCTACACCGAATTGCTGCTGAAAACCTCAATATGAGGGTGCTTGATTTTGCCAATGAGCCCACGCTTCTGCTTAAGCACGCTCGCAATGTTGTATCTATGGGTGGATACAACACCACCATGGAGGTGCTGTCCTTTGAGAAGCGGGCCCTTTTAATACCGCGTGTAAAGCCGCGCAGCGAACAGATGGTGCGCGCAGAACGGTTACGGGATATGGGCCTTGTAAGCCTTCTGCACCCGTCATGTCTCACACCTGAAGCAATTAGCGCATGGCTGCATGCAAGTGATAGCAAAAAGCCAAGGTCGCGCAGTGTGCTCGACATGGGTGGCGTACCGCGGGTTGCACAGTTCCTGCAGACACCGTTACCGCGTGCCGCATCGCGCTGCACTCTATCAATAGTTTAGCTTTTAATCGGCTGGAGGACTTTGTATGAAACTGGGATTTGTAGTCAAGCGTTATCCTCGCTACTCTGAAACGTTTATAGTTCGTGAAATAATCGCGCATGAAGAGGCGGGAGTGCCCGTAGAGATCTTTGCTCTGCGACCGCCAAATGATCATCATTTTCAGGACATAATCGCGCGAGTAAAGGCAAACGTCAACTACCTGTACATGCCGCCTCTTCCTCCACAGACTGAACCTGTGCCTGTAGATGCCCTCGTTCCATCCGTCTTTTGGGAGACCATGCAGCGAATGTCCGAAACGTTTCCCGATTTTTGGCAACTATTAGAGCGCGCCAAAGGTGAGGAAGCTCGCAACGTGTACCAGGCCTGTCTTTTATCATTCAAAGTCAAGCAGCTAGGAATTACACATCTTCACGCCCCATTTTCCAATCAGCCGGCTACAGTTTGCAGATTGACGTCACTGTTTACCGGCGTTCCCTTTAGCTTTACGGCACGAGCAAAAGACATCTACCACGAAAGTGTAAATCATGATGATTTGCGGCTCAAACTGGAGGAAGCTTCTGCTGTGGTAACCATTACCAAGTACAACTTGAACCACTTGCGTGATACCTACGGCGAAGCGGCTGCCAACGTTGAGCACATTTACAATGGGCTTGAACTCGATCGGCTCGCATATCAAGAGCCCGTTTACCGTGAACGGCTTATTGTTGCGGTGGGCCGCCTGGTACCTAAAAAGGGGTTCGAGTACCTTATTAACGCATGCAGCAAACTTCGCAGCGCTGGTAACCAATTTCGATGCGTTATTGTAGGTGCAGGTCCACTGAATCAGGCGTTGCAGAAGCAGATAGACGATAGTAACCTTGGCGAAATAGTTAAGCTGGTTGGACCACTTCCGCACGTGGAGGTTGCGGCGCTAGTGCAGTCAGCATCGGCATTCACCCTCCCTTGCATTGTTGCTGACGACGGAGACCGCGACGGATTACCTAACGTTATATTTGAAGCGATGGCGCTGGGTACCCCTGTGGTATCGACGGACGTTACCGGCATACCAGAGATTCTAAAAGATGGTGAAACAGGATTGATGGTCGATCAACGTGATGCGGATGGCCTGGCTACAGCTTTGGCCCAACTGCTAGACGATGTAGACCTGCGTATCACACTGTGCAGACAAGCCCGCCGATTGATAGATCAGGAATTTGATGCCGACAGGAATGCTGCCAGACGTCGCCTTCTCTTTGCCGGTCATCGCTCGAGCCAATCGGTGGCCGATTTGGAGGATGCGCTACGATGAGAATTGCCTACGTATGTGCTGACCCTGGTGTGCCGGTGTTCGGCTCGAAGGGGTGCTCCGTTCATGTTCAAGAGGTGCTCGCCTGCTTGTTGAAAGCGAATGTCGAAGTAACTTTGTTTGCCCGCAATCTGGATGGTTCACAACCAGAAGCACTCAAGCGTGCCCGAGTAGTGTGCATTCCCGCGCTTCCAAAGATGAAGGATGTAGGAGCTCGTGAACTTGAGGCACACGCGAGCAATGCGGAAATTCTTAGCTTGTTGCAGGAGTACGGTCCGTTCGATATGGTCTATGAGCGCTATTCGTTGTGGAGCTATGCTGCAATGCAGTTTGCGCGCCGGGAGGAAATACCCGGCCTTCTTGAAGTCAATGCACCGCTGATTGAGGAGCAGATACAGTATCGCACGCTAGTAAACCTCGAAATTGCGCAGGCAACCGCCCGTTCCGTTTTTCAGGCAGCTTCGGTTCTTCTTGCCGTCTCCAGTGGTGTGCGTGATTACCTTGCAACGTTGCCTGGTACCGCTGGCAAAGTGCACGTGGTACCTAACGGTGTAGACATCGTGAGATTTCATCCTTCCACCGTACCAGCCTTGCCCTGTGATAGATGCACGACAATAGGCTTTCTGGGCGGACTGAAGCCGTGGCATGGTGTAGAACTGCTCGTTCAGGCATTTGTAGGTCTATCGGGGCAAGTACGTGACCTACGGCTGCTCATAGTGGGAGAGGGGCCGCAGCGACAGTTACTCCAGGATATGGCGGCAGCCCATCCCGAATGTAACATTGTGCTGACCGGTAATGTTGCTCCAGCAATGGTACCCAGTTATCTCGCTTCCATGGATATTGGTGTGGCGCCTTATCCCAACCTGGAAGGTTTCTACTTTTCACCCCTCAAGGTGTACGAATACATGGCAATGGGCCTGCCAGTTGTTGCCAGCAACATCGGCGACATGCACTCCATTTTAGACGATAGCGTATCTGGTCTGCTTACTCCGCCGGGCGATGTAGATGCGTTGCAGAGTGCGCTGTATAGGCTTGTATGCCAGCCAATGCTTCGGGAGAGCATGGGGCTTGCCGCTCGAAGACAGGTGAGTGAACGACACACCTGGATGGCAACCACACAGCGCATACTGCAAATTGCTGAATGGAGCGTTATTAGGGCAAAGGTGGCTATATGACAGAGGTCTCCAGGCGAAATTCTGATATCTACGGCGAGCAACAGCCCGAGCAGGATTTACGGGCTCATAGGGTTCGCGTAAAGGCTGCGGGTTTATCGGTCTGCGTGCTTGCCATCTTATCCATTGGTTGGGTTACCTTGGCGCATACCTCCCAAAGCACGGCGCAGTACAAGACTTCCACTGTGGAACTCCGCAACATACCTCAGACAATAGAGGCGTCGGGTGTGGTTAGTGTTCAGACAGGCTATCAGGTTAAGATTGGTTCTCAAGTGAGTGGCCGTATCTCGCATCTTTACGCCACGGTCGGTCAGCAGGTGCACGCTGGTCAGGTGATCGCAGACCTCGACCTTCCTGAAATGGGAGCACAACTGCAGCAGGCCGAGGCAAATTTGAGCACCGCTGAAACGCGGCTGTTACAGCAGCATTCGGCTGCTATGCTTCAGTTTGCCCAAGACCGCGATGCCGTTAGTCAGGCACGTCAGGATGCTATGTCTAGTAGAGAACAGCTCGCTCAAAGTCGGATTATCGCAAAAGTGCAACCGATCCAGACCGCAGCAGCGCTATCGCAGGCGACCGCTGCAGTGAAGTCGGCTAAAGCCAAACTCGGAGTGCTTACGGGGACACAGAATGCCCAGATCGCCGCTGCCAGGGCGGCAGTTGCAAAGGCACAGGCTGCAGACGAGAATGCGCAAGCGGACTATAAACGGGATGAAGCCCTCTTAAGTAGAGGATACATTGCGCCCACGGTAAGTGATGCGGCAAAGGCAGCAGCTCTCTCTGCAGATGCCGATTTAGCAACGGCACGACAACAGTTGGCTTCCATTTCGATTTCACTTCCGCTTCAAATTAAATCCGCACAGCAGGATCTCATCACTGCACGCGAAGCACTTACCGCAGAGAGGGCACTAGCACGACGTGACGCAATGTTGCCTATGACGGTAGCACAGCAGCGAGATGCCTATAACAAGGCACTCAATCAGGTTCAGCTTACGAAATCAGAGACCGTACAGAATTCTATGAAGCTGCAGGACGTCGCTGCTGCTAGACAAGCTGTGCAGCTTGCAAAGGCCCAGGTTCAGTACTATGAGGACCTTAAAAGCAAGGACCGAATTGTTACACCTATATCGGGCACGGTATTGCAGCTAGCCAGCCAACAAGGAGAAACGGTGGCGGCCGGACTGTCGGCCCCTACATTGGTGGTGGTTGCAGACCTGCGACGTCTTCAAGTTGACGCCTATGTTGATGAAACGGATATTGGAAAGGTGAGTCCCGGTCAGCCCGTTGAAATCACCGTAGACAGCTTTCCCGATCATCCGTTCGCGGGACACGTTATTCGCATCGCACCGTCGTCTACCCTCCAACAAAATGTAGTGACCTACGACGTTGTGTGCAGCTTTGACAAGCTACCTCCTCATATTCGTCCGGATATGACCGCAACCATCGCAATTGATACCGGTGTTCATCAGGGTGCCTACACAGTTCCGGTATCTGCCATTCACTGGGGAGCGAGGGGCGCCTATATTCTTGCGGCCAGCGGGCATAGTATTCATCGCATCGCTGTTACCACAGGCTCAACGGTTAACGGCCGCACCGAGATCGCCGGCAAAGTTGATGCGAACACAGTGGTTGTAACTGCTGGCTATAATAGAGGCGACAGCGGCATCAACGAACGCGCGTCATCAACCGGTTCGTTACCTGGCCCGCTAAAGCAGGGACAGTAGCACCATGCCGATTACCACCTGCCTTATGGTAGCGGTAGCTGCACTTACAACCAATAAGATGCGCACACTATTGACCATGCTTGGAATCATCATCGGCGTGGGATCAGTGATAGCAATGGTTTCCATTGGCAATGGGGCCTCAGCAAAGGTACAGGCGGCAGTGAAGGAGCTGGGAGTTAATCTCATCTCT
>DAIDKH010000062.1:4916-25003 GCA_027450145.1 Chthonomonadaceae bacterium | reverse complement strand
TATAGGATCGATCCCTGCTCTTACTGTAGGCATGCGTGATGTACTGGGTACGGGTATAGACCACATGGCGCTTTATGCAGCAGTTGGAAAGGAAACTCCACTTAGTGAATCGCAATCTAAGTGGATCCGTAGCTTCACGCTTACCGCCGGTGTGGGAACTGGAAATCTGGAAGGTCTGTTTATAAGCATGAAACTGCGGTTAAAATCGGGACTGCAACTGTTTGGCGAAGAGTATCGGTATCGACCTGATGTAGGGTTTGAGTTCCCGATTGAACGCCAGGTTTCAGCTAAGGTCGCATCCCTAAACGGTCGGCTATTTTTCGGTGCCGAGATACGTATACTAAACAATTAGCTGATTCGCAATCAGTAAATCAGGCAAGGTAACTATGGCAGACTCCACGCAAGATAATCGCAAAGTCGTTCTTATAAAAAGCCTACGCACCAAAAATAGGTTTTACGCTCTGGTACACCCAGATCGCAATATTAGGAACGCAGACACAGTACCAGAAACTCCGCCGGACCTTATCCTTGGCATCGCGTATCCGTGTTTGGAGGACGGTCTCAACGATTTTGCAGTGATTCGAACAACCTTTGAGACTCTAGACCTCTTCTCCGAAGACGATCCATTACGTGAAGAGATGATGGAGATTGTGAACGATGCTAGAGATAACCTCGTTCGGCGTCTAACAGAGTTGAGAGATCTCATTCACGAGAACCGTGCGTTTTTTCTTGGAACTGACTACAACGAGTTCAAAGCCTATACGATGGGCATGATTAATCGTGGTCACCAGCGGCGAACGCTTGACAGCATGATGAAATTGGATGTCTTCAGCAGCGTGGCAGAGGCTGAGGGTTTCTCTGACTCGAACGACTTACCGTACAGATACGAATTCAACGAAGGGTCACTTGTAGCTGATATTGCAGCTCTACCGCCGCGGGAGTTCATCGTCGCCTTGTTTGATGATGTGCTTTCAAGCGTTTTGGACGACAAGAATTACGGCCGCAAATACTTGTTCGACCGCAATGTTTTTCAGAAGTTCATTGCGGTGATGTTCGTGAACTACGCAACCACAGATCCAATCTTCTATGGAATTAATCGGCACGACTATGCGGTGTCTGGCGACAAGGAGATGGACGACACTCCACTCTATATTGCCATACGTCGCGAAATCATTCAGATAGAGCAGAGACTCGTAGTAGAGACGGGTGTTGAAGGCGAGTTTCGTGTGGGCGCCGGCGAGCTTGAAGGCAGAAAAGACCATTTAGACCTCATTTACAATGACGTTGAACTCCCAAGCCAGCTTGTAAATGAGGAAATCCTGCTTGGCCCAATTACTTCGCTATGTCTTACCGCAAAGCAGTTGAAACGTAGCATCGACCCGGATACGATGCGTCGCGCCCAGGTCATTCTGGATGATGCGACCAAGTTGGTAACAGCTCTGAAGCGAATTGGCGTTCTGTCGGAACTCACAGTTAACCCAGCTGAGGACTAGCCGATCCTAACGATAGCCGATGGGTTTGCCAAATACAACCGAAAGCTTACCAGTTCACCTTGCACAACGGGTACACGTTGCCTCATGATGCTTCCTTATTCACTACATCCGTGTTGCTCAACTCGTAATGAGTGTGATCTTCTCGACGATGTTTGTTCTATATCAGAGGACGTAGAACGTGTAAGGCGCTATTATCCGTAATTAACCTGGTTCGTACACACGCGAACCTCGAAAGGTAACGCATGCGCAATGCAATTCTTGGGCTGCTAGCTCTCGTTTGTGTAGCGATTGGGATCTCCGCGATCACAAGTTATATTCATCCAGGAGGAAGTCTGGCGCCTGAAGATCAACCACCGCCGCAACAACCTAAGCTACCTCCCAGGATGAAGGTCACTGCTGCACAATCTGATGCTGCTTTTGCAACGGCTGAAAAGGGTGCAGAGCATGTCGTAATGCGCGTGAAAAATCGAGGTGCTATCGATATTGATCTCTTTCCAACTGCAGCCCCGAAAACGGTGGCTCAGTTCTTGCAATTAAGCAAATCAGGCTTCTACAATGGACTGTTATTTCACCGTGTGATTCCTGGATTTGTAGCGCAGGCAGGCGACCCAAAAAGCAGGAATGTGGAGGGAAGCGCTATAGCTAATCTTTCCGATCAGCAGGTAGCGGCTCAGTATGGCCTGGGGAAACACGGATCCGGTCACAGTATTGTCTTTGAACAAAACCAGTTAACGAATGAACCAGGTACTCTGGCGATGGCTCTTAGCTCGCCAAGATCCGACAGTGCCGATAGTCAGTTCTTTATTAACTTGAAGGACAACGCAAATTTGGATGGTGATTACTGCGTTTTTGGGCGGGTATCAAAGGGCATGAGCGTTGTGAATTCCATTCACCAGGGCGATCGTATTATATCGATCAAATTGCTTCCTTCTGCGCCGTGAGCGATTATCGTCACTGGATTAACTGAAGATTGAACTACTTACAAGTGATTAGGGGTTATAACATGAATAAGCTTATTAAGGCCTCGTTGCTATTTTTCGGAGCGATGGGTCTTCTTAACGCCGCAATTACCGCAAAAGCAGAACCAGTAACTGGTAAGACAGTGAAAGTGGAGGTTTCGGTAAAGCATCGCGGGGACTTTGTTCTCGCCCTGTATCCGAAAGCGGCACCTAAAACCGTTGCCCATTTTGTTGCGTTAGTGAACAAAAAGTTCTATGATGGCATTCTTTTTCACCGTGTTATCCCTGGTTTTGTCGCTCAGGCTGGGGATCCAAAGTCTAAGAAGGTGCACGGTTCCGACATTGCGCATCTCAGCGATACCGAAGTTGGCGCACGTTATGGTCTAGGTATGGGTGGAAGCGGCACCACAATTCCATTCGAACGAAATAGTCTAACCAATCAACCCGGAACGATTGCGATGGCACTAAGTGCGCCGGCAAGCGATACTGGCGATAGTCAGTTTTTTATTAACCTGGTAGACAATCAATCACTGGATGGTCAGTATTGTGTATTCGGCAAGGTGATCAAGGGCATGGATGTCGTGATGAAAATCCGCCAGGGTGATCGAATTGCTTTCATGAAGGTGTTGGCTACGCGAACATCCAAAGCCATCCACAAGAGTGCAACCAACAAAAAATAGGCATCAATATGGTGCCTTAGCCGTTGGCGCTAAGGCACCTTTAGTGCTTATTAAACATGCGAGAGATGAAGTTCCACGATGGCGCGTCCAATCGGTGCAGTTGGTTTTTCTGATAGACATACCAGGAGAACGCTTCAGCAAAACCCTCTTTCGCGCTAACTGCCGCATACTGGGTAACAAGATGCTTTGTTCGTTTATCGGCCTTCCATAGACTCCTGTACGCATCCCGTTGGCGTTTGCTCATTCGTTCAAACCACACAAAGTGCCCAAATTCATGGGCGAGGACCAAACGCAAACGATTGCCCTTAAGTGCCCTAGACAACTCAATTTCTCCGTCGGCCTCCAATAGACTGCCTCCACTGCGGTAGTACCCATCAATCGTGCCTAATGCGTCTGTTTCTGGAGTACCACTAGAACAGGCGTCGGCTTGAAGCGTCTGTTGCGACACCAAACGTATCAGCACCGTTCGATTAGAAATCAACGTTGGCGGCATCTTTGCACAAAATTGTATGATAGCCTGGTTGTGTTGAGCACCTGGATTAAGATAAAAGCCGTTATACGGCGCGCTGTTCTGCAATATAATCGCAGCAATACTTAGCGAAATTACGGATGTGTGCAAGTCCGTGCCTCCAAATCGGATGGTTATCAATGCTTCTAGTTTACGTACGATCCTGGGCCTATCGTGACATTTTGGTTAATCCTCACTTTATCCGTGATGTATAATGATTAGGCGTATGCTACGCTCGGTCTGGAGGTTCAATGATGCCAACGTGTGCAGGCATAGCCTTTAAACGAGTATCCAGGTCCTACTGGTTTGACACTGGAGGACTTGATCTGCAAGAACGACAGGCGGTGGTGGCGGAGACTCAGCGCGGGCTTGAACTCGGTACGGTGCGCGTTGCGCCACGTGACGTACCGCTGGATGAATTGGAGGCACCGCTACGGTCGATCGCGCGAATTGCAACTGATCTCGACCTTGCCATAGCAAGCGATAATCAGAAATACGGGATCAACCTGTTAGAACATTGCCGAATGCTCGCAGGTGACCTCCAGATCCCCATGCGTTTATTGCACGTGGACGTATCGCTCGATCGTGCGCATGTAACGGTATACTTCGCGGCAGAAACACGCGTAGATTTTCGTGAATTCGTCCGTCAATTAGCCGCACATGCTGGAGCAGGTGTCCTCTGTTACCAGCTTGGCGCACGTGATCAGGCACGGTTATTGGGAGGTGTTGGTTCATGTGGTCGTCCACTCTGTTGTGCAACATTCCTTACCGAATTTGAACCAGTTTCGGTCCGAATGGCCAAGGAGCAGAGCCTCTTCCAGAATCCGGTAAGATTTGCGGGCGTGTGTGGTAAGTTGATGTGCTGCTTGCGGTATGAGCAGGATGCCTATTCGGCGGGAGGTGAGCATCCGGAGGTGGGGATGCAGGTTTCCACGGAGCTCGGTAACGGTATTGTAATAGACCACGACGAGTGGAGGGGCGAGTTCAAGATCCGCCTAACAGTGGGCGACGAGGTGGTATATCTACCGCAAGATAAGGTGAGAGTTATGCGTAACGGTCAGTGCGCGGACTGTAAGCACAAACATCGGCATGACGTGGAAACTGAGCCGCAGGCTCATCAGCCTGGAATGGAGGAAGAATTCTAATGCCTATCTATGAATTCAGGTGCAAAAAGTGTAACTTTGATTTTCGTACGTTGGTGCGTTCTAATCCCAACGCCGAGCCTGTTTGCCCCAGTTGTGGCGATGATAAGGTGGTTCGGTTGCTCTCAGTCACGGCGAAACAGGTTCCTGACTCGGACAGCAGCAGTCCAGCGTGTGGATCTGGGCAATGTTGTGGATCTATGGGTGGCCCAGGGTGTGGATGCAATTGGAACTGAGGGCGTGACTTGCAGCTGGTGAAATGATTTTAGAAAGCGATAACCTGTACCTATGACGGATAGCGGTAGAGATGGCTTCTATATAACCACTCCAATTTACTACGTTAACGGATTGCCACATATTGGCACTGCGCTAACGACTGTTGCGTGCGATGCCATTGCACGTTACCATAAGATGCAAGGTGAAAATTCACGGCTGCTCACGGGCACTGACGAAAACGGTGCCAAAATTCAGGATGCGGCAGATAATGCCGCGATGCCTGCAAATGCATTTGTGGACGGTTTATCGTCGGCGTTTCGTGCATGTTGGCAGGATCTTGATGTACGATTTGATGATTTTATCCGAACGACCGAACCGAGGCATATTCGGGCTGTTCAGGAGTTTTTTACCCGTTTAGTAGACCGCGGCTACGTTTATAAGGACACTTACCAAGGGTGGTACAGCACCAGCGACGAAACTTTTTACCGTGACTCGGATGTGCACGATGGTCGTTCAAAAGAAACAGGAAAACCGGTGGTGCGCGTTAGTGAAGAGAATTACTTCTTTAAGCTATCGCAGTTTGGCGATCGACTGTTGAGATATTATGAGAATAATCCAGGATTTCTGCAGCCAGAATTTAGAAAAAATGAGGTTGTTGGCTTTATCAATGAAGGCCTCCGCGACATTTGTATAACGCGCCCTAACAAAGGCTGGGGTATACCATTTCCGGGAGATCCTGACAAGGTAATTTATGTTTGGTTCGACGCTCTCATTAGCTATCTTGCCTCTACTGGATGGCCGGACAACCCCGAGTGGTCCAAGTGGTGGCCAGCTGATCTTCATTTCATGGGCAAAGAGATCTTCGTCCGATTTCATGCAACGCTTTGGCCCGCAATGCTGCTCGCTCTGGATCTACCTCTGCCCAAATGCGTTTTTGCACACGGCTTTTGGACACTACCTGGGCTGCGGGCTGGCGAGAAAGCTGGAAAGAGTACAGGGGGACTGCCTCACCCCACTTCTTTTGAGCTAATGATCGCTTCTAAGGCAGGCATCGATAGGTCGATCGCTGTGGACGCTCTACGATACATGCTGTGCCGCGAAATGAACTTCGGCCTTGATACCGAGTTCTCTGTAGAGTCGTTTTTGCGCCGATACAATACGGATCTTGCCAACGACTTAGGGAACCTTGTCAATCGTACAGTTAACATGCTTCATAAGTTTTGTGGGGGGGTAATTCCGGCGTGTTCGATGCCTGATCCAGAAATCACCGCTTTGACTGCAGCAGTTAAGCAGGCGTACCACGAACATATGGCACACTACAAATTGAACAGCGCAATAGACTCAGTGATGCAGCTAGTAGCCCGTATGAACAAATACATCGATTCATCGGCACCATGGGCACTCGCAAAAGCAGTAACAGCGGGTGATGAACAGGCGCAAGCCAAGCTCGACTCAATTCTCTACAACTGTTTAGAAGCGGCCCGAATAAGCTCGCTTCTGTTGTCACCGTTTATGCCCACTGCCAGCATCGCGTTGTGCGGGCAGGTAGGCGCACCGTTCAAATCACCAGACTCTGCAGACCTTGAGTGGGGGAAGTTACAATCGGGTACGGTACTTGATCCAGCAGTTCCCATTTTTCCGCGAATACTCGACACCGTGCCTACCGAGGCGGAGCTACTGCAGATAGGTGCCCTTGTAAATAAAACAGAGGAGCAAATAAACGCTGTGGATACATCTAACCAGACACCGGCACCGGGAACACCTGTTCAGGCAGCACAACCAGGTGATGACGGTGTAGTGATTGGTATCGAAGACTTCATGAAGGTGCAGTTGAAGGTTGGAGAAGTACTTGCTGCTGAGCCTGTTCCAAATGCAACGAAGCTGTTACGTCTCACCGTTAAAGTCACTGGCGATGAAGCACGGACTATACTAGCCGGCATTGCGGAATACTACAAGCCAGAAGAGTTAGAAGGCAAGCAGGTAGTCATTGTTGCAAATCTGCAGCCGCGCAAGATGAGAGGCATCGAGTCGCAGGGGATGCTCCTGGCGGCTGACGTGGACGGACGCGCCGTTTTAGTGCGACCGGAGGAACTCGTACCTGTCGGCGCCAGAGTGAGATAGGCTAGATGACGGCAATTAATATCGGGGTTCTTGCTGTGCAAGGCGATTTTCATGCGCATATCAAGATGCTACAGACCATAGCGGAAGTGAATGCACAGGAAGTGAGAACCGAGACTGATCTGGCAGGCGTAGACGCTTTAGTGTTACCTGGTGGTGAATCTACTACCATAATCAAACTTCTTTCGCGGTCTTACCTGGACAAAGAAATCGTGAAACGCGCGCAAAGTGGCATGCCAATTTACGGCACCTGCGCCGGTTTAATATTGTTGGCCAAAGAGGTGAGCGAACGGCCAGATCAGCCAACACTTCAACTTATGGATATATGTGCGGCCAGGAATGCTTTTGGGCGGCAGATTGACAGCTTTGAAACTGATCTTACAGTTTCTGCATCCGGCGACGTTATTCCCGTACGCGGGCTGTTTATTCGAGCGCCGTTTGTTGCCAGTCACGACTCCTCGGTACAGGTACTAGCTACATACCGCGATAGAGTAGTTGCTGTTCAACAGGGTAGGCTACTCGCCACTGCATTTCATCCGGAATTGACAGGTGATAACGCCATCCATAAATACTTCGCCAGCATCGTGCGCGGGAGCATTGAACGGCCTAAATGATTGAGAATTCGCCGTGCGGCATTCTTGTAGTAGATAAACCAAGTGGTTGTACATCTCACGACGTTGTGAATCGTGTACGTCGCGCCTATAAAACTCGTCAGGTTGGTCACACTGGTACGCTGGATCCGATGGCAACCGGCGTTATGGTGCTTTGTATTGGAATGGCGACCCGCCTTGCAGAGTACCTAACAGCCTGCAACAAACACTACACTGCAGAGTTTCAAATAGGGATTCAGTCCGATTCGTATGATACGATGGGCACCGTTACTAAACGCAACGACGCTTCGCATATAACCCGGCAGGACGTTGAACGCGCTCTTAAAGGCTTTGTAGGTTCCATTCAACAGACACCTCCTATGGTTTCCGCTGTGCACTACCAGGGCAAGAGGCTATACCAGCTTGCGCGAGAAGGTAAGGTTGTTGAGCGTGAACCGCGAAATGTGTGTGTCGAGCAGCTCGATTTGTCTCAGTTCGAGCCGGGTTATGCAGCCACTGCAACTCTTGAAATCACATGTTCATCCGGCTTTTACGTAAGGGTTTTGGCGGATGATCTGGGCAAAGTTCTCTCCGTAGGCGCAATCATGTCCGCACTGCGACGGCAGTGGGTTGGTTATTCGCCTCAGGACTCGTTTACAGTCGATAGGGCTATAACACTTGACAGGATTATTCCGGACGGCGATGCAGCTTCTATGCAAGAGCTGTTGATTCCTATGGAACAGGCGGTCGCGCATTATCCCAGGTTCACGATTGAGGACCAATCAATTATTGACCAGATCAGTCATGGAATTGCCGTACCGTTAACGGCTGGCAGAATGACCGAGCAGGTTACCACAATGGCAGGAAGCGATATTGCAGTGCTTCTCTCGCCGGAAGGTTCGCTGCTTGCAGTTGCACGTGTGGCGGATGGTACCCTCCACCCATTTAAGGTGTTTCACGCGCAATGAAGATTTTTAATGGCCTGGAGACCGTCCAACCGTTTTCGCAGAACACGACAGTTGCAATTGGGTCATTTGATGGCGTCCACCTAGGGCATCAGGCGCTCATCAGGCGCGCAAAGGAAGACGCTAACTTAAATAACCGACCGCTCGTTGTGTTTACTTTCGATCGGCATCCTGCCGAACTATTACGACCAGCTACGGCCCCAGAACATATTACAACGGCCAATCAACGAGCAGAACTGATAGAGTCCCTGGGCGTTGATAATCTGGTTGTTGCTCGTTTCGATCGACAATTAGCCGAGATGGATCGTGATCGATTTCTGGAACAGGTACTGAAGACCACGTTATCAGCTTCCGCGATTGTGGAGGGGCGTGATTTCTGTTTCGGGCGCGATAGAACCGGGGACCTAGAATACCTCAAGGCTAATCAGAATCGCTTATCGTACGTTGTCGAGGCACTTTACCCTGTGGAGGTCGATGGCGTACCCGTTAGCAGCAGCCGAATTCGTGAACGAATTAGCGCAGGAGACATGGCCGTTGCCGAGAAGTTACTGGGTCACCCGTTTCTGTTTGTTGGTGAAGTAATAAAAGGGCAGCAATTAGGTAGGACTTTAGGCTATCCTACTGCTAATTTGAGCGGTTGTGAACGTCAGATTGTGCCTGGAGACGGAATTTATGCCGCTCTCGTTCGATTGAACGACGGCCGTATCTTTGGTGGAGCGTGTAGCATCGGCTCGAGACCGACAGTTGAAGGAGCAGGCCGCAGTATTGAGGTCTATCTCTTTGAATTCTCGGGCGATTTATACGGACAACTGCTAGAGGTTCGATTTGTGGAGAAGCTACGCGACGAGGTTAAATTCGAATCGCTAGTGGCGCTAAAGCTGCAGATCGATGCCGACGTTGAAATGGCCAGGAACTGTCTGTCCATTCGTTCCGGCTGGCAGAAGTTAGTATTGAAATAGGGGAATGCAGTTCTAATAAGAAGGCATCCCCCTCTGCCTTTAGAACGTCACTGCACCGTCTGCCGCAGAACGCACGCACTTGGCGTATTTTGCCAAGACGCCCCGGGTTTCACGAGGAGCAGGGAGCTGCCATTTTGCACGGCGGCTAGCGAGTTCTTCGTCGCTTAGCTCTACGTGCAGCAGCTTTTTGTCTGCGTCTATCGTTATCATATCTCCGTCTTGTAATAGCGCGATTGTTCCACCTACCCACGCCTCAGGCGCCACGTGACCAACCACCAAACCATGGGTGCCCCCAGAAAATCTGCCATCCGTGAGCAGGCCAATGCTATCGCCCAGACCCTGACCCACTAGTGCAGCTGTTACTGCCAGCATCTCGCGCATTCCGGGTCCGCCCACGGGCCCTTCTCCACGAATGACAACAACGTCGCCAGGTTTCACTTCTCTACGTTGCACCGCGGCAAAACAGGCCTCTTCACCGTCATATACTCGAGCTGGGCCAGTTATGCTTCGCGATTTTAGTCCGGCAACTTTTGCCACTGCCCCTTCGGTGGCGAGGTTACCATGCAACACCACTAGATGCCCCGTGGGATAGATGGGGTTGTCTAGTGAACGCACAACCGTCTGGCGACGCTTATTAATCGGCATTACGTCCGCCAGGTTTTCTGCAAGCGTTTTACCTGTAACAGTGAGGCAATCCCCGTGCAGTAGCCCCGCTTCCAACAGCATCTTTAGGACTGCTGGTGTGCCACCGGCTGCGTGGAGATGGTACATAACAAACTTACCGGAGGGGCGAAGATCAGCAAGATGAGGAATTCTATCGCCGAGGCGGTCATAGTCCCTAAGATCCCAATCTACGTCCGCCTCCCTGGCAATTGCTGTGAGGTGAAGCAGGGCGTTTGTAGATCCTCCTAAAACCAGCACGAGGGTATATGCATTCTCTAGCGACTTCCTGGTGATAATATCCCGGGGGCGAATTCCTTGGCGAATGAGCTCCACAAGCTGAGAGCCTGCCTGAAATGCCGTTCTATCTTTCGCCGAAGATACTCCAGGGTAGCTCGCATCGTATGGGAGCGACATGCCCATAGCTTCTATGGCACTGGCCATTGTATTCGCCGTAAACATGCCACCGCATGCGCCGGCGCCAGGACAAGCATTGCATTCCACTGCGTGCACGTGATCGGCATCCGATGTGCCAGCCTGAAACTGGCCCACTGCTTCGAAAATGGAAACAATGTCCAGATCTTCACCAGCCTCACCAACGCCGGGCATTATAGAGCCGCCATAAACGAAGATGGAGGGAATATTCATGCGTGCGGCTGCCATAATACAGCCTGGCATGTTTTTGTCGCAGCTACCGATAGTGAGAACGCCATCGTGATTCATACCGCCGCTAACCACCTCAATGCTATCGGCAATCACTTCTCGGGATACCAGGCTGTAGCGCATACCCTGGTGTCCCATCATGATACCGTCCGAGGCTGTAGGCGCTCCGAATACCTGTGGCATTCCACCTCCGGCATAAACGCCTTCGATTCCTTTTCGTGCCAGTCTATCGAGGTGCATATTGCAGGGGGTAATGTCCGAGTGGAGATTAGCAACACCAATTATTGGCTTGTCAAAGTCGTTATCCTTAAACCCGACTGCACGCAGCATCGCGCGGTTAGGGGCACGTTCAGTACCTGCCGTTGTCATTTGGCTGCGGCTGTTGAAAGAATCCGTCATTTAATTGCTCCAGTGCGAACTGATTTGTCTGATACATTCGGCCGATGGTGAGTTTGCCCTTGTAATGATGGCGAGTCGTGTATCCGTAGGTTTACAAGTGAACAATCTGACTCTATCCCGCTTGGTGATACGGCTCGAATAGAAGCTTCCAACGTGCTTGATGGTAACTTCGTACTTCGGCGCTCTGCTGGCATCACGAAGGAGTGCCAGCCATCGATATTCAATATTTGCACCAGCCACCAACGGACACTCGCGTCTGTAGGTTTGCTACTCCAACTTAACTTGTAGACTT
This sequence comes from Chthonomonadaceae bacterium, assembly GCA_027450145.1. Classification (GTDB taxonomy): domain Bacteria; phylum Armatimonadota; class Chthonomonadetes; order Chthonomonadales; family Chthonomonadaceae; genus JAJZFK01. The sequence goes on along the minus strand of DAIDKH010000062.1, from coordinate 13,359 downwards.
TGCCGTTGGTAGTGGGAGATGAACGTAGTACACATGTCGGTCGCGATGGCTTACTGTTGTCTAACCATGGCGAAGCGGGTACCAGCGCAGTATGCATGTATACGGAGGCCAATGCGTTGTCTATTGCGCCAGCATTGTGCATTAACGTCACCATACTGAACATTACCGCTCCATTGCAGTCCGGTACGGCTCTCGTAATCTGAATTTCTTTTGTTATCTCTTGACTGGGCCATGTGCCTGAGCCGTATGATTTGTCCACTCTGTCGACGTAGATGCCTGGCCAGATATGCCGATGATCATAGTTTTGTTTTTCCCACCACTCTAGTAGAACCGGGAAACTCTGAGCGGGTGGTTCTATCTTCCAGTACAACTGTGGTGCAAGGTAGTCGCACCAGCCGTTTCTTAGCCAAAGTCGAGAGTCTGAATAGATCATGGCGTAAGAGTTGTAGCCCTTGATCGTCGGTGGGTGAGATGGTTGCCATATTCCGAACGGACTAATACCGAAGAGTACCCACGGTTTAACAGACTTAATAGTGTCATATAGGGTGTGAACAAAATGGTCGATGTTGTGCCGACGCCAGCTGGCAATGGGAAGAGTACCGTCGTGCAACCTGTAGCTATCAAAGGCTACCTTGTCATTGAACGTAATGTAATTACCACTTTGATTCTTCTCTGGGTAGGGATAGAAGTAATCATCTAAATGGACGCCATCTACATTGTACCGCTTCACTACATCCATAATAACGCTAATAACGTATCGTTGAACTTGCGGTAGTGCAGGATTCAACCATGTTTGGTCCCCGTAGTGAACGATCCAGCTAGGGTGAAGACGTATCACTTGGTTTGCTGCAAGCGGCGACTTGCTGAGGGCAAACCTAGCTCGAAATGGATTGAACCATGCCTGAACTTGAATACCGCGGAGGTGAGCGGCATGGACCAAGTATGCAAGTGGATCGTACTTTGGTTCCGGGGCCTTTCCTTGAGTACCGGAGATGAACTCACTCCACGGCTCAATAGAGGAGTCATAGACGGCATCGCACGCCGGTCGCACTTGAAAAATTAGCGTGTTCAGCTTCAATGCCGCTGCTTTAGCCACGATACTGAGGAGCTGTTGTTTCTGGATGCTAACAGGTAAGCCCTTTTGAGACGGCCAATCGATGTTGGCGACGGTTGCAACCCACGCAGCTCGAAATTCTCGCTTAACCTTTGGAGGGACCGTAAGAGCTTCCGCACGACGATTGGATGTTCTAGCAGCTAACAACGGGGACGGGCTCGCAAGGAACAGTATCTGTGCGGCCATTAGCCAAGTATTTCGAGACATAGGTGCATTATACCCGTGCAACTTGGACGAGAAACATCCTACAGTCCACTGGGAATTGGCGGTTCGCGAATAAACTGCACACTACTACACGGTGTTACCGCGCAGTAGCAAGCACAGTGGAAGGCTTTACACTGAAACTGTAGCCATCGTACGCAGTTACAATCCCGTGTTGTGCCAACGCGGCTTCTAACTGTTCGTGGGTATACCCTCCCATGTGCGAGAAATGGGTGGCCACAAACGGCGTGTGGGTGGTGATGGAATTGGCTCTCAGCAGACGCATTTTCATTTCAATGACTTGAAACATATCTAGATGCCCGGAATACTCTGTGGGAGTGGGTCCCTTTGTACACTCGGCTATGACGGCATCAAATTCCTGACGCTCAAGGAACTGCCAGGTGGTTTCAGTGTACCAACCCGTATCAGAAGCGTAAAGTATTTGTGTTCCGTCCTTCGCCTTGATAATGTAGTTGAGGCAGAGCTGCGACGGATCATGCACCGCTTCGATCGCAGTTATGCGGTAATCACAGAAGTTTAGGAGGTGGTCCGGCATGGCAGTAGTAAGACATATCGGCAATTTGGTGATGTCGACCTCTCGCCGAATTCGATTAAGCGCCGGCGATGGACCAATGATCTGCAGGGTCTGAGGAACAGCCTCAGTTGTGAACCACTGCCCCATGTACTGCAGTTCCGTTGGGCACAGGTGGTCGTCATGTGAATGGGTTACCAACAGATAGCGGAGGTCTCGAAGGTTGAGTGAATTATGTACTGCCTGCATGTGTAGGTCCGGGGGAAGATCGACTTTAAGGACGCCATCAATAATGGCCGAGGCGCGCGACCTTATGTTCTTTCCGCCGGTTGCTCGGGCATGAGCGCATATTGAACAGTTACAAAAAAGGCCTGGCCAGCCTTCTGCCGCCCCTGTACCCAGTAAGGTTATCTCCACGACGCAATCTCCCCGCCAACGTTCGCGCTAGCATATATGTTGTTGCCTGCCGCACGCTGAAATTCACGTTTGCAGCGCGGCCGCGCATTTAGGATTCTATAACGTAAATGATAATGCATAATTGCCCATTTTGCTAGTGTAATATTTGTCATAAATGGTGTGAAATAGTTCACACTCTGGCAGTTAGGCTGGAACACATTTGTCTGTATGCCATACTTTTCATGTTCGTACAAGATTGGGAGGCGGGTAGCCATGCAGAGTGAGATCGTATCTAGAAAGCGCCGTTCACGTATACCGGTTTGGGCGTATTATGCGGCGATTTTGGTAGCCCTTGCCGTCATAGTACGGGTAACTCACGATCGATCAGTTCAACACCACAATCCTCTGCAGGGCAATCACGAGCAGGCTCCCGCAGCCTTGGCCGCTGCCGTGCAGAAGCTCCCTGCAAATGAACAGCTTCCGTTTGTGCTTAACCTTGCTGGCTCGGATCATACCCGAGCCAGTGAAGGATTACGGTATGCAATTGTCGATTGGGTTGGGGAGCGCTACGTTTTAAATCCTGGCAAGCCGCGAACTATTCCGCCACCGACATTAGCATTTCTGGAGACCTTTCTACAGGACGAGGACTCTGTAGTACGAATGAGAGCTCTTGAGGTCATCCATGAAGATACCGATAAGACCGGGTTGTACTATCTATTGTGTGGTCTACAGGACGAGGATCCCTGGGTCGGCGAGGACGCGGGGCAGTTGTTAGCACAATGGATGACTAGAAACAGCCACAATCCAATTCGGTTTCAGCTCGTTCCTGGTCTCATTGCAGGCTTGCAGAGCAAAGATTCAAACGTCGTCCAATTCTGTACTGTTACTCTGGCGGCCGCGTTGGGCAACAATTGGCACGTTTCCAGATTATCTGCTCCAGCCAAGCGTTCGGCAATCACAGCGAAATGGCTGAATTGGTGGAAGATGAATTCGGCAAAGTGGGCCATGACGCCGCCATTCAATGACATCAAGCCAGTAACACCCACGCATACCGACACGGTAGGTAGGTTCTACGCAGAAGGGGTGTCTGGGCCGCCATTTTCAAATGCGGACTTGTCGGGACATGTCACGCTGGTGAACGTGTGGGGAATGGGCTGTGGTCCGTGCATCGCGGAAATGCCCTCCTTTATAAAGTTGTATAATTTATACAAACCACAGGGTTTACGTGTCATTGGCGCTCCGGAAAATGGAATTTCTGATAGGCATTCTATACTCAAGTGGTGTAAAGAGAACGGGATTGACTATCCCCAGGTGAATGCGAACAGCCAGTTGCGGTACCGATTTGGTAGCATTGAGGACGTGCCGGTGACACTGCTTGTTGACCGACAAAGCCGAGTCATCAGAATATGGCAGGGAGGTCCCAGGCCACTCTATGCTTACGAGCCGGCCATTACTGCTGCACTTGAGGGCAAGATATGATTGCGACAGTGATTACCGTAAGCGATCGATGCAACAAGGGTGAAGCTCAGGATCTCTCGGGCGGTCTGGCAATGACCATGCTTACTGAACTCGGATGGACTGTTCAAGGCTGCTCGATTGTACCGGATGAGCGCGACCAGATTAGCAAGGCATTAACTTCAGCATGCGGGAACGATGTTTGGCTGGTTGTTACGACTGGAGGAACAGGCCTTGCACCGCGAGACATCACACCTGAGGCGACATTGGATGTAATTGAGCGCGAGGTACCTGGTATCTCAGAACTCCTGCGATGGCATTCGTACCGCAGGGTGCCCAATGCAGTGCTTTCGCGTGGAGTCAGCGGAATTAAAGATCGCACACTGATTGTCAACTTACCAGGATCGACAGGCGGGGTTCGTGACGGCATTAACTTGTTGGGACCTCTTCTTCCTCATGCGGTGTCGATCCTTCGCGATATACCTCATCCGCATGACACTGAGGTGTGTAGAAGTCGTGAAACACCCACTACGGTGGATATACTGCAAGCGAATATTGACGATATGAACCCGCAGTTCTGTGAATTGCTAAGCAGCCGGCTCTTCGATGCTGGCGCCGTAGATGTGTTCTACACGCCAATACTGATGAAAAAGCAACGGTCGGCCCTTCTACTTACGGTTTTGGTGCCGCCCTTATTAAGTGAACGAGCAGCCGACATCATTTTTGCCAACAGTACAACCCTTGGAGTGCGCAGGGTGGGGGCTGACCGATTCGTGCAGCAGAGAACGTGGGTAACAGTGAAAACGGCTTATGGTGCCATAAGAGTGAAGGTGGGCAGTTGGAAGGGACGACAGACCACCGCTGCACCCGAGTACGAGGATGTACGGGCTGCAGCGGTGCTGCATGGTGTTTCTGCAGGTGAAGTGTACACTGCGGCGCAAACTGCATTTGCGCTTACGGAATCAAATTAGTTTCTGCAGTTATGCTTGCGACGAATTCCGCCATTAAGAGCGCCGCATTGGTAATATCCTCTAGGTCCATAACTTCGCACGGTGTATGCATGTACCGTAACGGTACCGAGATTAGACCGGTAGCAATACCGCCTTGGGTTACTTGCATTGCGTTTGCATCGGTTCCCGTTCCGGCCGGTAGTGCCTCAATTTGATAGGGGATTTCCAGTTTTCTAGCAGACTCGACTAATAGTTCAAACACACGAGGATTGATGTTGGCCCCCCTGGCAATTACCGGGCCCGCTCCTAGTTTAATGTCTCCAACCTTCTTTTTGTCTGCACCGGGGAAATCCATTGCATGGCAAACGTCTGTAGCGATTCCTACCGTCGGAGCTATGGCGTAGGTAGCTGTACGCGCGCCTCGCAGGCCAATCTCTTCTTGCACGTTCGCTACAGCATACACGCCGCACTGAACCTTTCGATCTTTGAGGAGGCGAAGGGCCTCCGCGATTACAACGCATCCCATTTTATTGTCAAAACTTCGCGCTGTAGCGCGCGTTCCCTGCAACATTTCAAACTGGGGCGCATAGGTAACGCAATCACCCACCGAAACAACCTTCTTTGCCTCTTCGCCGTTGACAGCGCCTATGTCAATCCAAAGGTCGTCTGTGCGCGGTACTTTGTCGCGCTCCCCAGCCTCAAGCAGATGAATGGCCTTACGTCCAAGTACGCCAGGGATTGGTCCGGTGGCAGTGTGTACGTTAACTCTCTGTCCGACGGCGACTACGCCGTCGTGTCCACCAATTTGACCGAAATACAGACTGCCGTCGTCTGCGATGTACCGAATTTGAAAGCCAATTTCGTCAGCGTGACCGGCAAGCATGACTTTGAATGGGCTGTTTGGATTAATAGCCGCAATGACACTGCCCAACACATCGGTTGTGACCGTGTCAGCATAACTTTTAACATATTGGCGGTAAACCGACTGAACCTGCTGCTCATAACCGGATGGCCCAGGTGTGTTGACCATCGTCTTTAGAAACTCGAGTGTTGAGTGGTCCAAAAGCTAGTTCCTCCAATGTAAAAAAATGTAGTGCATCTGCTCACACCCGCAGTAAAGGACCTGTGTCGTGAGCGGGCCGAAGGTGAAATACCAATCGACCAGACTAAAACGATATCAATAGCATACCTGCGCGATACGGATTTAGAGTGTGGTATTTAGAGCCCACATTGCAAGGTACACCTCGCCGAGGTGCATTTTTGCCTGTATCCAGGTAAATTGGAATGCAATTTTGGGCCATAATCAATATGAATACATCCCACATTATTCTGACGATGTGACTGAACGGAGAACCACAAATCACATGCCCAACGCGCTTGTTACAGGGGGAGCCGGGTTTATCGGCTCGCACCTGGTCTCGCAGCTAGTATCGCGAGGTATTCGCGTAACCGTTCTTGACAACCTTTCCTCGGGTGATCCGCAACGCTTAACACGGTTCGGAGACAGCGTAACCCTACTTCAGGGCGATATCCGCGATGAAGAGATGTGTCACAGGGCAAGCCGGGGAGTCGACTGCGTATTTCATATGGCGGCTGCAATTTCTGTGCCGCAGTCACTTGAGGATCCTGTTGGAACGGAGGAGATCAACACTAAAGGCACCCTTAACATGTTGATTGCCTGTAGGGACGAAGGTGTTGGGAGGTTTGTATTGTCATCGTCAGCTGCGGTGTATGGCAACGCTGCCGTCACACCTGTGAACGAGGAAATGCTTCCACTACCGGAGTCGCCTTATGGCCTGCAGAAGTTATGTGGTGAACACTACTGCCGCATCTTTACCAAGAACTTTGGTGTAGAAGCGATTGCACTGCGGTATTTTAACGTTTACGGGCCTGGTCAGAATCCCAACAGCCACTATGCGGCGGTAGTGCCTAGATTTATTACCTGCCTGGCCAACAACAGACCGCCAACGGTGTATGGGGATGGCGGGCAAACGCGTGATTTCTGTTATGTTGAGGACGTAGCTCTCGCAAACATTGCCGCAGGATTCGATGCGCCGGGCTCGGCCGCAGGTGGAGTTTATAACATTGGCAGCGGCCGATCTGTATCGCTAATTGACCTGCTAGATACACTGTACAAATTGAACGGCAAACGAATAGAACCGATACATGAGGCGGCTCGCGCCGGTGATATTCGCCATTCTGGTGCCGATACCCGCAGGGCAGAAACTGTACTCGGCTTCAAAGCAAGCTTCGACTTAGAAAAAGGATTAGATCCAACGCTTCAATACTATCTTAATAGGGTTGACTAGCCTTATTAGATTAACAATTTATCTTCGTAACACGCAAGATCGAAAAACCTGTGATAAACTCATAATATGCGAGCAGACCTAATATTAAGTGCCATTGTATGAATAGGAATACAAATTGGAGTTGTTGCCGGGGGATGACGGGTTGAAGCACCGCGTGAAATCTACAGGATTTACGCTGGTTGAAATGCTCGTTGTCCTGGCGATAATAGCCATTCTAGCAGGCTTACTGGTTCCAGTAATTCGTGCAGAGCGGCATAAGGCTCTTCAAACTGTGTGCATCGACAATATGCACCAGCTTGGATTAGCACTGTCAATGTATTCCCAGGACTACGACGGTGGATATCCGGGTTATATGGTCGACAAACTCGACCGTGCGCATTCGTCCGATCAGCTTTACTGGCATTCTCACTTCTGTCGTGGCACACATGACTCCGTTGGGCAATTGAACTGGGCACTCCTCACCAGGCCCTACGTAACTCGTGAACTACCCAAAGGGCACGGGCGCAATTCCGTATTCTTTTGTCCATCCGATACGGACCGTTCTGCACGCCCCTACACTTCCTTTGAACTCAAGATGTATCTAGCGGCAGGCGGGCGAACGAGTGGTATTCAGGATGCTGCAGGAATGGCGATGATTTGGGAGCAGTGGGATTTCCACTCACCGATACATTACTCAGAGTTCGATTTGCGAGCTACTCTAGATACGGTATTTGTAGATGGCCATGCTAAAGCGTTGCGATTAAGTGATACAACGAGTGCCCGCTATGACAATGGGCCTAACCTGCACTGGCGGTTCAAATCACGAGGAAGTGCGTCATCTGGTTCCAACGGAAGCGATGTAATTCAGTAAGTTTCATCATTGGCTTATACTTTAGTGTGAATTAATAGGCGTTTAATTCAATAACAGACTTGCAATTCACCTTGACAATTCACGATAACCACGATATAATCATGACTGAGAATACGAATTCTCAAAAATGGCAACTAGTTTGGAAAGGAAACGTGCGTCTCATGCCTACCCAGCGAGAAATCGCCCGGATGTCCCGTGTGTCACAGGCCACAGTCTCTCGAGTGCTCAATAACGATCCTCGAGTGAATGAAGAGGCTAGAGAGCGCGTGCTAGCAATCGTTCAGGAGCAGGATTACGCTCCAAATTTTCAGGCCCAATCCCTTCGCGTTCAGCGGAGCGGTACATTGGGATTAGTTGTTCACCGGGCCCCTGACGCTCTTTCGCAGGATCCGTTCTTCAGTCCGTTAGTCGTAGCGATCCTTCAGATTTCTAATGAGCGTGGATACCATCTCTGTGTTGATACTGCGCGTACAATGCGCTCTCAGCGAACTATTCATGAGGAGTTGCTGCGCACGCGAAGGGTGGATGGGCTTATTTTGGTAGAATCGCGCGACTTTGACGAACGAATCGCGAGATTAGTAGCGGGTGGGTTTCCCTTTGTACTCATTGGACGATATGGTGACGGTACAAGGGTCC